>JAITKK010000223.1 GCA_031278475.1 Deltaproteobacteria bacterium
AAAAACACCATTGACACGAACACAACGAAGACGGCTTGGTAGCAGACGAAGAGGTAGAGGATCGGGAAAAACAGCACAAAAGCAGATTCCTTGATGCCTTTAGTGCTGGTAGCTGAGAACACGACCGTTAAGCAGGTCAGAAATCCTACCAATCCGACAATGTGTCCAAAATAACCTTTGAGAATTATGTAGTTGAAAAAGTTGCCACCAACCAATCCTAAGGCCAGTAGCAGGGCTACGATTCTTGGAAGCCTGAAAACGGAGCGGATTATGCTATATGCACAAATGCCTATCCAAGAAAGCAAGGTAACCAAGAAATACGGTGCGGCCATGAAGGTCTGCCCGCCTTTGGCCGATGCGAAAAAGCTGAAAAGAATGAAGGCCCCAAACGAGTCGAACGGCCAATTCTGATAACCATATTTTGAGCCTATTGTAGCATCCGCAAGGCCCCTCCAGTAGTCGGATGAGAAAATCCAGTAGTAAAAATCCATGTGGTTAGATAGCCATGGCTCCATAGTCCGAGACGGCCATATCAGGCACATATACGCAGAACACACGACGCAGACAGCAAGCCCCGTAAGGATTAGGGAATGCTTTTCTGTGAAGCTTGACACAAGTGAATGCTTTTCAATGTCGGGCTTTAATCCCTTAAGAAGATAAAGAAGCAACTCTACAACAAAGCCAAGTAGGCCTAGGATGAAGATCAAAGAGAAAAGCAGATCGAAGTTATGGGTCAGGTAGAAGACATACCTTAGTACTAAGGCAAGGGTTGCGATAGTCGCAACCAAGGGAAGAGGCGAACCATAACCGTTTTCTTCTTTTATCCCCAGAGCCCTTAGCAAAAGCCGTCCCCAAAATCCCAATGAAACGGTGAAAAGCAGGAAGAAGACAGCGGATCCCGCGACTGTCGTTATTATCTCAATACTCATAATACTGCAACCTGGTTCCTAGTCGATGGAATGAAGTCATGCCAAGAACAAAAGGGGTTTAAGCGTGTCTAAGCGGCATAAAGTGGAAACCTGCAATCATATGAATGCGCCAAGGAAAGGCGAATCGTGTATGCTAGGATGGAATTTTGGGTTGATTGGTAGTGCCAATTCCCGCAAGGATGCCAAAATCGCCTGTGTCGACGAATCAACTTTAGGGGATGGCGTTCCTAAAATCAACACAAAAACCAGTATATTAAATTTCATTATAAACCATTATAAATCAATTATTAGCTATATTTACATATAATATATCTTAAATGCGTCTAATATCAGTATTCCTTTTAGAAATTTTGCCGATGCTCCAAGAAGCCCATTCCAATTACGGGCGCACTTTGTCGCAATCGGGTTTTGTTCTTGCAGGCCATGTTTGACCAGAACTTTCCGGTTTATTGAGGTCGCAGCCCACAAGGGCCATTTATTTTCATGGCCTTTCAAACAATGAGGTATTGTTGGAATAGCCATACTTCAACGTGCGGGAACTCTTGTGAAAGGAATCAATTGGGTTCAAAATATTTACGTAAGAAGGTCAATGGCAAGATGAATGGCAAGAACGGTTCTATACTAATTTGGGCCTTTGCGGCATTTTGCGTAAAGCAAAAAACGATATGTGCCTAAATTTGCCAACATTTTTGCTAATGAAAATCAATGTGTGACGGACTATGTCGTAAGGGCCTAACTTTCAAGCATATATTCGAATACATCTTTCTTAGGCGAAGCTTTTCTTAAACACCAATCGTGCGTTAGGTAGAATTTCCAAAATTATCGAATTTTATATCCCGTTAAGGAATATTCGCTTATACTGCGTGATATTTGCGACAATTTTCCTTGCATTATGGGCATACCATGGTGTACAATAAATTTGGTTATGCGCATTGGGCTTAAGCTTTGGCCCATAGCCTAACATGTCCGAATATGGCCGAACATGTCGGAAGGCCGGTACGCTGCCATGGCTTTCCGGGTTTCCCCAGCTTTTGCAAGTCCTCACTCAAAATTAATAATCAGATTAAATAGCAGATACTAATTATGCTGGCTTAAGCTAGGCCGATGTACCCTAATCGCATCTAGGTCAATGCCGCATCTTGGGTAAATGGAGTCAAAAAGTGGCGTTCCCGTTGATAATAGACGAATTCCTGGAGCTGGTCCAGGTCCCGGCGCATTCCTTCAAGGAAAGGAAGATTGCGGACGTACTCAAGATAAAGCTCAAGGAACTTGGCCTCGGGGTTGAAGAGGACAATGCTGGTGGCCTTATAAACGGCGACTGCGGCAACCTCATAGCACGCTGGCCCGGGGATCCCGGTAAGAGCCCCCTTCTGTTCTCCGCCCATATGGACAGGGTCTCAAACCCGGGCAAAATCGTCCCCATCGTAAAGGAGTCCGAGGACAGGATAGTGAGTTCCGGCGACACCATACTGGCGGCGGATGATGTCGCAGGGATTGTCGCAATCCTCGACGGAATCCGCAGGGTAAAGGATGGGGGGCTTCCACACAGGCCGGTGGAGGTGGTCTTCTCGGTTGCCGAGGAGGTCGGCCTTTTGGGCTCCAGGAACCTTGATCCAAGTGGACTTGTCTCCAAAATGGCCTACGTGCTGGACACAGGCGGTCCCTTCGGCACCATAGTCAACAAGGCCCCCACCCAGTACACGTTCCTTATCCGGATCCACGGCAAGTCAAGCCATGCCGGCATGGCCCCTGAAAAGGGCCTGAACGCCATCAACGTGGGAGCCCAGGCATTGACGCGCATCAAGGAGGGGCGGCTCTCCCCGGTTACCACCGCCAACTACGGGGTCATTTCCGGCGGCAAGGCCACCAACATCGTCTGCGATTACCTGGAGATAAAGGGCGAGGCCAGGAGCCACGTGGAATCCGAGCTCAAGGACTATCTGGCAGAGGTTGACAGGGTGTTCAAGGGGACGGCCAAGGAGAGGGGGGCGGGCTGCGACATGGACCTCACCCTGGAATACGAGGCCTTCGACGTCCCGGAAGACGATCCGGTCATAGCCCTCGCCTCCGGGGCAATCAGGGCCCTTGGGGTGGAGCCCGCCGTGGTGGGCGGGGGAGGCGGCCTGGACGCAAATTACTTCAACAAGTTCGGGATAAGGGCGGTCGGCATCTCCACGGGCTACGACAAGGTGCACACCGAGGAAGAGGAGCAGTCCATCTCGGGGCTCGTTAAGTGCGGCGAATTGGTAGCGAGGCTCATGGGGTCGGCCGACGCCCAGGGCTAGCTTCCTTAGTACCATTGATGGATATAAATTTCAAATATTTGCCATGTATTGTATGCTTAAACTTCAGGGCCGACCCAGCCTGGCCCGCCAGGCATGGCCTGGATGGCCAAGGTCTGCTTCATATCGGCCCCTTGGATCTGGTAAAATGACAATATGCGAAAAGGAACCGAAACAGATCCCATCCCTTGGTGCCCCCATCGGCCACAACCAGGCAAGGCCGCCCCGGCGGCGGGCCATGACCGATTCCTAGGCCAGCCATGTTGCCCGTAGTGATACTTGCAGGCGGCTTGGCGACGCGCCTTGGAGACCTGTCGGAAAACATACCCAAGTCCCTCTTGCCCATTGCCGGTGAGCCCTTTGTCAACCACCAGCTTAGGCTGCTCGGCGCCAAGGGCGTGGAGAAGGTCGTCATGTGCGTGGGACACTTGGGCGAGCAGATCAAGGAGACCGTGGGGGACGGCTCCGCCTTCTCAATTGAGATCCTGTTCTCCGACGACGGACCAAGGCTCCTTGGCACCGGCGGGGCCCTTCTCAAGGCCCTTCCCCTGCTTCCCGACTATTTCATGGTCCTGTACGGGGACTCATACCTGGAGGCCGACTACCGCGAGGTGGCCAAGACCTTCCTTTACTCCGGCAAATCTGGCCTAATGACGGTATTCCGCAACAACAACCGCTTCGACAAGAGCAACGCCATATTCGACGGCAAGCTGGTGAGGGTTTACGACAAGTCAAAAAACGATCCCTCCATGGAGTTCATAGATTACGGCCTTAACTGCCTGTCCAAGGAGGCCCTGGACGATACCCCGTCCGAAATCTTCGACCTGGGCGATGTCTTCACGCGGCTCTCGCTCAGGAAACAGCTAGCCGGCTTCGAGGTGGCCGAGAGGTTCTTCGAGATAGGCTCCATTGAGGGTGTCCGGGACCTGGAGCTCCACCTGGGGCGGAAGACCTGAGCCGAGGGGGCAGCACGTGAAGTTGCCTCTGGTGGGTTTCATCCTGAACTCCCTGACCCACCCGGGTCAGGACAACAGCCTCAAGGCCCAGGCCGTGAGGCAGGTTCTATCCGGCACCACCGCCACCTTGATGGATCTGGTTTCCTTCAAGATCGCCTTGATCCTGGGGGTTCACCCGATGATAGCGGCGGTGATATCCTTCTGCTTTGGAACCGCCACCAACTTCACCATCACCAGGTACTACGTTTTCGCCGAGGTGGAAAGGCAGCGGAAGAGGACATCCGCCCAGTTTGTCATTTACTTGCTGACCTGCTTTGTGTCCCTGGGCATAGTCCAGGCGTTCATCTTGGTGTTCCACTTCCAGTTGGGGCTGGACCCGCTTTTGGCCAAGGTCCTGGCCATCCCGGTGATGTTCGTCTGGACCGTCCTGTCAGGCCGTTTCCTGGTCTTCGACAAGTCCTGAGGGCGGGAGGCTCTAAGAGCGGACCCCAAGAGCGTAACCCATGTGGGCCGCCGCTGGAAGCCCGAACAACTATAATGGCCATGGATTGGCCCACAAACGACATCCCACAAGACGGGATAGGGGGATAGATGACGTTCAGCCAGGATTTTTTGGCGGAGGTGCGCGAGGTTGCCGAAGGCATCTCGGCTGATGCCGTGGAGAAGACCGCCAACCTGTTGGCGGCGGTGCGGAAGAACGGGGGAAGGCTCTTCATCCTCGGCGTGGGAGGCTCGGCAGGTTCCGCAAGCCATGCCGTCAACGACTTCCGAAAGCTCTGCGGCTTCGAGGCCTACACACCGGTGGACAACGTGTCCGAGCTCACGGCCAGGACCAACGACGAGGGCTGGGACACGGTCTTCGTCGAATGGCTCAGAGGCTCCAAGATCCGCAAGGAGGACGGGATCCTCGCCCTCTCGGTCGGCGGGGGCGACCTTGAGCAGAACGTCTCGGCCAACCTCGTGAAGGCCCTTGAGGAGGCCAAGAGGTCAGGGGCCACTGTGGTGGGCATTGTGGGCCGCGACGGGGGCTACACGGCTAGGGTGGCGGATTCCTGCATTATCGTCCCTACCGTGAACAAGGATCACATAACCCCGCTCACTGAGGCCTTCCACGGGGTGATCTGGCACCTCTTGGTGACCCACCCGGCCCTGAAGCTTAACCCCACCAAGTGGGAAAGCATGGCACCCGGGAAATGACTGCTGCCAGGCGGGGGGTGTTCCTCGACAGGGACGGGGTCCTGAACAAGGCCCTGGTGGTGGACGGGCTGCCATTCGGCCCTATTGACGCCGATGCCCTGGAACTCACCGAGGGGGCCCCGGAACTGCTCGCTGAGCTTAAAGAGAGGGGCTTCGTCCTGGTCTGCGTTACCAACCAGCCGGATGTAGCCCGCGGGACCAGGACTTTGGAGAATGTCCTTGCCATGAACGAGAAGGTGAAAACCCTTCTCCCCTTGGACGCCCTTTACGCCTGCCTCCACGACAACCACCACAACTGCGATTGCCGCAAGCCCAAGCCCGGGATGCTGTTAAGGGGAGCCAAGGAGTTTGGGTTGGATCTCTCGAAAAGCTTCATGGTTGGGGACAGGGCCGGCGACATAGAGGCCGGCCGCAGGGCCGGGACATACACCATATTCATCGATCACGGCTACAAGGAAAAATTGCCCGACCCGGAAGCGGATCATACCTGCAAGAGCCTCGGCGAGGCTGTGGGACATATTCTGGAAAGAGAGGAGCCCGAATGAAGACCGTAAACGAACTCAAGGTAAAGCTGTTCGCGGACGGGGCCGACAAGGCCGGAATGCTGGAGATGTACGCTAACCCGATAATCAAGGGGTTCACAACCAACCCGACCCTAATGCGAAAGGCCGGGGTATCGGACTACCAGGCGTTCGCGAAGGAGATAGTCTCATTAATCCCGGACAGGCCCCTGTCTTTCGAGGTGTTCTCGGACGAGTTTCCGGAAATGGAGCGGCAGGCCAAGGAAATCGGCTCATGGGGCGGGAACGTCTACGTGAAGATCCCAATCACCAACAGCCGCGGGGAGTCCTCAGCCACTCTTGTGGGGACACTCGCCAAGGCCGGGGTGCAACTGAACGTAACCGCCATGATGACCCTTGGCCAGGTGAGGGAGATAGCCGATAAGCTGGCAGGTGGCCCACCTGCCTACGTTTCCGTCTTCGCAGGGAGGATAGCCGATACCGGAAGGGATCCGGTGCCGCTCATGGCAGCGGCGGTGGAGCTCCTAAGACCTACGCCCAACGTGGAGCTCATCTGGGCGAGCCCCCGGGAGCTCCTGAACGTCTTCCAGGCGGACTCCGTCGGCTGCCACATAATCACAGCCACGAACGACATCCTAAAGAA
>JAITKK010000009.1 GCA_031278475.1 Deltaproteobacteria bacterium
CCCCCATCCCCCTTTGCGGAGCCCTCTTTGGGGTTCCCACAGCGCACAGGATTCCAAGTCATGCGAACCATCGCCAAATACTCCCTCAGCTGCCTCATAGCGGCCCTTGTAACCGTTCTTTCCATCCCCGCCTGCCAAGTTGGCCCGAAGGGATCGGATGTAAAAAGCGACAATGAAGAAAGGCTTTCAGGAGGCGAGCTCGATCTTGGCCTTGCCTTCCGGGGGCTCTCCGGGGAAAAGGATCCCGCAAAGGAGGATGCCCTTCCTAGCAACCCACTGTCCTACAAAGACGAGTTGGTGGTGGCAAAAAACCCTGCCCCAAAGAAGGGAAGGACACAAGCCGGAAGCCCTTCGGGTAAGGCGCAAAACGCCCAAACGGTCAAAACGCCAGCCGAGGGCAATGCCAGCAAGAAGGTCCCCAAGGGGGCCGCGATTGTTCCCAAACCCGATAACGCCACGCAAAGCGTCAGCCTTTGGTCCATCGGGAATCTTTCCCCGGGGGAGACAAAGGACCTGGGCTTCCGGCTTATGGCGGGGGACACCCCTCTCCCATTCGGGACCCTGTTCAGGGTGGTAGCTAGCGGGGGGCTTAAAAACGTTAGGAGCGGGCCAGGCCGGGTCGGCCATGACGGCATGTTCTGGTTGCCGGGTGTGTCGCTTGGCGGAAAAGGGGAAAGCCCCTTTCTCTCCATTGAGTATGGGGGCGAAACCCTTGTAGCCCCACTCGGAAGCCGCAGCGCGCCTGTGCAAGGCCGTGCCAGCGTGGCCAACGCTTCCACTGCGTCCAATGCGGGCAATGTGTCAAGGGTTCCCGCAAACCCCAAGGCCAAGAGAGCGCCCAACGCCGAATCGTTCGCGGGTGGGCGCCCTGCCGCCCCTTACGATCACGGCAGCAATGCGCCGCAGGCGGCTAACGCCCTGCCCTCCCAGCCAATGCAATCTTCCCAGCCCTCCCAGCCCATGCAGCCCATGCTCTCGGCCCGGGTGGAGTCAAGGAGGGAAAAATCGCCTAATGCCCTTGACCTTGTGATAGCCATCACCAAGGACGGGGCCCCCATAGGAAGGCAAGCGAAGGCGACGTTCGCCAAGAACCCGAAATTCCCCAACCTTAGGGGGCACGAGAGGTTGAGCGACCCCTTGGGGAGGATCCCCCTTAAGGGCCTCCTGGTGGGGGACTTCCACGAGCCCTTGCGGCTCAGTATCGAAGGGGGGCCCGAGCTGGGGCTGGGACTCTACCAAGGGGCTTTGGCTTATGCCTTTGGGGCTATGGAAGGCGGGACGCCTCAAGGGAGCCCGGGGCAGGCAGGGCAAGCGGGAAATCCTGGGAGTATTGGCGACATTGCCTTGACAACCGAGCCGGGCGGGAAGGACCCGGGCTTTTTGGAGACAGAGGCCTTGAGGGCGCTAACCGGCATGGCTGGTGCCGCAGCTTCCTCCCAAGGAAGGGATGGAAGCGATGGGCGCGGGGTGGCATCTTCCGGGCAAGGCCTGGGGGACGCAGCCCTGTCAAGGGGCTCGGCCATGGCGTCAAACGCCCTCTCCGGGTGGTTCGGGAAATACGGGAAGGCAAGGGTCTCCCTTGGGGTCAACAGGAAGGGGAGGTTCACCGGGCAGGCGGATTTCCTGTACCCATTTTTGGAAAGGGACAAATTCACGGGGTTCGCCCAGGCGGGGGTAAGGCTGGACAGGGGGAGATCCGTCGCGAACCTTGGCCTTGGCGCGAGGTTCGGCCCTTACGACGGCTACCTCTTCGGGGCCAACGCATTTTTGGACAGGGATTTCTCGGGCGGGCACACAAGGGGCGGCCTTGGCGCCGAGCTGTGGAAGGGGCCCATAAGGGCATCAAGCAACCTCTACGTGCCGCTGACAGGCTTCAAGGGGTCCAAGCTAAGGGAGGGCCTTCTGGAAAGACCGGCCTCGGGCTGGGATCTTAGGCTTAACGGCAAACTTCCCTTCTATGAAAGGATTACCGCGAGCCTGGGCTACGAGCGCTGGACCGGGTCGTTTTTGGAGGGGGAGGGGCTTTACTCAAGCCCGAGTCCCGTGAGAAGCCCCAAGGGCACCCTGAGCTACGGGCTAAGCTACACCCCGGTGGATTGGCTGACCGTGGAGGCGAGGCATGGGACGGGCGGGGCCATGAAGGGTTTTTCGGGCAGGGTCCTGGTAAACCTGGATATCCCGAAAAGGGATACCGGGACAGGCTCTTCGGCGGGAGCGATAAATGCCTCCCGGGATCCCCTGATGCTTGCCGAAAGGGCCTCCTTCGTGGACAGGCGCTACGACATGCCCATGGAGTACAAGGCGGCCAAAAACTACCTCATCAGGCTTGTCGGCTCGGAGGGCGCGAAACACTGCTTCAGGGTCTCAAACGGCATAGGCGTCGCCTGGCCTTGGACTGACGCAAAGGCCTTCCCGATAAGCCCTGGCTTCCAGGTCCAGGATCTCGCGAGCGGGGTGGCCAAGAGCGACTTCGTGACCGACGGCTCGGGGCTGTTCTGCCTCATGGCAAGCCCCGAGCCCGGGGTGGCGACCGGGGTGGTGAGGGTCGAGGCGGGGGACGCCTCGGAGGATTTCGAGCTTGGCTTCGGGAACGACCCGCCTATCACGCCGGACGCGGACAAGCCCGTAAGGGTGGCCTATATCGGCCCGGAGGGTGAGTCCCACCTGTTCAGGACGGTGGACGACAAAGGGTTTATGGTCCCAAGGGTGAACGTGGGGGTGAGCCCGGATGACCCCAGGGTTACGGTACTCGATCACAATGACAGGACCCCCAAGGGCAGCTTCCTCTCGGATGACTCGGGCTATTTCAGGCTGGCCTTAAGCTCAAGCGACCCAACGGTGTCAAAGGTGACGCTTGCCCTCGTCCCGGAGGGGAACGACGCCTCGTACGCCGACATAGCCCTCGCCTACAGCCTGAGGCTATCGGCCTCCCCGCTTTCCCTCGATTACCTAAAAGGGACGGATGTCCTCTTCGCGCTCGAGCTTGACGGGGCCCCCTTGGAGGAGGGCGCCGATGTCACCTTCGAGGCGGACGAGACGCTCTTGGGGGGTGTCGCGGGATTAAAGACCCTTGGGCCGCAGGGGAGGATACTTGTCCCCGGGGTGCTTGCCAAAGGGCTTGGCTCACTTGGCCCCGTCAAGGCCAGGCACAAGGGCCTCAGGTCAAACGGGCTGACTTTCACGGGCGTCGGCGCGGTCCGCTACACCCTTGAGGCCGACAAGGATTCCCTGGAGGAAGGGAACCCCACCCAAGTGGTATTCACCCTGCTGAAAGACGGGGCGAAGGTTCCGCCCGGCACCCAGGCAAGCTTCCAAGGAGAGACCCTTACGGGCTTCCAGAACCCCTACCTGGTTTCCGACTTCGGGAAAGTCACCGTCCCGGGGCTAACCGCTCTCGCGGGCGTGGGGCACGCCTACGCGAAGGCAACAATCGATGGGTCGGATACCAACAAGGTGGGATTCGCGTTAAGCGCCAAGCCCACCCCGCCCGAGGGGGTTCTGAGCCTTCAGGCAAGCCCCTTGGAACTTGCCTTTCTGGAAAGCCAGGACATCACCCTTGTGCCCCTCTTTGACGGGGGGAAGATAGCAAAGGGCACAAGCCTTGGCATCCTTAACGCCCAGGGCGAGTTCCAGAACCTCCCAAGCGCCTTGGCGACGGACGATTCCGGGCACCTGAGGCTGACGGGCGTCGTACCCGTGAAGCTAGGGTCCTTGTCCGGCATGAGGGTGTCCCTTGGGGGCAAGCCCTCAAACGAGGTCTTCTTCGAGGTAAAAGACGACGGCGCCTACACCCTGAGGGCATCCACGGACAGCCTCCCCTGGGGGCTCAAGAGCCCCGTAAGCTTCACGGTCCTAAGAAACGGCGTTGCCCTTCCCGTGGGTAGCGAGGTTAGGCTCGAGCCCCTCTCCCAAGGGGAGCTAGGTGGCATAGGAGGCGTGTTCGCGACCGACGGACAGGGGGGCTTCACGGCAACGGGTGTGGAGCCCCTTGCAAAGCAAGGGCCCTTGGCCGTGAAGGCCCTGGTCAACGGCAAGGGGACCAACTACGTGGGCTTCGAGGTGACAGGGGTGCCGGCCGATATTTTGGCCCTTACGGCCAACCCGCAAAACATCCCGTACATGGAGGATGCGACCGTGGTATTCGGGATAAGCCTTAACGGCGAGCCGCTCCCTTCCGGGGAAGGGGTATCCTTCCACTATGCCGGGGGGAGGATTGCAAGGCTTCCGGTAGCAGCCACGCTCAGCATCCTAGGGGAAATCTCGGTATCGGCCGTCATGGCGACCGCTGTCGGCGACCTTGGGGAGATCAGGGTATCCCGTTCGGGAATATACTCGAACCCGGTATCCCTGACGGGCGTCGCGGACGGCGACCTCGCGCTCTCGGCCGACCGGGACAGGCTACCCTTCCTGGAAGGGGCCCTTGTGACATTCACTATCCTCTACAATGGCAGCCCCCTCCCGGCTGGTACCCAGGTTGAACTCCTCCCAAGGGATGCCGGATCCCTGGAAGGCCTTGCCGGGACCCATGTGACCGACTCCCTTGGGCATGTCACAATCCCCTCCCTGACCGCAAAGAGCCCTGAGGGACCCTTGTTGGTCTATGCCAAGGCCATAGGGAAGGTAAGCCAGGAAGCGTCCTTCCAGGTGGACCTCGTGGGCCCGCTTGGGCTAACGGCAAGCACCGACAGCCTCCCGTTCCTGGAGGATGCCCCGGTGGGCTTCCAGGTGACGCTGAAAGGCGAGCCCCTGCCCAAGGGCATGTCCTTGGGCTACGTCCTGGACGGCACCCAGCTGGAAACCGCGGGAAGCTCGGCCACAAGCCAGGAAGGCGGCAAGTTCCAGGAATCCCTCAAGGCAATGGCCCCCGGCGGTCCCATCCCCTTCAGCGTGCGCCTCGGGTCCCTTGTCTCGAACGACGTGACCTTCAAGGTCGCGATCGATGGGACAAAGGTGACCATGGACCTTCTCGTCTTCCCTGAGATAAAGGACCAACCCAGCTACCTTGGCATCGCAAACCTGGTGGCCCCCTGCCAGAGCTTCGACCTCACCATGGCCTTCGCCTACAAGGGAAGCCCCATGGCGAACGTCCCGCTCTCGGTAACAGGCCTGGGGCTCTCAAGCCCTGCCGGCCCGGTAACGGACCAATACGGGAGGCTTTTCGCGACCATCTGGTATGACGACAGCTTCCTCCCGGGCTACCAAAGCGATCCCAACTACCGGGTGAGCGTAGGCGACCTGGTCCTGAGCCTTCCCGGCCCGTACCCCATGGGTTTTGCCTCCTGCAACTAAGGCCTCTCTTAACTGTCCCCCCCTGGGAAGCCACTATGTGGCTTCCCAGGGGGTGGCTTCCCAGGGGGGGGCTTTCCAGGGGGGCTTTCCAGGGGGCTACCTAAAGAGGGCCTTTGTGGCTTTGGGTCTTTGCTGATGGCTTTGGGTCTTTGGAGAGTGTTGGCTAAGGATGGGGATCCCTTGCGGGAAAATGGAAGAATCACGGCAATAAGGCCTAATTGGCGCTTAAGCCAGCGTAAGGAGTTCCGACTATGAGCCACGCGCCTCCGCTCAAGGGCCTCGATCCCAAGGAATGCGCCGACCGCAGGCGCTTGGTTCGGGACACCCGGGCCCATTCCGAGAGGTTTGCGGACTTCCTCTCCGACAGGGGGAGGGTCCTTCCGGTGATGGGGGTAATGGCCGCCTTGGGCTTCATGTTACCGTCTCTCTCCTTTCCGGCCTTCCTTTTGACGCTTCTGCTCATTGGGTGCTACCTCTGGCTTTCCAGGAAGGCGGCGCTCCCTTTCAGGCTCCCGGCGGCCGCCAAGAGGTTGGACCCCCACTCGGCGGGTCCCGGGCATCTTTACCTGAAACAGGCGGGGGGCGTCTTCTTCATGGGGAACGAGGCCTCCTCCGGAAAGGAGCTGTGGCTGGAAAACGGCGACATACTCACCCATATGCTGCTTCTGGGGACTACCGGCTCGGGGAAGACAGCGGCCCTTGAGTCTTTGGCCTTCAATGCCCTGGCTACCGGGTCGGGGCTATTTTATATTGACCCCAAGGCCGTCTCCCAGCTCAACATGGAGATCTGGCAGATGGCGAGGATGCTGGGGAGGGATGACGACTTCAGGGTGCTCAACTACGCCACCCACGACCCGGGCGCCAAATGCGTGAGGCTCTCCAACACCAACAACCCGTTCTCGGTGGGGCACGCGGACGCCCTGGCGCAGGTCCTGGGATCGCTCATACCCCCGTCCCAGGGCTCGGCCAACTCCATATTCGCGGACAAGGCCATGGCACTTATCTCTGGGCTCATGTACGCGTTGTGCGACCTTAGGGACCAGGGGAGGCTCGCCCTATCCGTCAAGAAGGTGAGGGAGTACTTGTCTCCCACCATGTGCATGGCCTTGCTGAGGGATCCCCACCTATCCAACCTCAGCAGGGACGCCCTGAAGGCGGCCCTCTTGAACTGCAACTTCTCGGAGCACGCCTTCGCCTCGGAGAGGGATCAGCCCCCCAGCTTCTACGAGCAGTACGGCTACGCCCAGAGCTATTTCGGAAGGGCCCTGTCCAGCCTTACCGACACCTACGAGCACATCTACGGGGTGGAGAACGGGGAGGTGGACTTCCAGGACGTGGTCCTTAACCGGCGCATCCTCCTTACCCTTCTCCCCTCCATGGAGAAGAGCCCCACGGAGCTTCTAAGCCTTGGGAAGATCACCCTGTCCAGCCTGAGGAACGCCGCGGCCACGGGGCTGGGGCTTCGCATAGAGGGGACCGAGCGGGAGGTTTTGGGGTCCCTTCCGGCCCATTTCAGGAGGACGGGCCCGTTTTTGAGCATAGTGGACGAGTACTCGGCCATAGTGACCCCTGGCTTTGAGATGCTTCTCACCCAGGGAAGGGGCCTCGGCATAGCGAGCGTCGTCGCGAGCCAGGACTACGCGGGCATAGTGGAGGCCGATCCCAAGGGTGCCCAGCAGATAGTCGCAAACACCAACGTCAAGGTCTTCATGAAGCTTGCCGAGGCGGAGAGGACCTGGAGGCTCCTCAGGGATCTCACGGGGGAGGAACAGGTGATGGAGACCAGCGGCTACACCATGGAGCAGGGCCCGGGCATAAACGCCGGTGCCTACAGGGACGGCTTCGGGGCAAGGGCCGCCAACCGCCCGTTGGTGGCCCTTGCCGACCTTCTGGAGCAGAACGAGGGCGAGGCCCACTGCCTTTTGGGGGGCAAGCTGGCAAGGGCCAGGCTCTTCCACGCGGGCCCCAGCACCAAGGGCGCGGTCATGAGGGTGCCCAGGCTTCTGGAGATGGAGCCCTTGGCCGACGGCGTGCTAAAGCCGCTTATCCACCAGCACGACACCACCTACAGCGTGGACCCCCTGGAGGTGAAGAGGCTCCACGACGAAGGGGAGCTTACCAAGGCCCGCAGGGAGAAGGCGCAAAGGATGTTCGAAAAGAGGGAGAAGATCGCCTGAGCGGCCTTGGACAGGGGGATGGGCGGAAGGGGTTTTGGGGGTTTTAGGATTGATGGGGGGTTTTGGGGATTGATGGGGGGTTTTGGGGGATTTCGGGGTACGCGTTCACAGACTTAACCCACGGTTTTCACCTTTATATGGGCCCGCCATAGGGCAGCCCATTCACAATTGGGCCACTTTTGGCCAAATTCACCCAGGAGATTGGTCATTTTATCACTCTCAGATAGCTTCTTATAGATAAATGTAGCATTTTTAGGCTTTAACTGCTATTTTACCTATGTTAGTAAATTAATATACAACCATATTGACTTTAAATAGTATATTTTGCATCTTTAGTTCCATGCAAGGCTCACAGCCATTAAATATTTGCCATCTAGAACCCAATTCCAGTAATTCAGAACCACTTAAGGCCCGCAAGCATGGGGAGCCCCCCCCCATTGCCGATAACTTTGGCCTGGCGGGGGAAAGGGGCGGGGAGGCCGGTTTTTCGCCCTCTCCCCAGGAATTTAGCCGCCTATTGGACGAAAACAAGGCCTTGAAGAAAGGGCTGGCCGAATCCCTGGCCTTGAAGGAAGAGCTGGCCAAGGGCAAAGACACAATACGGGACCTGTCCCAGGCAAAGCGATGACAAAGGCCGAAAACGACCAATTGCGCAGAATGCCGCCCCAGAACGGACTCCGCATGGTGGGGCAAGAGCACAAGCGCAACGACAGGTTGTACGAGCTAGGCCAAGCCTGGGAACTGCTCTACGCAGAGCAAGTAATCGACCGTCTCATCGACTTGGTGCGCGATGTTAAGGCCGAACTCCGTGACTGCAAGGCCGAGAATGCCGAGCTTAGGGCAGAGAGGGAGACCCTGCGTACAACCATAGAGAACCTGAGCCGGACAAATAAAGGTCTGCTGGAAGAGGCCGGGAAGCCGAGGCCGGACTCCAGCAACTCCGGAACCAGCCCCTCGAAGAACCCTCCAGGCGGAGGCCGCCCCTACCGCAAGCCCGAGGCCAAGGAAGGGGCCCCAAAGAGGCGCCGTGGCGGCCAGATTGGCCATGAGGCCCATTTCCACAAACCATTCGACCCGGACGATCCCTCCGTCGATGCCTATGAGTACGAAATCTCGGAGGGGAGCGTGTGCGACCAATGCGGCTCGCAGCTAAAAAGGCTACCCGGGAAAGACCGCAGTCAGGACATGTATGTCCGGGAGCAAGTGCCGGTTAGCAAGCAGACGCACAAAGTTTTGGCCTACAAGTGCAAAAAATGCGGCAAAATCCATTATGGCCCCGCCCCCCCCCAAGTCACAAAAGGGTACTTTTTTGACATCGGGCTGCTCTCCGACTTGTTCTTCCACAAGGCATTCTACCTTTTGACGACAAGGGGGTTGCAGAGCTACTTACAGGAGTCCTTCGGAGTAAAAGTCAGCCACAGCTTCGTAAACAATCTTCTGAAGGATATCGGATGGATCCTGAGGCCGATTTACCTGGAGATGCTCGACAACATCAAACACCAGGACGTTCTCAACATTGACGAAACGACAATCAAGTTCCTGAACAAACAAAAGTATGCGTGGGCCTTCGTGGCCCCGAGCCTGGTTTGCTACAAAATAAGTACCCGCGAAGGCGGTAACTTGGGCTCAGTGCTGACCGATGAATTCAAGGGCGTCATCGGCAGCGACTGCTACGCCTGCTACCGGAGCTACGCCAAGGACAAGCCCGATGTCAAGCTGCAGCTCTGCCTGGTCCATTTGAAACGTGATTTCACCAACTGCTCCCAGTATGTTCAAAACCCCAAGGTTGCGGAGTATGGGAGAATAGGGGAAGCTTATATCGTTAAAATCTTCCATCACTACCATCTTCTCAATAAAATCGAGGACAAGGACAGTGCGGATGCCATAGTGCAGTTCGACATACTGGAGAGGCTTAAGGAAAAGCTGATCTCGCATGCGGCCAACCCGGATGTCGAGGCGGACGAACTCAAGGGCATAGTAAAGGGCATATCAGAAAGGTTCCAAAATTACCCGGAGCTTTACTTCACCTTCCTCTATCATCCCGAAATAGGCCCCACCAACAATCTCGCCTTATCCGCATGATTTATTTATCCGAATGTTTGCACCACATCCGCATACACAAGCCATTTCAGCCAATAATCATTCGCATAAAGTTTTTTGTCGAGAAAAAAATATATCGAAATTGTTGAATAAATTAAGGATCATATATAGAAAAATAAGAACGTATTACTCCTTAGGTTACGAATAAAGACTTAATAATATAAATCTATATCTAAATTATCTAATTCCGCTATTTTTAGCAATTTCATCCTCTACATCATAGAGAGGTTTTTCCGCAGTGCTTAGAGGAAGAGAAGCTGATTCGATAATATATTTCATCATTTCCATTGATGGGAGAGCGTATATTTTTGTTGTATTAAGATCTTTATAACCCAAAAATCTAGACACTAACGGTCATGCCACTCCATTTTGGTACATACGTTTGGCTCTAGCTCGCCTAAACATATGGGGATAAACTTTTTTGGGAACTTCTGGGCAATGATCACTCGCCTTGTCTGCATAATCTTGAATTAACCGTTCCATATTTTGTGCGGGCATCTTCCCTGCTTTACATTTTATTTTAGTAAAAAAACTTCATGACAGGCTCTAGAGCCTTTCGCCAACAGGATCATGAAAGTTT
>JAITKK010000048.1 GCA_031278475.1 Deltaproteobacteria bacterium
TCTGTGCTGCCGGCCCAAGATCTGTGCTGACGGCCCAAGATCTGTGCTGCCGGCCCAAGATCTGTGCTGACGGCCCAAGATCTGTGCTGACGGCCCAAGATCTGTGCTGACGGCCCAAGATCTGTGGCGGGTTGTCCAAGACGGCCTTGAGGCCGCCTTTGGCCTGAAACTATAGGAAAGTACAGCTCTGAAGTCAATGCCTTGACCGCCGTCCTGGCCCATGGGCCCGCAGTCCAGGGCCTGAGGCCCCGCCTCAGGCCCGGCCTCCGGCCGGCCCCGGGCGGGGCCTCAGGCTGTCAAGTCAGCCCATGCCGGCTTGACGCCGCGTTCATGCCGCCTTGAGGCCGCCTTGTCCCGGCTCGTGCCGGCCCATGCCGCCTTGTCCAGGCTCATGCCGCCTCATGCCGGCCTCCCCCGCCTTTACCTCTTGAGGTTGTTGGCTATGGCCAGCATCTCGTCCGAGGTGGTGATGGCCTTGGAGTTCATCTCATAGGCCCTCTGGGCGGTGATCATCTCGACCATCTCCATGACGACCTCGACGTTTGACAGCTCCAGGAAGCCGTGGGCTATGGTGCCGAAGGACTCCTCGCCGGGGTTTCCGTCAATGGCGGGGCCGGAGGCCTCTGTGGGCTCGTAGAGGTTGTACCCCATGGCGAAGAGCCCCGGGGGGTTCACGAAGCGGGATATCAGGAACCTCCCCTCGGCCAGGATGTTCTGCCTGGCGTCAAGGGCCGATATGAAGCCGAAGCGGTCTATGGCTATGTGCACGGCCTCCTGGGGCACCATGAACTCCGGATCCACCGGGTTCCCGTCCTGGGAGACCAGGACCCCGTCGCTGTTCAGCTTGAAGGCCCCGTCGCGGGTGTAGTAGATCTCCCCGTTGCTCATGACCCGGAAGTAGCCCTCTCCCTCTATGGCCACGTCCAGGGGGCTGTCTGTCTTGACGTAGTCGCCCTGGGTGTGGATCTTGGCGGTGGTGTTGACCTTGGTGCCAAGGCCGACCTGGACGCCCACGGGTATCTGCTGCCCGCCTATGGTCTCTGTCCCTGCGAACTTGTGGGTCTGGTATATCAGGTCCTGGAACTCGGCCCTGTTCTTCTTGAAGCCTGTGGTGTTCACGTTGGCCAGGTTGTGGGCGATGACGTCCAGGTGTGTCTGCTGGGCAATCATCCCGGTGGCCGCCGTGTAGAGTGAACGCATCATAATGCAGCCTCATTGGTGAAAGTCAAGGATGGAAAAAACTGGAAAGCTTTGGCCTGGGCCAAGGCGAAGGCAGAACCGAAAGGCGAAGGCGAAGGCAAAGGCAAAGGCAAAAACGGAAAGCAAAGGCGAAGGCAAAACCGAAAACTGGGCCAAAGGCGGAGCCGAGGCCAAAGGCCTGCCATGGACTGCAGCCAGAGGCCAAGGCCAAAACCAAGTCGAAGCCAAGGGCCAAGATCAAGGGCGAAGCCCAAAAGCCGTCCTAGGTGAGCTTCCCAAGCTCCCCTGTGGCCTTCTGGTCCATCTCCTGCTTGGTGTGGGCTATCTTCTGGAGCGCCTCGTAGACGCGGTACAGGTCGATCAGCTCCACCGACTCGGAGACGGGGTTGACGTTGGACATCTCAAGGAAGCCCTGCTCTATGGTGGTGGCCTCCGACGGCTGGGGCTCGAAGTCCGGCGACTTGGGCACGAAGAAGTCGTAGCCTTCCTTTATGAGCATGTTGGGGTCCTCGAACTCCACCAGCTCGATCTGGCCGATAACCACCGACTCCAGGTCCGCGTTCACGGCCTGGACCCGGCCTTCCCTCTCGACTATAACCTTGAGGGTGCCCTCTGGGACGACTCCTGCGCCCACCAGGGCGTAGCCGTCGGCCGTCACTATCTCGCCAA
This sequence comes from Deltaproteobacteria bacterium, assembly GCA_031278475.1. Lineage (GTDB taxonomy): Bacteria > Desulfobacterota > Desulfarculia > Adiutricales > Adiutricaceae > JAISMF01. The sequence continues at coordinate 1,870 of JAITKK010000048.1, forward strand.
GGGAGTTCACGCTGAAGGTGCCGTTGCGGCTGTAGCGGACCCCGTTGGGTGTCTCTATCTGGAAGAAGCCGGGGCCGTTTAGGGCCATGTCGAGGTCGTTCTCGGTTAGCTTAAAGGGCCCTTGGCCGAAATAGGTCTTGGACTGTTTGACCAGGTAGCCCTCGAATATGGGCACGTCCTTCTTGTAGCCCGCGGTGTTCACGTTGGCCATGTTGTTGGACGCCAGGTTCATGCGTTCCTCCTGGGCCATCATGCCGAGGTAGGTGTTTCCTGAATGGTATGGGTAGGGGCCTACGAACATGGTTCCTCCTCTGGAATAGGCAGGTAAGCAATTTAAGGGCCAAGACGGCCATGCGGCTTTTGCCGGGCCAGGATGCCCTTGGGCGTGCCATTGGCATCCCCGCAAGGGCAAACCCCTTGCGGGGGGATCGTCAAAGGTGTGCCAGCCTCTAAGGCGCATTGCCCGGGCGGCTACCCCGGGCAATGCGTTTTCCGGGCCAAAAATAATCCCAAGGATCGACCCCGATTTGTCGGCATTTTTGGCTCTTATGCGATGTGTAAGCTCGAATTGCGGTGGTACTTTAGCGTCGCATCCGGCTTGGCTTTTGCCAATACTCAGGGCACGCGGAAAAAGCTTCCGCGTGGTCTAAGCTTTTCGTTCCCCCCGTTTATGAAAAATGCTTATAATTAATATAAATGCATGTATAAATATTAAAACAAACTTAAAATATTAAATAACGATGCTTAGTGTTTAATTGTATATTAAGATACTTATAAAAATGAATTTATACTATAATTAAATCTAATAAAGTAAAAAACGATATTTTGCTTTCGCGCATTTTTTTTCGAAAAAAACTTCCCCGCCCCTTCCTTTTGCCAGCCCTTTACAGCCCTTTCCCAGCCCTTGGCCTGTCCTTGGCGCGCCCTTTCGCCCACCTTTGATACGCACCTAAGCCCGCCTCATTGGTCCCCCGCCACGGCCCCATCCCCTACAACAAGCCTCATCCCCTCCAACAGGCCACATCCCCTCCAACAGGCCAAAATCATTAGAGATTTCCTAACAGGATCGCTAATAAGGGCCCAAAGCAATCCCTCCCAGGCAATCCCCCCAGGCAATCCCCCCAGACAATCCCAAGTTTCAACCGGTTCCGTATCCAAAAGATTCCGGATTTTGGCCCGTCCTGTGAAAACAAGGGCATTGGCCTCGTGGGCAGTGCCAAAATTTTGACACAAAGGCGTAAGTACCGGAAATCATTGAATATTTTTAGTGGCATATGGATTGCTAAGCTTGTTTGCGGCTTTGGAACCTAGCGCCCAGCCTTAAGCCGGGCATCAATGGAGGGAAATTTAATGAGAATCTTGGAAAACGAAATAAATACCAAGTCGCCGCCGGGCTCTTGGCTGACTCTCCCACTGGAGTGGGATCAAGGCCTCTGGCTGAGGCTATTTGACGGGGTGGCAGCCCCGGTTCTGGTTTACCGAGGCGACGGCAAGCTGCTTATGGCTAACAAGGCGGCAGAGGATATCCTGGGCGTGAGCTCTGCCCAACCCTCGCTCCCGGACAGGCTCCACGTTCTGGTTAGTGCCGCGAGGGTGCTCGATCCCTACGGCAAAGGCCGGGAGTTGACCTTTGAATGCGGGGGTCCTGTCAGCATGCTGCTAACCCCGGTATTTTTAGGCCCCTTCGGGCACGCCGTGGTGGCGACAGGCATCAATGGCGAGCCCCCCATGGCCCTGGAAACGGACAAGGCCCCGGCCGACGGGGACGACTTCGCCATGGCAGGAGAGATGAGCAAGCGGGTCAGGGGCCCACTTGCGGGCATTGAGCTCTACGCCTCCATCATCGAAGAGGAGCTGGACGGGGCTGGCGACAGCGAGCTTGCCAGCATGGTCGATGCCATCAGGTACGGCGTGCGGGAGGCCAACGAGTGCCTCACCTCCCTTGAGTCCATGACCCAGCCACTGAGCCTTGAGCTTGGTAAGGTCGATCTCGCGGAGTTGGTGGACGGGGCCCTATCCAAGCTTAACGGCCTCTTCAAGGCCAACGGCATCGGGGTGCTTGTCGAGCAGAGGGAGCTGGAGGTGGAGGCCGACAGGAAGCTTATCAGCCAGATGCTCCTAAACATCCTGATTAACGCCGCGGAGGCCATGCCCAATGGCGGCAGGCTCACGGTGGGCCTGGGTCTGGGGAGATCCGGCGAGGCCGAGCTTGTGATAAGCGACACCGGCCCCGGTATTAACCCCATGGACGCCAAGAAACTTTTCAACCCCTTCCACACCACCAAGAACCAGCCCTTGGGCCTAGGGCTCCCGGTGAGCCGCAGGATAGCCGAGGCCCATCAGGGCAGGCTGGTGCTGGGCGGTGGCGACAAGGGCGGGGCCCGGGTGAAGGTGGTCCTTCCCCGCATTCCGGATACCTTAGGCCAGGGAATACCCAACTAGCGGCCCTGGTCGCTCGTAAAGATCGTAAAGATTCGTAAAGATCGTAAAGTACGTAAAGATCGGAAAGATTCGGAAATAACGGAAAGCAAGAGGGGATCCCTCCTTTAGGGATAGGATTTGAGGGAGAATCGAGGTGCGAGTATGAGCCCAAGACACATCCTGGCAGCAGAAAGCGACAGGAACATGCGCCAGGCCCTGTTCACTGCGATCACAAGGCTGGGCCACGCCGTGGAGCTGGCAGAGGACGGGGAGGAGACCCTTAGGAAGTTCCAGGACGGAAGGTTCGATCTGGTCTTCCTTGATCTCAAGCTGGGAAAATCCGGTGGGGTGAGGCTGCTCTCGGCCTTGAAGAAGGTGGGGCCCATGACCCCTGTGGTCGTCATGTCCTCTGGCGGCGGCCTCGAGGAGGCGGTAGCGGCCATGCGGGAGGGCGCCCAGGACTACCTGGTAAAACCCTTCCCGGCAGGGATCGTGGAGGAGACAATCGCAAGGGTACTGGTAGCGGATGCCGAGAACTTCCAGTCCGAGGGCTCGGGCCCCGACAAGGGCCAGGCCCTGGAGGAAAGGCGCATAGTGCACCGCTCGGCCATCATGGGAAGGCTTCTGAATTTAGCCCAGGGCATGGCCAAGTCAAACGCCACCGTTTTGCTCGAAGGGGAGAGCGGTACCGGAAAGGAGCTTCTCGCCCGTTTCATACACACCAACTCCGAGAGGGGTTTGGGCCCGTTCGTCGCGGTCAACTGCGCGGGGCTCCCTGAGAGCCTTTTGGAGAGCGAGCTCTTCGGCCACGAGAAGGGGGCCTTTACCGGGGCCCTTGCCAGGAAGCCCGGAAAATTCGATCTCGCCTCAGGGGGCACGATACTTCTTGACGAGATAACCGAGATGGACATCTCCCTTCAGGCGAAGCTTTTAAGGGTGCTCCAGGAAGGGGAGATAGACCCTGTCGGCGGCAAGGGGCCGCACAAGATTGACGTGAGGGTTATAGCCACCACCAACCGCAAGCTCAAGTCCTGGGTGGAGGAAGGGAAATTCAGGGCCGACCTCTACTACCGCCTGAACGTGATGCCTTTCTTCATACCGTCCCTGAGGGAGCGCAAGGAGGATATCGAGCCGCTGGCCCTCTTCTTCATGGAGAAGTACGCAAGGCTCAACAAGAGGGATGTTTCTAGCATCTCCCCAAGCGCCATGGAAATCCTAATGGCCCACGACTGGCCAGGCAACATCCGCGAGCTTGAGAACACCATGGCCCGGGCGGTGCTCATGGCGGGAAGCCAGACCATAGAGGAAAGCGACGTGTTCATGGACGAGTCAGGCTTCATGGCGGCCCTGGAGGAGAGCGCCAAGAGGGCCCAGCTGGTCGTACGCATCCCGGAGGCAAGCCCCAAGGCCGAATCCGCCCCAACGTCCGCCCCAACGTCCGCCCCAACGTCCGTTCCCAAACCCCAGGATGCCAAGCCCAATGCCGCAAGCGATGCCGTCTTCCCGGACGGGCTCCCCCAGGAGCTACCCATCATGACAATTGACGAGATGGAGAAACGGCTCATAGGGAAAGCCCTCAACCAGACCTCGGGCAACCGCACCCACGCCGCGAGGCTTTTGGGCATCAGCGTGCGCACACTCAGAAACAAGCTAAACGAGTACACCCAAGCCGCGGGCTTAAGTTCCGCCGAGAGCGCGGTGGGTTAGGGCAAGTGCTCGCAAACCCAAAGGCGTGCCCATGGTAATTGCCATAAGGCATTAGCCACAAGCGATAAGCCATAAGCCATAAGCCATAAGCCGTATTCCACAAGCCATAGTCCATAAGCCAAGACAGGGGCAATATGCCATTGCCCGCAAACCATTGATAAAATAAACCCTCCAAAGACAGAATAGGCGGAAGCCATTGGCTTCCGCCTATTCTGTCTTTATGTCTTTGTGTTGTTTGGGGGTTGCTTAAGCGTTTTTCCCGCATTCATGGGGTTTTCCCGCAGAAGCGCGATTTAACGGCGTTTTCGAAAAAACCAGGATGCGCGCCCGTGGCCTTGGAAAGCCAGGCATTCCTCCCTATCCCGCTTACAGGGCCAGCTGGATGGGGGCCTTGTCCCTAGGCATGCTGGAAAGGGCCTTTTTGATTGAGCGGGTGGCCTGGCGGATGCGCTGGACGTTCTCCACCAAGGCGAAGCGCACGAAACCCTCACCGCCGGACCCAAAACCAAGCCCAGGCGAGACGGCTACCTTGGCGTGGGTGATGAGCGATTTCGCGAACTCAACGGAGCCTAGCGGCTGGAAATCCTTGGGGATGGCCGCCCACAGGAACATGCCGCCCTTGGGGGCCTCCACCTGCCAGCCGGCCTTCCCGAGCCCCTCCAGGAGCACGTCCCTTCTTTCCTTGTAGGTTGCGACTATCTCGCTCACGCATTCCTGGGAGTCGTTCAAGGCGATTATCGCGGCTATCTGGATGGGCTGGAACGCCCCGTAGTCCAGGTAGCTCTTGATGCGGGTCAAGGCCGCCACCATTTTCTCGTTGCCGCAGATGAATCCCACCCTCCAGCCGGCCATGGAGTAGCTCTTGGAGAGGGAGAAGGCCTCCACGGCTATGTCCTTCGCGCCCTTGGCCTGGAGGATGCTCGGGGCCTTGTAGCCGTCGAAGCAGAGGTCCGCGTAGGCGAGGTCGTGGACTATGAGGATGCGCTGCTCCAGGCAGAAGGCCACCAGCTTCTCGAAGAAGGCGAGATCCACCACCGCCCCCGTGGGGTTGTGGGGGAAGGATATCACCAGCATCCGGGGCCTGGGCCAGGTCTGGCGGACGGCAACCTGAAGGTCGGCGAAGAAGTCCCGGCCCGGGCCTATGGGCACGCTCCTTAGGTCCCCACCAGCGATGATGGCCGCATAGGAGTGTATGGGGTAGGTGGGATCGGGCGCGAGCACCACCTCGCCCGGGGTGATGGTCGCAAGGGTAAGGTGGGCGAGCCCCTCCTTCGCGCCCAGCGTGACCACGGTCTCCCGGTCGGGATCCAGGTCCACGTCGTAGCGCCTCTTGTACCAGCCGGCTATCGCGTGCCTCAGCTTGGTTATGCCCTTGGAGGCGGAGTAGCGGTGGTTGCTGTCCTTGGACGCCGCCTCTATGAGCTTGTCCACGATGTGGCGGGGGGTCCCTAGGTCGGGGTTGCCCATCCCCAGGTCAACGATGTCCGAGCCAGCCCTGCGGGCGGCCATTTTGAACTCGTTTACGGTTGCGAAGACATAAGGGGGCAGGCGGTTCATCCGCTGGAATTCGAAAAGATCTGGGCCAGGCATTTGGAACCGTCCTTCCAGGGCTCTCCCTGGGAATTGGTGTTGGCATCGCCCAAGGGCCGAACAGCCCCCCGCGGCCTACGGCCGCGGGGGGTCCTTGCCCTTGCCCTGCCACGTGGCTGGATTATAGAGCCTCTGGCGGCCTTATGTCAAAGGAATACAGGGGTTAACGGCTTTGTCGCAAAGGCTGGGGAAAGGGAAGGGGGCTCTGGTAGCTGGTGGGCAGGCTAGGGGGGCCAGGCCAGTGGGCGGATGATGGCTTGGGTAATGGCTTGGGTACGGGCTTGGGAAGGGCATGGGCAAAGGGCGGAATATGGGCCGGAATATGGCCCGGAATATGGGCCAAGCCAAGGGTTCAGGGGCGGACCTACTCGGGGCCGCCCCCGTCTTTTTCGTCGGGGTCGTTCCTTGCAAAGGGGCCCGGGTCGAGGAGGGGCCCGGGATCCGGTGCCGGGGGAGGCGCCGGGGCCTCCTTTGCGAGGGCCGGGAAGGGCGAGTCCGCGTCGTGGAAGCCGGCGAGCCTCATTATGAGGTTCTTGATGTCCATGAAGTGATCGATGAAGTTTATGGGCGGGCGGTGCCCCATGAACTCCTGGACCTTGAGGTTGATGCAGATGAGGCTGGAGTTGATGATGATGGTCGCGGCTGTCTTGGTGTCGAAGGGCTGCGCAAGGCCCTTCTCCACGCAGCGGTCGAACCAGGTCTTGAAGAAGTTGATGCTGTAGTCCAGGAAGGTCTCGTTGTAGATCCTGGAGCAGTGCTCGTCGCGGAACTGCTCGGTCTGGATGAGGGAGAAGGCGTAGCAGGTGAACTCGTTGGACATCTTGGAGGGTTCCCGGATTATCCTGTCCATGACATCGTTGAAGGTCTGGGCCTTGCTTATGGAGTCGTCCAGGTACTTGAAGTAGAGCAGGTACAGATCCTCGGCATGGTCCAGGACCGCGTCGAAGAGGGCCTCTTTCCCTGGGAAGTGGTTGTAGAGGGAGGAGGGCTTCATCTTGATGGTGTTGGCTATGTCGCGGATGGACACCGCCTGGTAGCCCCTCTTCGCGAAAAGGACCGTGGACTCGAGCATGATAACGTCTTTGGTGTTGGAATCGTTGGGATGCATCGGCAGCTGCTGCGATATCCCGAAGACGTTGAATTCTACTTTCTTCTTATCGGCCATCGGAAAACCTGGGGTGCCTCCCGTCAAGATACCAAGTCCATGGGCGAGCCAATTAGCGAGCGCCGGCAACCCGCCCGTGAGCGAACGTTAGTGCCTGCCTTACATACCTGAATGCCCCGGGCCCAAGGCCTAAAAAGGCCATCAGGGCTTGCGGGCCGTGGTAGGGCAATGGCCCCTGGCTTGGGGCTTATGCTTTAGGTGTTTGGCTGTGTCCGCAGGGCCTTGGCTGGGGGCCCTGACGTCGCGCGCTAACTTGGGTTTTGGGCTGAGTTGTTTGTCGCGTCCTATAAACTCTAAATTCTAAATTTAGAGGGCGTTTTATAGGAACGCAAGAGGTATTATCTTATATTCAAAGCCATTTGTGAAGCTCAGGCAGGAAAAACACGGCGGCGCCCACCGGGGTCCCGGCGGGCCCCGAATGAGGCCCAGGGCACGGCCCCGCGGCCCATGGCCGGGGGCCAGGTTGCCCTAGGAGTTGATGAGGGGGATGCAGAATTTGACCGTGGACCTCTGGAACCAGTTGGGCCTGTACACCTCGAAGAAGGGGAGCCTCCAGTTGAGCTCGAAATCCTCCGGCGGGACCCAGGGCGACACGCGCCTGCTGTAAATGGATGGCAGGTTTAGCTCGGGCCTCTCGACCTTGGAGCCGTAGATGCCGCCGGACAGCGGCAGGGCGGCGAGGTCGTCTGGTATGGGCTCGTCCGCGGAGCACTCCACGGTGGTCCAGTACTCGAAGTAGTTGTTGGACTGCAAATTGGTGCAAACGCCGTAAAGCTCCTTTTCGGCAAGGGACGGCACCTTGTTGATCCTGTCCAGAAAGTTCTGCCAGAGCTTCTCGTAGTAGTCGTTCACGGCCTTGTCGTTCAGGATGGCGCAGTACCCCACCAACCTCTTCTTGGGCAGGGTCTCGATTGCGTCCACGTTAATCATTGGGCTCATAAATCCTCCGATCCGTCCCAGGGGTGACGTCGCCTGCCCAGGATCCGCCTTTCACGGCCTGCCTGGACGGGCTTTCCGGCCTTGCCAGGCAGCCTTTTGGCTGCCCTCCCTGAACCCCAACGTGCGGGCGGCTTCGCCGGCCCGGGGCTCTCTGGGCCCCCGGCGCCAATCATTCCTTCTATTCTTCTATGCGTGTGAGTCAATGCGGTAAGGCAAGGGCCTCTACTGAGGGAAGCTGCGCACTTGCTGCAAGGATAAGAGGCCTACCCTTGGGAATGCCCTTCCGCCGGGGAACCTTGGTTTTTGGGTTCCGTACCGGGTCAGTTGACCTGGTTCAAAGGCTTGAAAGTCAAGCCCCATGGCGGTTTCCGACTGTGGAGGATGCGTGTAGTCTGAGGCGCGTTCGCAGTCACGAACGAATGATCATGAAATGATGATAAGCCATGTCTTTGATCAAATCAAGTAAAAAATGACCCCCCTTGAAAAAAAACAAAAAATTTTACAATTTAGAATTTGGCCTTGTACTGCGGTGTTTAGAAATGGGGCACAAAAAGTGATCCTGGTTTTTGTTAAAGAAATGTTAATAATTAGAATCTCAAAGAACTAATGTTCATATTGCGCCGAAAATACCCGGCATTTTACCCCGTTTTTTGGCCCAAGATGTCTCTGAACGTGGCAACCAAGCCTCATTCCTCGTAATTAATTCTTTGATTATGAAAGATAAAGCATGGGCTGAAAAACAAGAAAAATGCCCTATAATCCAAAGGTTAATCGCAAAATTGAACTAATCGCTGCAACTGGCTAATGTTTGTTCGTAAAATTCGCTTCCGCGGCTAAGTCAAGGGAATCTGCCCAATCAGAACCCAAAAACTGGCTATGTCACCGGGAATGGCGCCATGACCCAGGATTTTTGGGGCATCGGCGTGTTTTGCCCAGGATCAATGCCCCGGCTTGGCCCAGGTCCCGCTAGCTACCCAGCAGAAATTGTTTAGAGTCAAAGAGCAAAGAAGACATAATGACCAAAGTCATATTTGGCCCCAAAACCTTGCCCCAAAGCCTTGTTTTGCCCTTTTTCAATGCCTTTTGCCCTTATTTGGCGACGGTAGCGATCCCCTGCAGCCAGGGGCCCAAGGCGCCTCACCTGCTGAAGGGCCCTGGAAGGCGACTTCCGCCCAAAGGGCGGTGTTCGGCTCCTCGGCCAAGGGGTGCTGGGGATAACCAATGATACGACATCACCCCCCCGTGGGGCCATACTTTGGTAAAAGCCTTGGGTGAAATTTTGTGGGCGCGAATCAAGGGGAGGGGCAAACCCATTATTTTAGGTGCGATTTGAAAGTACGTCTTTGAAAAAAAAATTTTTCATGCCCATAGCCAACCATTCCAAGAGAGCTGGAAGCCTTCAAGGCCGGCATTGTCCAAGCCTGCACGGAAAACATTGGCCCAAGGCCGGGTTTGCGGGTGGGATTGCAATGTTTTTTGAAATCCCAGGGCTTTCCCCAAGGGCGCTGAAAGATTGGGGCGCGGCGCTCAAGCCTCCGCCCTTTGGCCAAGGCAGCTTTGCCAAGGCCGCCTGGCTCCCTTGCATGCCACTAACTTATCGAGCGGGGAATGGGGACGTGTTACTTTTTTTTCGCAGGGGTTTGTCTGATGCTTACTGTTAGCACCTTATGTAGGTTAATTATAGTATATATTTACATATGTTGTGTGAGCCCTTGGCAGGCGCAGGGCTTCCGCCTTGCGCCTGCCGTTGGGCTTAGGCTGTTTGCCGGGGCCCGCGAGTTTAAAAGCCCCCGCCGCGCCTTTGGCGCGGCGGGGGCTTTGGGGCTCAGTCTTCGACCAGGCCTTTGGAGATCGCCTCCTTGGGGAGCCCGAAGCCCAGGTTCGTGACCTCCTTCCAGGACACGAGGCCGCTACCTTGGTCCGGCTTCAGGGGCAGGTGAACTGGGTAGATGCCGGCCTCCTGGTCGGCCACGGACACGGTTATGCCCGAGGCGGACATCTGGATGTAGGCCTCCGTTGGGTTGCCCTGGCCTACGCTTATGGCCCCCAGGACCAGATCCTTGGGTATGGAGGATAGCGGCGGGGAGTTCCCCGCGTAGAAGAAGGAGTGGGTGGAGGGATCGGGAAGGCCCGTGAAGGCGTTCACCAGGTGCATGTAGCCGTGGCCAGAGCTTCCGCAGCCCAACTCGGTGGGCTCGAAGGAGGAGAAGCTCGCGAGCGACCTCCCTCCGCCCATCGCGAGGAGCTTGGGCTGGGTGAGCACCATCTCGTGGCGGTGGGTTTCGTTGGGGTAGTAGAGATCCCCTGTGGCAAGCTTGCGCTTGTAGCCGTCGGCCTTGGGGGAGGTCGTGAGGGCCTCGATGGCGGCAGTCGTCGTGGTGCCGCCGGAGCCCAGGGGCATGAGCGGGGTCCTGGCCATGCCCTGGACGTTCCCGTTGGCGTAGACCTTGGCGCCGGAGACATCCAGAATCCGTGATGACGGGCTGCGGTCCGAGAAGGTCATGTGCCCGTTTTTCCCAAGCTCCTCCTTGATGCCGAAGAGGTACTGGTCGTGGTTGGCCAGGCATTTTTGGTTCTTGGGCATGGTTACGCAGGGTGCCAGATCGTCCGCCGACCAGAGCCTCCCGGTGCCGAAGACGACCCAGAGGTTGCCCCTGTGGTCATAGGCGCTGTTCACGGCCCCGGTCACCGGCCTTCCCGTGTCGTAGAGCCTTTTCAGCTTCCAGCTCCCAACCCCCAGGGGTTTGCCGTCAAGGTCTGCCATCTGCAGGCGGTATACCGCCCCGCCGTCCACGCAGTTGGAGGGCTCCCGGCTCTTGGTGAGCCCGAAGTACAGGACGTGGTTGCTCCAGGGGCTTTTCCGTTCGGAGGCTACCGGGAGGAAGGGGTTGTTGAAGAAGCTGTTGGGCTCGTCCGCGGTAAGGTAGCCCGGTACCTTGGAGGCTGCCTCCACCTCCTTCCCGGTCTCGAAGTCGATGACTATGAGCCTCGCCTTCTGGTTGCTGTGGCCGTAGAAGGGGGCCTTGTCGCCCAAGGCTAGCCTTGGGACGCCCTTGGGGCTGTCGACGGAGTCGGTGACAGGCCCAGAGGGGATGACCGCGTAGAATTTGCCTTGGTTCGCGACCGTGGTGGGCTGACCCACGGTAAGCCCCTGGGATAGCGAGCTGTGCCGCCACAGGAGCTTGGGTTCCTCCTCCGGGTCGCTTATGTCGAGGCAGAAGATCTCGGCGTAATAGAGCGGCTCGTTTCCGGCCGCAAGCTGGGCCGCCATGTCGGCACGCTCTATCGGCCTTCCTCCCAGCCGCAGGCCCCCTATGAGAACCGTCCTCCACTTGCCGTTGATTTTCACGTCGTTTATCTGGGGCTTGAGGTCCACGTAGTAGGCGTGGGTGTACGCCTTGCTTGCGAGCCACTGCAGGTGCGGGAGCAGCGAGCTTGGGATGTAGGCCCAGATCTCGGCACCCACCTCGTGCCTGGCGACGGTGGGCGGCGGTCCGTTCGCGACCTGGGGTTCCTCGGTGAAGGCGACGCTCCCTTTGGCAAGGGTCCCGTGGAAGCCCAGATTTATGGCATGCAGCATGCCGTCGTTGGCCCCGAAATAGGCCATCTGCCGCCTTAGGACATTGGCCCTCTTGTACTCGGTGTAGCTGAGGTCCCCGTAGAGCAGGTCGTAGTTGCTGGCCGGGAGGCCCACTATTATGGGCTTGGAGTTTATGACATCGCCCAGCCTCCACACCACGGGCTTCCCGCTGTCGGACCAGGGGTCGCTCACGGTCCTCCCCCGCAAGAGCGGGTGCTCGGAGCCCTGGAGCCAGCCTATAAGGGCCTTGGTGGCCTCCTCCCTGGTCTTGAAGCCAGGCAGCGTTTCCTGGAAGTTTTGGTAGAGAAGCTGCGGGAGAAGCTTTGAGAAGGCGCCCGGCTCCTTGTCGAAGAGCTCAAGGTGGGGCTGGGAGCCCTGGGATCCCTGGGATCCTTGGGATCCCTGGGATACCGTGGGTATGTGCCCGAAATAGATCCTTCTCCTGCCGTCCGAGGCGGTCGCGGGCTGGCCCCAGGGCCTTGGGCCTGAGGCCACAAGCTGCGGGTCAAGGCGGGAGAGCCACTTGCCCGTGTCGAAGAGGGCGTTTATGCGGTGGACGTTAGGCGGATGGCCCCTTTTGTCCGTGAAGGGGGTGAGATCGTTTGTGCCGTATGGGTCGTAGCAGCGGGAGACGAACTCCCCGAACTTGTAGCAGGCGGGTTTGACCTTCAGCTCGTTTTTGGTGCTGTGGAAGGTCACGACGTAGTCGCCCGTGCCGCCTCCTGGCCCGTTGGCTACCGTTAGCGTCCTGTCGCCGTCGGAATCCTCCCTAAGGTTCCCCCACCTGTCCACGAAGAGCGCGTAGACCGTGCCCACCCAGCGGACCTGCCTGTCCCCGTTCAAGGGGTCCTGGTACTCGGGGTAGTAGATCGTGTGGAGCGACACCCCCCCGCCTAGGATCGTGTCAACGGATGCCGAGGTGGCCGTGCCCGTGGACAGGGATTTGGCGATGGTCTGGAAGGCGGCCTCGAGCTTTTCCGGTAGCTCGGCTATGTTGGTCGCCTGGAAGTAGTTGGAGGGGTTGCCGTCGGCATCCTCCCACTCGCCGGGGTCCGGCACCCCGTTGTTGTTCGCGTCCTTGAAGCCGCCGTACTTGGCCGCGAGCCACAGCGGGTTGGGGAGGGCCTGCAGCTCCGAGCCGTTGTTCCTGAAGGCGAATACCCTGTCCTGGCTCTTGATGTCCTGCACGCTCTTGCCGCAGCCGTAGGCGCCGGCGGTGGTCCCCCCCACGTAGGGGCAGCCCCTGGGCGTGAGAAAGGAGTTGGCCGCAGGCTTGTTCATGGTGAGCCCCAGGTAGGTGCCGTCCCTGGTCGTGCCCGTGATTGTGTAGCCCATGGCCAACGCAACCCCGGTCCCGGGCTGGCTCCACTCCGAGTGGATGAGGATGCCTTTCACCTGGGAGGCGTCGATGCTTATGAAGTCCGACGTCTTGTCGGCCGTGTCCGGGTTTTTGAACTTGTACCAGGTTTTGCCCGTGATCATCGCCGGATCCCCGGAGTCAATCGAGGCGGCGGTGGTCTCCCGCATGCTTGTGGGGGTGGAGGCGTCGGTTAGCAGGCTCACGTCGTAGGTCACCTGCCCGTCACCCTCCCAGTCGTCGCCTTCCACGTAGTCGGAGAAGTTGACCTTGATGGTCACATGGAAGGCGAGCCCATGGCGGTCCACGTCCCAGTCCAGGATGAAGTAGTTGAGGATGCCCATGAGCTGCCTGCCGCTTTGGACCGAGCCCGAGGTGTTGACCGGGTTAAGCGAGACGCTTTTGACTACCTTTCCCGTGGAGTCCCTGACCGGGAAGGTCAGCTCCGGGAAGGTCGAACTCATGGTGACGGCATAGACGTCAACGCTTGTGGGGCTTCCATCGCTATTGGTGTTGAAGTTGTGGATGTGCGCGTAGTAGCTGACGGCCGCCGCCGAATAGGTGCCCTCGCTCGCCATGCCCGAAGGGCAGACCCCCTTCACCTGCTTAAGGCCGCTTGTCAAGGTCTTGGGCGTGCATGAGTCGGTCGAACTCTCGGAGAAATAGTACTGGACACCCGAGTTGTTGAAGCCTTCTAGCTTCGAGATGGTATTGAGGTAGGTGTCCTTGTTGAATAGGTCGGGGACGTCCGACTGCGAGATCCCGGTGGGGAGCTTCACTGAGGGCAAAAGTTCCCTTTTCAGGTCGGTTCCGAGGTTGTCCCCGTCGTAGTCGGTGGTGATGTCGGATATCAGGAGGATGACCGGCTTGAAGCAGAGGGCCGTGGGCAGCTCCGGCCTTCTGAGCGTCCAG
>JAITKK010000177.1 GCA_031278475.1 Deltaproteobacteria bacterium
AAATAATCTGAAATTATCAGAAATAATCTTAAATATCCGTTGGGATAAATACCAACTTCCGGTAGATGTGATATAACCCGATTGTCAGTCGGTTGTTAATTCAAGGGAGGTGATTGCCAATGTTTTCTAGGTTCCCACTGCAAGGGAAGGTGACGATGTGCTTTACTTGTCTAAGATATCGCTTGGGATTATCGCAAATGTTTTGGGATTTGCCGAGCCAATCATGTATAATGGGTCGTTCTTAGCAGAATTTCCAAAATAAAATTGGACGCCGGGATGCTGGAAAGGCAAGTGCCGCAAGTCAGCACGTGCTCGATTTTCCGCCCATCAGAGCGACATTTTGGGCGCATGTCAGGACATCCAACGTTTCTGATTGCGCATCCAACGGCAGGGTCGCATTCGACGGACGATAGTTGTTTTCGTCTTGGCCGAATCAAGGAGACATATGAAAGAGTCCAATAAAACGTCTGGCATTAAAAAAGTCAATGTCGAGGAGGCCCTTGTCGATCTAACCGACAGGATAGGTTCCTTGGAAACCCGAATGGCCATGATGGAGGAATTGCTCAAGAGACCCCAGGCCAAGCTGCGGGTGCCAAGGAATTACCAGGACTACCAGAAGGTAAGGGCGTTGCTCGACCGCGGTTCTTCAATCAATGGAGCATCGAAAATACTGCAAATGCCTTACACCACGTGCCATTTTTACGCAAAAGCCACACAGGAAACAGTGGAGAAGTTGAGGATCACGCCGCATTTCAACGGGACGGATATCGATCGCGAGGGGAAGTAGGGAAGGGTTGTTTGAAGTTTTTGGGGGTCGGTCTTAGGAACCATAGTAAACCAAGGGACATCAAAAGAGGGTAAACAACGCACCAAGCTCAATACGCTATTGTCAGAAAAAAAGGAACGTCATTTGAGCTTAAGGCTCTCTATTATCTCGCCGACCCCGGTATTGTCATAATCTCCGAACACGCAATACATCAGATGCTTGTTTTTCGGTATTTCCTGGACCACGCCAAAGGAATCCTCGCCGTTTTCCTCGAATTTGAAGGTGAACAGCCCCTTGGTGGGCGTCGCCTCGCTTCCTTTGACCGCATCGGAATAGATGTTAGCGATTTCCTCCAAAGAATAGGGGCCGTTGCTCTCGGTCACGATCATCATGCCGGCCTCCCCGTCGTCGGAGACCAAGGATGCCGAGTTCTCATCCTGGTATTCCATGTGCCAGGAAGCCGGGACCGAGAAGGTGATGCTTCCCAGGATCACCACGGCAGGGCTGTCGATCGCGGGCCTTTTCGGGGAAGCTCCGCTTCTTCCCCTATCGGTGCCTCTCCGGTTTGCCGGGGGGAGCCGCCTTTGGGCGGCCATCGCGGGCTCGGTCTTGTGGGGCGGGAGTATCTGGCCCTCAGCCAGTCCCGCGTTTACCCTGTTCGAGTAGAGGAAGGCGACTATCTCCGTTGCCGGTTGGGCAAGGTTCGTGCGGGCCTCCTTGGCTTTCACGTTGTAGGCCCAGGTGTTGATGCCGACCACCTCGCCTTTCCAGTTGACTAGCGGGCCGCCGCTGTTACCAGAGCTTATCTGGGCGGAATGCACGATCATGTCGCCAACCGTCCCATGGACCATCGCGTTGATGGTGCCCGTGGTAGACGATACCGGGAGGGGTATGAGTTCGTCAAGCCGGTGGTTAACGATCTTTTTGTAGTTTGCGTCCAAGTCGTTCATCATGCCCGGGTATCCCCATGCCGACACCCAGTCCAGCCTGCTGATGTCCAGGTTGAAGGTCACTGGCCGTAGGTTCGCGCCCTTGGGCTGCTCGAATCGCAGAAGGGCAAGATCCCTCGAGCCGGGGAACGCGGAACCCTGGTCGTACTGGTTGTTCACGATCACCGCCTGGACCGGCTTCAGGTACTTGTTGAGGACGTAGATGGTCCCTCCCTTGTCGATATCCTCCACCACGTGCCCGTTAGTCACTATGTAGCCGTCCGCCACCAGGAACCCGCTTCCGGACGACAACTCCTTGTCCGATTCCACCAGGATGAAGAAGGTGGACCTTTCCATGTCCTCGGCCACCTTGCGCAGGTGGTCATAGGGTTGGGCCGCAGGCCCCTGGCCCTGGCATGGGGCGGGGAGGATGGCTATGAGCATAAGGCAGGCCGCGAGCGTTATGAGCGCCTTTCCCAAGCCCCAGGTTGCGGAAAACACCTTCATCGTAAGTCATACCTGCCGTTTCGCAAAAAAGCGGGTGGCGCTTTCCCGATACGGTAGAAGCCCACTTCCAAAATGTGTGGGATACCAGGGTTTTTTGGTTTTGATGGGTCAGGGCCCGTTCCAACGGTTCGCGTTCGGGAGGGCATCCCTGCGCCAAGCAGCCCGGGAAAGCACCTAATTGTAGCTCATTTCCCTTTTGGGTCATAGCCGCCCCTTTGCCGTATTGGCGATCTCGCATTAAGTAGGCGGTTTTTGTAGCCAATTTTATTTTTGGAATATTTTAGGTGATAATTTATATAGTATTCGATTTTTATATTTAAATACTCAAATATATCTTAATTATTATGTTAAATATCAATATTATAATGATATTAAAGTTATAAATGCATTTATCACATAAAAATACCTAAGATGATTTTTCGCCCTTTTCCTTGCCGGTGAGAGGTTGACCATGCCATGCCCCCTGCCTTGCGGCCATGCTGCGTGCCCGCCGCCTTGCGTCCGTGGGCCGCTATGTTAAGATTGAAAGGGCGCAAACCCAAGTATTCGGCCAACAAGCTAACCCAAAAATACCCCGCCCTCGCAAGGGTATGCCCAAGCAACATGGCAGGACCCTGCCCCAAGAGGTTTTGAGCTTAAAAAACGACGGAACGTAACCCATAACCGAAGCACCGAGGAGCCATCATGACAAACGAACTGGAAGCCCAGGCATTGGATCAGATTTTCCTGAAGGCAAGGACTTACATCGCCTATACCCCGGATCCCTTGGAGGATAAGACAATCACGGCCATATACGACCTCATGAAGTGGTGTCCGACCTGCGTCAACTGCCAGGCAGGCCGCTTCGTCTTCGTCCGCTCGCCCGATGCCAAGAAGCGGCTCATACCCTGCCTGTTCCCGGGGAACATCCCCAAGGTGGAGAGCGCCGCCGCGACGGTGATAGTCGCACACGACACGCGCTTTTTCGAGTACCTGGCCTCCCAGTGGCTGGCCTACGACGCCTCGCCCATGTACAGGGACAACCCGCCGCTCGCCCAGGAGACCGCGTTCCGCAACGGTAGCCTTGGCGGAGCCTACCTGATCATCGCGGCGAGGGCCCTGGGCTTGGACTGCGGGCCCATGAGCGGCTTCGACAACGCCAAGGTGGACCAGGAGTTCTTCCGGGACGGGCGCCTGAAGAGCAACTTCCTAATAAACATCGGCCACGGCAAGCCTGACGGCCACTACCCAAGGGGCCCAAGGCTCAAGTTCGAGGAAGTGGTGGAGGTGCTCTGAGAAAGGGCCCCCGCCAGCCTTTGGCTTGCGGGGGCGCATCCAGGGCTGCCATGGTCATCCCTTAGGCATGCGGGCCCATTTGAGGCCCTCGCAAAAGAAGCCACCCATGCAAGGCATCGCCTTGCATGGGTGGCTTCCTGCGTTCGGGAATCCAGGCGCCCGGGCGGGTTTGACCGCCTCCCGAGGCGCCCTGGTGGGCCCTTTTGGGTGCTTACTTCTTTTTCTGCTTCTGCTGCCCGACGCGGACCTTGGCGTCCGCGCCCTTGCTGTCGGACTTAATGTGGGTGGCCATGGAGCAGTCGCCCCTCCGCCACTTGGCGGACGGATCCGGGAACACCGAGCAATAATTGCTGTCGGCGACGGAGATTATCCGGTCGCAGTTCTCGCACTTGGCATCCACGGGACGGCAAGAGCCGCCCATGAAGGAACAGCCTTTCTTGGCCATGAAGGAACACTCAACACCGTTCTTGATCGTCGCACACTGCATCTTTGGACACCTCGCTCTAAGAATGCTCTGAAAATCAGGCAAATGCCCCGGGCTTGGCCCGGGGTCCGAATTGCGATTTATACTTGAATCCGATCCGTATGTCAAGGGGTTTTGTTTTTCACCCCTAAAAAATTTTTGCAGGGCTTTTTTCATAGGTGGGGCGTGTTTTTCATTTTCATGGCTGGCGCATATTTTTCAATAAATCATATATACTTATTTATAATTATATATAATATAATAAACTATCTGTAAAATAACTTTGGATCCTCCGCGGCATTCCGGGAAAAACTCCCCCAGGGCCCTGGATGCTGGGCCCGCCCTGGGAAAGGTCACGCAAGATGGGCAAAAATGGACCCTGAAAATTGGCAGGGCTTTTGCACTTTACTTGCCAGCCCCCGGGAGCCAGCCGGCCCCGGTACCGCATAGCCGCAAGGAGAATCCCATGGACGAAGATTTCGCCGGCAACTTGGCCTACCACGATCTTACCCATTACGAATCCGTCGCGAGGATACTGGCGATGGAGCTTTCTTCCTTCGAGTTGGTGGCGGACCCCCTTGACGTGGCGGAGACCATCGAGGAGCTCACCGAGGAGATGGAGGACATGCCCCACGTCATAAGCGACTGCCGCATGGCCTCCGAGGCCTTCCAAGAGCTGGAGGGCGCGCTCGACCGCATGTACTCGCTGGCCGACCGGGCCATAGAGGCGGGCGCGGGCAACCCCGGGCTCCTGGACACACTGGACAGGCAGTTCGCGGGCTACGCCGAGATAGTGGCGCGCCTCGCGGGAGCCGACGACTTCGAGGGCCCCATCCTCTCCCTCGGCACGGTTGAGGAGGCGAGGGTGACAAGGATCATCCTGGGCTGCCTCTCCGAGGCCAGGCACAACTTCGCGCTCAGGCTCGAGGAGCAGCGCCGCCGGATAAACACAGCCATGGACGACGCCCTCTCCCTGCTCCTGAGGCTCCTTGAGACCGGCGAGGGCATCTCCCACGACACCAAGGCCGGGCTCAGGACGCTCATGGAGAAGCTCGGGACCATCGATCCCACGACGCAGGCGGCAATCGCCGTTGAAAGGCCCTACACCCTGCACTAAGGGGTCTTGAGGCAACCTTGCCCATGAAATTTCGGAAGGCCCCCTGGTGGCGCCGTTGGCGCCGCCAGGGGGCCTTCCTGCCCTTGGGTAATAATGTGCCTTGATTGGGTGGTGTTGGGCCTTATTGGGTCTTGTCGGGCGCTTCGCCGCCTTTTCCAGGCGGGATCTCCACGGGGGAGGGGCCCAGCTCCAGGACGTCCAGCACGCCCCCGCATTCCTCCTTGAGCTCCGGGTTAACCGAGTGCAGGGCGAGGGCCGCGCAGCGGCCCTCGCCGGCGATGTCCGCAAGGATGCCCGCCACCAGGGAGTGCCAGTAGCGGTCAAGGAACGCGAAGGGCTCGTCGAGGAGCGTTATGGGGCGCCCCACTATGAAGGTCCTGGCGAGCGCCAGCCTGCGCCTCATGCCGCCGCTCATGTCGGTGGGCGGCATCTTGGGGTCAAGGCGGAACCTCTCGAGCCAGAAGGCGACCTTCCCGGCGCGGGCGCTTTCCGGCCAGTCCTTGGGGAGCACGTACCTGAGGTTGCGCTCGGCCGAGAGCCAGGGCACCAGGGCGTTGTCCTGGAAGAGCAGGGACACCTGGCCCTCCCGCCTGACCGTCCCGCCCCCGGGCTTCTGGATGCCCGCCATGATCTCCAAAAGGGTGCTCTTCCCCTGGCCGGAGGGCCCCACCAGGCAGAGAACCCTGCCCCTGGGAAGGGCGAGGGTGACGGATTTCAGGACCTGCTTCCCGTTGAAGGATTTCCCCACCGACTTAAGAGAGAGCCAGTCCACCTAGGCCCCCTTCGAGGCCATGGCGGCCGCCTTCCTGCGCAAAGGGGTGATGACGAGGCCCTCGAGCCCGAGCCCCAGGACGATGATTGCGAGCGCCCAGGCGTGCAGCCCCTCCATGTCAAGCCTTGAGTAGCACCAGTAGATGCGGGCCCCGGCCCCGTCGTGGCTTCCCATGAACTCGGCCACGGCGGCCGCCTTCCAGGCGGTGGAAAGGACTATTGATAGCCCCGCCAGGAAAAACGGCAGTATGCCGGGGAGGGTGAAGTCCAGGAACCTCCTCGCGAAGGGGACCCCGTAGAGCCTCCCCATCAGGACCACCCTGGAAGGGAGCCCCATGGCCCCTTGGGCGGTGTTGCTGAAGAGGATGGGAAGGGTCGCCGCGAAGACGGTCGCGACGGGGACAGCCGAGCCAGTGCCCGCGAGCACCATGGCAATGGAGATCCAGACCACGGGCGGGCAGGACTGCAGCCCAGCTATGAGCGGGGCCGTGTAGCGGAGCAGTGGCTGGAAGCGGGCGGCCAGGAGCCCCAGCGGCACGCCCAGGGCGGTTGCAAGGAGCACGCCCAAAAGGGCCCTGCGTACCGTGCGGAGGAGCTCCGCGAAGAGGGTCCCGTCCATGGCCAAGCTTCCAAGGGAGCCCAGGACCCTGAGCGGGCTTGGCACCAGCTGGCCGCCGAAGGCAAGGCCCAGGCACCAGAGCGCAATGGCCCAGGCCATGAAGGACACAAGGTAGGGAAGTATCGGGCGGAGCGGCCTCAAGGTAGGGGAGCCTTGGGCCCTAGAAGAGGAAGTCGGGGGGGAAGTTGGCATCCAGCCTGCCTGACCCGCAGAGATCGCCGGCCGTCCAGCAGAGGAAGCGTTCGATCTCCGGCGCGACGTCCTTGGCGTTCTGGACGATTATGGGATCCCTCCCGAATGAGAGCTCTAGTGCCTTGTCGCCCAAGGCGTCCCTCGTGCTCTTGGGTAACAGCCCCACCAGCTCGTAGGCCGGGAGGTCCTTTATCTTGTCGCCCGCGGCCGTAAGGGCGCCTTGCAGCCCCTGGCTGAGCTTCGGGTGGGCTTTGGCGAAGGCGCTGTTCACGCCCACCCCCGCCTGGGGCAGGCGGGGGAGGCCGCCCATGGCCTCGGCGAACTCCTCTTCCAGGCTTCCCACCACGACCAGCTTGGGGTTCTTCAAAAGGGCCATTGACACCAAGGGCTCGGGGAGCAACGCCGCCACCGCCCTCCCGGTGGACAGTTCCAGGGCGGCCTGCTGCCCGGGGAAGGTCGAGGCCTTGAAGGCCGGGCCGCCCGAGGCGGCGATGGCCGCGAGAAGATCGGGCCCAGGGCCGCCCTGGGGGGAGGTGGTCAAGGTGAGATCGTTCTTGGACAGGTAGCCTGCCAACTCGGCGATATCCGCCGGGGGCCTTGGGTCCTTCCCCTCGTCCAGGGGAAGGGGCGCGGATACGAACCAGAACTTCTTCCAGGCCGTGACGGAGACCAGCCGCACAGGGGCCCCGCGGTAGGCGGCCCTCGCGAAGGCATCCAGATGCCCCACCCACACGTCGCCCTTGCCAGCGAGGAGCAATGCCCTAAGATCGTCCAGGTTCTTCCACTCGGTGACATCGGCCTTGACCCCTGGCCAGCCGTCCCTGAGCGCGACCAATAGCGGGAGCGCGGCGGTGGTGGCCCCGGTAGCCGTATAGACGGACACCGAGGCGGGCGGGGCCTCGCTTGCCGCTGGCCCGGGGGCACCCCCCGACTGGGCGAGGATGGCGGACGGTATCAGGGCCGCGAGTATCAGGGCGAGTGGGACTGTCGCGAACGCCCTGAGGATGTTTTTCCTGGATGCTGCTTTTTGGGTGCGCACGGTGGAACCTTTCGGATGCCTACTTAGGAAGGCGAAGGTGATGTCCCCTTGCGGGGCCGGTCATGGGAAATACGATGCGAGTCGCGCGAAAAGGCCCTTAACTCCCGAAAAGGACTAAAAAGGCAATACAATCCCATGACATGTCCGTTTGAAAATGAACGCGAAATTAAAGCGATGCCAAATTATATGCGGTTATGCTTTCTGGGAGCCTATCGTGTTTTTTAATGCTTGTGGATTCGGAAGGGCGCTAATCGATGTTATGGGTTTTTGCGGGTGCTTACTGGTTTCTATGGGCGCTTGTGTGTGCTTGTGTGTGTTAATTGGGTCGGATTACGCTTTTCGGCCTGAAATTCAATTATCCAGGATATTCAACGCGGATCCCGTCCTTGGGGCAAAACCATTAACACCCTTGGAGCCGACATCAACATCCTTGGATCCGACATCAACATCCTTGGAGCCATGCCATTAACCAGCATGCCGCATGGTTAGTGTGAATGTATCGTAGGGGGTGGCCCACCTAAGAAACAAAGTTCCATGGTCCCTTTGGCGAAAGGCCCTGGGGGCCATCATGGGTGTTTTTTCAGGATCTCCCGAACTTCCTCTCCAGCTCCTGGTAGCTGATGGTGATGGACGAGGGCCTGCCGTGGGGGCAGTGGGCGCCCTGCTCGTTTTCCAGGACATCCTCCAGGAGCCTTTCCATCTCCTCCCGGTCAAGGGAGTGCCCGGCCTTTATGGCCGCCCGGCAGGCAACGCTGTGGAGCCAGGATTCCGAGACTTCCCCAAGGCTTCCGTCTATGCCGCCCCCGTCCAGGTCCTTTAGGCTGGCCTTGGCCCCGTCCAGGATCTCCTTGAGGGCCTCCTTGGCTTCCTCCTGGCCCAGGATGAGCGGTATTCCCTTCAGCAGGTAGGTTGACTCACCGAATGGCTCAAGGATGTACCCTATGTGCCGCAGGGGTTTCGCGAGCCTTGCCATCGCCACCCCCTCGTAGCCTTTGAGCTCGAGCGTGTCGGGTATGAGAAGCGTCCTTGCCGGGAGCCCCTCGGCGTTCAGGGCGTTTTTCAGGCGGTTGAATAGTATGCTCTCGTGCGCCGCGTGCTGGTCGGTTATCACGAGCCCCGTTGGCCCCTCGGACAATATGTAGGTGCTTCCCAGCTGGGCTAGCGGCCTGAGCCCGGGCGCCTGGCCAAGCAGGTCGCCTGCTTGGCCATCCCCCGGCCCATCGTCATCCGGCAAGGGGGAATCGTCCGCGGAAGGGGCGGGCCCAAAAGCTTTCCCAGGATGTCCCGTTCCAGGGGGGTCTACGCCCATGCCGTAGGTCCCGTCCCAGGGGGTGCCCAGGTCCCATTCCTCATGGCCCTTGGCCCCGCCCCCCAAGGCGCGGCCCCAGGAGCCCCTAAAGGACGATCTTTCCCCCCAGGAGGCGGCCCCCTTCAGGGACGCCCCTATTGGCGACGCCCCAACCGGGGGCTCCCCAAGGGGGGACGGAGGCTCTGAAGCCCCCCCGGCCGGTGGGGCCGTTCCGGGCGGCTTTCGGTCGGGGAGCTTGGAGTCATGGGCGAAGAGCGGCCCCGGGTCATCACCCAGGAGCTGGGACTTGGCCGAGCCAATGGCCTCGGCAACCGCATCCTCCACCACCTTGAATACCTGGAAGCCCTTGCGGAAGCGCACCTCGGTCTTGGCGGGGTGGACGTTCACGTCGACTTCCTTGGGGTCCAGGTCCACGAAGACCAGCCCCGCCGGGTAGCGCCCGGCGGGGAGGGTCCTTCCGTAGCCCTGGATGATGGCCCTTGTGAGCAACCTGTCCCGCACAGGGCGGTCCAGCACGTAGACGTAGAGCGATGCGGCGGTCCGGAGCGAGGTGTCGGGGCCGGACAACCAGGCCCTGACCCTCACCCCGTCCGCGAAACGGCTTAGCTCGCGGATCCCGGGGGCTATGTTCTTGCCCAGGATCATCGCGAGCCTCGCATGGAAGTCGTTCTGGGCGTCCGCGTAGACCAGCTCCCTGCCGTCGGAGACAAGCCTTATGGTGAGCTTGGGCCTTGAGAGGGCGTAGCGCTCGGCCGCCTCCACCATGTGGGCCTCCTCGGTCTGGGTGGTTTTGAGGAACTTGCGGCGGGCCGGCACGTTGAAGAAGAGGTCCCTGACCTCCATGACGGTGCCCTTGTTGGCCGGGCAGGGCTCCGGCTGCCCGATCACGCCCCCCTCGACCGAGAGCCTGAACCCGCCCTCGCCCTCCCCGGTGGAGCTGGTTATGGTGAGTTTGGACACAGACGCGATGGAGGGCAGTGCCTCGCCCCGGAAGCCAAGGGTCATGATGCTGGTCAGATCGCTATCCTCGTTAATCTTGCTGGTTGCGTGCCTTTCCAGGCAGAGGCGCATCTCCTCGGGGTTCATGCCGCAGCCGTCGTCAGAGACCCTGATGAGCCCCTTGCCGCCGCCCTCGGCCTCTATGTCTATGCGGCCAGCGCCTGAGTCCAGGCTGTTCTCCAAAAGCTCCTTCAGGACGGAGGCGGGCCTCTCCACAATCTCGCCTGCGGCGATGCGGTTCACGAGGTCGGTAGGCAGCACTTTTATGCGGCTTGCCATGGAGAGGAACCCCCCTTTGAGTCCTTGGGTGCTTTTCCCTATAATGGTGAAGGCGGGACGGGCCGTTGGTCCTTCCCGGCCGGGGTCGCGGCCGCGTCCGGTGGTGCTGAGGCGGCCGCGATGCCCTGAATCAGGGCGGCTCTGTGTCCGGATCCGCCAATTATACCAAATTTTGCGGGGAGCCATGGCTGACGACGGAATTGGCGACAACGGTGACGGCGGGGCCCAAGGGCCTCCCTACCCCATGGGGGATCTCGAGCCCGGGAAGGCCGGGGTGGACTGGTTCTGGGTCCCGCTCGCGGCCATCGCGGGGGACAGGCAGAAGACGCTCCTCATAGACTTCGGGGGCTATACGTTTATGCCGGCCTTCGCCAGCAGGGAGGCCGCGGAGAGCGCCCTTGCGGCCCTGTCCCTGTCCGGGGCGGGGCAGGGGGACTACCAGGCCCAGGCCATGCACGAGAAGGACATCAGGCGGCTCGCCGAGACCAAGGGCTTCAGGGTCCACACGGTGAGCGCCGAAGGGCGCATGGCGGGCGACTGGGGCGTGGGCCCCGGGGACCCGCCCGAGGGCCCCGGCCGGGTCTGACCCGGCCGGGGGCTCCGAGGGATCATCCAAGTGAGGGTGCTCGCGACCGGCGGGAGCGGCTTTCTGGGGGGAAGGGTCCTGGGGCTCCTCCTCTCAGGGGGCCACGAGGTGGTGGCCTATTCGAGGAGGGACATCCCGGGGGGCGTCGCTAAGGGCTCAAAGCCCTTCCTGGGCGAGCTTTCCGACCCAAAGGCCCTGCGGGAGGCCTGCGATGGCTGCGAGGCGGTGGTCCACTGCGCGGGCAAGACCGGCACTTGGGGGCCTCTCGCGGGATACCTCAAGGTCAACACGGAGGGCACCTCGAATCTGCTAAAGGCCGCGAAGGACGCGGGCGCCCGCCTCTTCGTCCACACCAGCACGCCAAGCGTCGTCCACCAGGCGGGGGGCCTCAAGGCCGCCGACGAATCCGCGCCCTACACCGGCGACAAGGGCTACGGCTATCCCTACAGCAAGATGCTCGCGGAAAAAATGGTCCTGGAAGCCAATCGCGACTCTTTCAGGACGCTTGCCCTGCGGCCCCACCTTATCTGGGGGCCGGGCGACCCGCACTTCCTTCCCAGGATCCTCGACATGGCCAAAAGGGGCCGCCTGCGCTACCTCTCAGGGGGCCCTTACCTTGTCTCCCACACCTACATAGACAACGCCGCCCACGCCCATGCCCTTGCGCTTAGGAGGCTCGCGGAAGACGACACTGTCGCAGGCCTTGCCTACTTCATAGCCGAGCCGGAGCCCATGGACGTGAAGGACTTGGTTAACGCCCTGCTTGCCTGCGGCGGCCTGCCGCCGGTGGAAAGGGAGGTCCCGAGATGGCTTGCCAGGGCCTTTGGGACGATATGCGGGTTCCTGTGGGCAAAGCTGCGGCTCAAGGGGGAGCCGCCCATGACCGGCTTCACGGCAAGGCAGTTATCCACCAGCCACTACTTCGACATCTCGCGGGCCAAGACCCTCTTGGGCTATGAGCCCGTGGTTGGTACGGCCGAGGCATTCGAAAGGCTCAAAGAATATCTTTCCGGGAAGTCGCAAGACAAGCCGAAAGATGCCGAGACTTAAGTAATCCCTTGGCAATCGATGGCGTTCCCCTGATACCCAAGAGCTTCCATTTTTCCCGCATTTCAGCTAATTTTAGGCATTAAGCTTTCCCCATTTGCCTAAATAAAACAGGGCTTTAATAACGCATAGGATCCAAGGCAACCCATTTGGCAACAAATGGGTTTTTTGATCTTGGGCAAAGAAGGCATGGAAATGTAGGTTTGTGTGAGTGGGGTGCGGGTGGGCGCAGGTGCGGAGGGCATGGGGAAGGCAAGGGGAAGGCAGGTGGGGTATGCATGGGGAATGCTTGGGGTGAAACTGGGGCTAAAGATTGTTTTTGATTTTGAAAAATGGGTAGGGCTCAAAATTTTAAATGGTAGCATTGGAAATTAAGATTAAAGCATTTGGAAGTATTTGGAAGTTTTTGGAATTATGTAAAAATATGGGGAATCAGAGGATAAAGAAAACTTCGATTACAAAAATTAGTAAAAACAGTTGTAGAAAGTATATAGCAAATTGCGGAAATCGTGAAAATCCGATTTATATTGCAAAACACCCTTGCGCACATTAAAGATGGATTTATGGAAAACTTTGGGGATTTCGTGCGAAGTTGGTGGGAATTATCGATATTTATCGATTATTTAGGGTTTTTCATCCAATCAACAAAACATTAGTATAAGCAAAAAAGTTCCCTTTAGGGATTTTTTGTTAAATATCACGGTGGATTGTGTGATTAAAATTTCCAATGATTTGATTCAAACTCTTTTTGAATAAACACCTCTGGACTATATTACACTGATGGGAAATCTGTGCGGAGTCGTTGATGCAGCCCGCATTTATCGCTTTGATGGCATAAAGGCATTAAAGTAACCCCAGTTTCTTACGTTTAAAATCCAAGCTTTGCCTATAATCCGCATCCGTTTGTCCCTAGTGGGCATCACGACTTTTAAGAGGATCAAAATGTCTTTGCACGTTAAACTGATACTATCGTTTCTAATACCGCTTGTTGTTGTGTACTCCTTCATGTCCGGGAGAAGTTACATGCATAACAAGAAACAGGCCATAAATTCCGTGAATACCTTTCTGGCAGGCCAAGTTGATGCCATGGCGGCCGAGGTTAACTACTTACTTATGGATATGGAGCAGCCACCCATGCTGCTTTCAGAGATCCTTTCGGATAAGCTCCCTGAAACAGACGAGGATTTCTTTACGCTAATCAAACACGGCATATCGACATCGGAGAACTCTTATGGGTCAACCGTGGCATTCGCGAAGGGCAAATATTCCCCGGACAGGCCGTTGTTTGCACCGTATGTCTCAAAACACGGGGAAAAAACCTTCATAGACCCAGAGCACGGTGCCTACGACTACACCACAAACCGAGAGGTAGGTAGCTGGTTTATCACGCCCATGGAACAGGGAAAGCCAATCTGGACCGAACCCTACTACGCCTCCGGTGCGAGAAGCAATCTGATGTGCTCGTTTGCCGTGCCCTTCAAGAGAGGTGGCGAATTCGTGGGGGTTGTTACCATGGATGTGCCCATAAGCGGCATCACGGATCTCCTCAAGGAAGGAAACGAGGGGCTCATGAGCCTTTCCAAAAGCGGCTATTATTTGATAATAACCCCTGAAGGGCGGTTAATATCCCATCCCAACAATATCATTGTGTCAAACGGCACCAACTTACTTACAAGCAACATAGATGGCCAAAAGGACGCGGATGCGGTGCTGGGCTGGAGCAAGGTCAAGGACATGATTGCCTCCGGCGAAAGCTTCACTGTCACGCTCCCGAATGCGCTCGACTATTCGGGCGGCAACAAGATAATCCACATGTCACCCATCAAGGAATCCGGCTGGTACCTTGGGGCGGTCTTGGATCAAGCCGAGGTGATGGTACCCGTCAGGCGTAGCTTGCTTGCAGACATAAGCTACTACGTGCTGTCCTTGCTGGTGATCGCAATAGCCGTCTTTTTTCCCATCACGCACCTCACCAAGGACATAGAGCGCATAGCCAAAAACCTTGGCGCCCAGTTCGACAACCTCAAGAGGGTGGCCGAAACCATAGGGAAAGCGAGCATGATGATGTCCGATAACGCCATGGAGGAGACCCGCGTCCTGGATGGCATCGAGATGGAGCTCAACTCCCTCTCAGACAACTCCCACGACAACCAGAGGGTGGCGAAGAACGGGGCCCAGCTGGGAAGGACGACCGCACAGCGGGTCTACCAGGGCGCCAAGGACGTGGACGAGATGAGCCAGGCGATGAATGCCATAAGCGGGACCTCCAGCAGCATAGGGAGCATCCTGAACATAATAGAGGGCATCTCCTTCCAGACCAACCTTCTGGCCCTGAATGCCTCCGTCGAGGCCGCCAGGGCCGGAAATGCGGGAAGCGGCTTTGCCGTCGTGGCAAACGAGGTGAGGAACCTCGCAAAGCGTTCGGCCGACTCCGTCCACAGCTCCAACACTTTCGTCGAGAAGAACCAAGAGCAGGTGAAAAACGGGGAGCAAATCTCCGCGAAGCTTGCCGAGAGCTTCACCAGCCTCTCCAGCAGCGCGGGCGAGACGATAGCCGCCCTCGAGATGATCATGACCAAGGTGGACATGGAGGTCGAGAGGATAAGGGAGCTGGGGGACTCAGTGAGGAAGATGAAGGACAAGGCCGACAGGACGATGCTGGACGCGAGGTCCATGAGCCTGGAGGCGGAGGAGCTGAACAATCAGGGCGAGGAGCTGCAGAAGGTGATAATAGAGCTGAAGTCGCTAATCAGGCGGGAGGGCACTGTCCCGCAGCCGGAGTCCTACGGGCCGAGCCCCAAGCAGAAGGCCCCCATCATGCCCATAGCCGCCGCCCATACCATGGAGAAACGCCCATTGCTGACTCAGGCCAGACCCGCCGCGCTATACAAGGGGAATGGTAATGGCAATGGGAATGGGAGTGGTAATGGGAATGGTAATAGGAATGGGAATGGGAATGGGAATAGGAATGGGAATGGGAATAGGAATGGGAATGGGGCGGACGATCCGTTCCCCATGGACGATGTCAACGACTACTTCTAGAGGGTGCCCGCGATAGAGCCTTCCGCTGGATTCCCGCGATGTGGGTTTTGGGGGGAAACCAGTAGGCGAGGGAACTAATGTGGGCAAACTAGGGCATATGTTGGGAAATTATTCCAACATATGCCCTTTTTCTTGACCCGTGGTATCCCTACTGCTTGTCCTTTCCCTCCAGGAGCCTGAGGAGGCCCTCCTCGTCAAGGGTCGGTATCCCGCGGCTTTGCGCTTCGGTCAGCTTGCTGCCTGGTTTTTCCCCCACCACAAGGTAGTCGGTGTCCTTCGCAACCGAGCCGGACACACTGCCGCCCTGGGCCATGATCCTTGACTTGGCCTCGGCCCGGGAGATGGTGGGTAGCTTCCCGGTCAGAACGAAGCGAAGCCCGTAGGCCGTCCCGTTGGCCGGCGGCTCGTCGAGGGTTGGGGCGATGCCAAGCTTCCCGTCCAACAGATCCCCCACGAACTCCCTGTTAAGCGGGGACCTGAAGAATTCGTAGATGCTATCCGCGACCTTCTGGCCCACGTCGTTCAGGGAGGATAGTTCCTTCTTGCTTGCCTCGGATAGCTCTTTCAGGCCCTTGAATTGCGTAGCCAGGGTCTGGCTAGTCCTGGTGCCCACGTTGGTGATTGAGATGGCGTTGATGTAGCGCCACAGGCTCGCGGTCCTGGCCTTGTCAATGGATTCCAAGAGTTTGGTCGCGTTTTTCTCACCTAGGCGGGGGATCCGCAGAAGGTCGGCACTCTTTAGCCGGAACAGGTCGGTGGGGATTCTCACCAGGTCCATGCTTAGGAGCTGGCTAACGTTAGCGGGGCCCAGCCCCATTATGTCCAGGGCGTCCTTACCGGCGAAGTGTATGAGCCTCGCCTCTATCTGGGCGGGGCAGTTCTTGTTGGGGCAGTGGAGTATGACCTCGCCTTGGTGCCTCACGGCCTCCGTCCCGCACACAGGGCAGTTCTTGGGGAACTCGAATGGCACGGAGTCCTTCTTGCGTTTTTCGAGGACGACGCTTTCGATCTGCGGTATGACGTCCCCGGCCCTGTGGATTACCACCACGTCGCCCACGCGCACGTCCTTGCTCCGCAGCTCGTATTCGTTGTGGAGCGAGGCCTGGGAGACTGTCACCCCGCCCACCTGGACCGGGCTCATGACCGCGACCGGGGTCAGGGCACCCATGCGCCCCACCTGCACCTCGATTGCCAGCACCTTGGTCTGCGCCCCCATGGGCTTGAACTTCGCGGCCACCGCATAGCGCGGGGCGTGGGAGGTAGAACCCAGCCGCAGCCATAGCGAGAGATCCTCCACCGTCACCACCAGGCCGTCCGCCTCGAAGGGGAGTTCCTCCCTCTTTTCCGCGATCCCGTCGAACACCTCTTTCGCGGCCTCCATCCCCTTCACGAGCCCCGTGAACGTGGAACTCTCGACCCTTATGCCCGCCTCGGATAGGGCGGCCATGAGCTTTGAGTAGCCCTTGAAGGAACTGATGTCGGGGAGCCAAAGGCCGTAGCCGAAAAAGCGAAGTTCGCGCCTTTTGGTGATTTTGGGATCAAGGCGCTTGAGCGACCCCGCCGCGGCGTTCCTGGGGTTAGCGAAGAGGGGGAGGCCCTTTTCCTCCCTTGCCTCGTTCAGTTTCAGAAACTCGGCCTTTTCCATGTAGACCTCGCCCCTTACCTTGATTTCCCCGTGGAAGGCCTTGGGGAAGGGCGAGAGCTTTATGCTCTTCGGGATGTCCGCGATTGTGAGGGCGTTGGCCGTGATGTCCTCGCCCACCTCCCCGTCGCCCCTGGTTGAGGCGAGGGAGAGTTTCCCATTCACGTAGACAAGCTCAGCGGCTAGCCCGTCGAACTTGGGCATGGTGAAGTAGTCCAGCTGGCCCTCGCTCCTTAGAAAACGCAAGGTCTTGCTCTCGAAGTCGAAGAGCTCGGAGGGGTCCAGGGCCTTGTCGAGGCTTAGCATGGGGGGATCGTGCCTCACCTCGCTGATGCCTTGGGCCACTGGCTTAGCCCCGACCCTGGCCGTGGGCGAGTTAGGGGTTTTGATTGCCGGGAACTCCGTTTCGAGGTCTACCAGTTCCCTGAATAGCCGGTCGTAAGCCGCGTCGCTGATCTCTGGGTTGTTTTCCTGGAAGTAGAGGCGGTCGTGCTTGTTTATCTCCTTGCGGAGTTTTTCCGCCTGTTTTCTCGCTTCACTTTCGTCTCTGAAAAGCATGGCTGCGATCCTCAAACATCAGCCTTGGCATTGGCCCGGGCGGTTTTTTGGGAAATGATGTCAAAATCGTGCGTTTGTTGTGTGCATTTTGGTTTTATTATTGTCTCTTGTGCGTTTTTATCGGTTTTATGGAATTTTCGCAAAAAAAACTATTTGTTTGGATTCCCCTGCGATTATAGCAAATGTTAGGGTTTTGGGGTCTATTTTTCCGTGGGCAAAAATATAGCACAAAAGCCCTCCCCTTTCAAATTTGGCGTTCGACAAAAAAAGCGGGCCCCCACCTTTTGCCCTCGGCAAAGGTGGCGGCCCGCATTTTGGCCCTGGATGACTTGGCTTGACTATTGGCTTAGATAGTGTACTGGCGTAGTGATTCCCACTTCTT
>JAITKK010000201.1 GCA_031278475.1 Deltaproteobacteria bacterium
CGTCCAAGTCCCCACCCACTGGACATTTCGCATTTTCGTGATTATATTTAACCATTGGTATCAGTTTTTTCCGTGCCTCAGCCACAACATAGGCTGAATTTTTTTTCACATGGAGTGCAAATGTCAGACAACCCCAAAGCCGGCGCCCTGGCAAAGGTCAGCGCCATAGAGAAGATCTGCCACGACAGCGAATGCTGCGAGAAGATAGCCGAGCTCCCCCCGGAGGTCCAGGCCGAGTTCAAGAGGTTCACGTTCTGCCCGTTCTGCGCGGAGGAGCTAACGCTCATCTGCCAGAACTGCAGGGAGCAGCTCAACAGCACCGAGTACAAGTATTGCCCGTGGTGCGGGGTGAGATTCGAGGATAGCAACGAGCAGGAATAATCACGCCGACCCCCTTGGGGCTCCTTGCCGCGCGGAGGGATCCGGCCATCCACAGAAAGCAACTATCGCCAGGTTGTCACAGGAGGCAAAATTAGAATGAGCAAAATTGATCCCCGTCTTCCGCTAATTCAGAACCTGGATCTGAACGGCAAGGTGGTCCTGGCCAGGGTGGACCACAACGTGGTCGACAAAGGCGCGATAGAGGACGCCTTCCGCATCGACTCGACCTTCGGGCTGATCCACTACATCGCCGTCAAAGGCGGTTTCCCCATTCTCATGACCCACGTGGGCCGCACCAGGGACAAGAAGACCGGCCACATAAAGACCGGGCCCGACAGCTCCGTCGCCCCCATCGTGGAGTACCTCAACCGGAAGCTCGAGGGCGGCTTCGTCACCCCCGAGCTCCCCATAGACCCGGAGCTTGGCATCCTGGCCCTGGACCCCAAGGCCCTTGAGCCCCTTCTGGCCAAGCTCAAAAAGCGCGAGATAGGCGGGATCTACCTGCCCAACACCAGGTGGTTCGCGGGCGAGGAGTCCAAGGACGACAAGACCAAGGCCCTTTCCGAGCAGTTCGCGGCCATCGCCGACTGCTACGTGAACGACGCCTTCGGTTCCTGGCAGCCCCACGCCTCCACCTACGACGTGGCGGCCAAGATGCCGTCCGCGGCAGGCTTCCTCATCCAGAAGGAGATCGAGCACCTGGACCTTGTCCTCAACCCCGAGCCCCCCTTCCTGGCGGTGGTCGCGGGTTCCAAGTACGACACGAAGATTGGCCCGCTCACCAAGCTCTACGAGAAGACCGACAAGCTGCTCCTGGGAGGCGTCATCTACAACGCCTTCCTGGCCGCCAAGTACGGCATCAAGATAGCGGGCGTTGACGAAGAGGACGTGAAGCTCGCTGGCGACCTGGTGGAGAAGGACAAGGCGGCCGGGAAGATCCTCGAGCTGGACGCCGTGGTGGAGTCCGACTCCATCGGGCGCGAGCCCGGGAAATTCCGCACCGTCAAGACCAAGGACTTCCAGAAGGGCAAGGAGTACAAGTACTTCCTGGACGTGGCCCCGGAGTCCTTCGACGACCCCAAGGTTACCGAGATAATCCAAGGTTCCAAGACCATATTCGTGAACGCCGTCATGGGGCTCACCAAGTTCTTCCCCGAGGGAAGCGCCCGCTTCTACTCGGAGGTTGCGAAGAACCCCAAGGCCAGGAAGCTCTTCGGCGGCGGCGACACCCTAACCGACCTCAAGAAGCTCACCCCCGGGGCCTACATGTCAGCCCTGGACGACCCGTCCTGGTACTTCTTCACTGGCGGGGGGGCCGTGCTCACGGCAATCGAGAGCGGCGCCTACGGCATCAAGCCCATAGCTGCGCTCATAGCCGCGAACACCTGATTGCCCTTCCCCACTGAAAGCGGCCCGCGAGGGGCCCGCGGGGCCTTTTGGCCCCGCGGGCCCCTCGCCTTTCCGGAAGCATGTTAGGAGGCGCGCTTGCAAGGCGACATCGCAAAACCCGTTCCCGCGTTCCCAACGCCCGCCATATCCCAGAGGGCCGAGAGGATCGCTTCCAAGCTCATCAAGGAAAAGCTCACCGTCGCTACCGCCGAGAGCATTACCTGCGGCCTTCTGGCCGCGTCGATTACCTCTGTGCCCGGGAGTTCCGCCTACTTCCTCGCGGGCATAGACGCCTACTCCAACGAGTCCAAGAGGAAGTTCTTGGAGATCCCCGAGGCCGTGATAAGGGATAACGGGGCGGTGAGCAAAGAGTGCTCGGCCCTAATGGCCGAGAACGTCGCGAGGGTAGTGGGCGCCGACATCGGGGTCTCCACGACAGGGATAGCCGGCCCAAGCGGCGGCTCCCCGCAGAAGCCCGTGGGTCTCGTGTTCTTCTCCGCATGGGGCAAGAGGCAGGGGATCCTCACCTGGGAGAGCAGGTTTTCCGGCTCCCGCCATGAGATAACCCTGCTCTCAGCGGAAAGCGCCTTGGACATCCTCATAGAGCTCATAGGGGCCTGAAGCCTCGCGTCCTCGCTTTTTTTTTGGCAACGCATGCCGGTTCCTGGCTTTTAACGGCAAATCATGGCAAATCATGCCAAACAACCGCGATTCGTAATGATTCGCGTAAGCCCATCCCACGATTGCTCGACGCCCTATGCCAAAGGAACGGTAACGGCTAAAATTCCGAAATATTGGGGATTGCCCGGCCGCAATCTTTCCAGGAAGACGCAAAAGCCATGCATGATTGTTATGCCCATTTATTGACGATTGCATCTTTTCCCCATGGGTATGGGGCATTTGGGTATCGGGCGGGCTTGTTGTTTTCCTGACGATGCAAGGCAGCCTTTGCAGGGAAACAGGCTATCGCGCAATCCCGCCGTCGCGCTTTCAATGTTCCATAAAACGAAGAGCGTCCCCGCAAGCCTTGCCAAAAACGCCCGTATCGGCTACCATGGCGGCGGTCTTCCCAATGCGTCCCAATTGCCAGGAATACCCAAGGAAACGTTCGAAGGCCCGATAGGGGCCCAAAGAGCAGCCTCTTAGCAGTTCGCGGATTCGGGCGTGAGACGATCCCCTTCCAAGGGGCGCCCAAACGCAGCCCACAGCGCATTTTTAGGTATCGATAATGAAAGCAGGCCTCATAGGTTACCCCGGCTCGGGGAGGGACACAGTGTTCAGGGCCCTCACCGGCCTCCCCACCGTCCTGGGCCCCAACGAGCAGAGGCTCGGGGAGGCCGTGCTGAGGGATCCCCGGCTCGACTACCTGAGCGGCGTGTTCAAGCCGAAGAAGCACACCCCAGCCAAGGTGGGCATCCAGCTGGCGCGCCCCCAGGCGCAGAACCCCGTCGAGTCCCTGAGGCTCTCGCTCGACAGGGTGAGGGACGCGGACGTATTGCTCATGGTCCTGAGGGGATTCGATTCCCCCGGGATGGACAAGCCCGACCCGGCCAAGGAGGCCGCCTCCCTGGAGGGCGAGCTCATAGTGGGCGACTACGTCATAGCCGAGAAGCGGCTAGAGAGGATCGCGGAGGACAGGAAAAGGGGGAAGAAGGGCGACCCCGTCGAGCTCGAGCTTTTGAACCTGGCGAAGTCCGTGCTGGAGGGGAACTACCCCCTTCGGGGCGAGCCGAAGGTCGCGAGCTCCCCCGCCCTCAGGGGGTTCGGCTTCGCGTCGGCAAAACCCCTGCTCCTCATAGTCAACGAGCCCGAAGAGGGCGGCGGGTGCAAGGATCCCGGGGCGTCGGTCCCCAGCATGCGCCTCAAGGGCTCCATAGAGGCCGAGATAGCGAGGCTTGACCCGCTGGAGGCCAAGGAGTTCCTTGGCGACTACGGCCTCGCCGAGCCCGGCTCCGACAGGGTGGTGGCCGCCATCCACGGGCTCATGGACCTCATAAGCTTCTTCACCGTGGGCGAGGACGAGTGCCGCGCCTGGACCATAAAGAAGGGCGAGGACGCCTTGTCGGCCGCGGGGAGGATACACTCGGACATAAAGAAGGGCTTCATAAGGGCCGAGGTGGTGGCCTACGACGACTTCAAGGCAACTGGCGGCTTCAACGAGGCCAAGAAGCAGGGGCTCTTCAGGCTCGAGGGCAAGACCTACGTGGTGAAGGACGGGGACATCGTCCACTTCCGTTTCAACGTCTGAGGAAGGCAGCCGCCCGGGGGCCCTGGCCCCCGGGCGGCTCTCGGCGCCGCCTTGCGAAACGGCCACCTGCCGGGGCCCGATGGGCCCCGGCTTGAGATCCGCCCCGGACTAATCTATAGTCAGAGGCGTAGCGCCTAGCCGTGAGATATCGCCCCAAGCCCTCACCAGGGCCGGGCCATGACCCCAAGAGTGTGCGAGTGGGAAGAATACTTGTCATAGACGACGACCTGAGCCTGCGCGAGCTCATGCAGATGATCCTGAGGACGGCGGGCCACGAGACCGATCTCGCCAAGGACGGGCAAGAGGGCCTGGACATGGCGCTGGGCGGGGGCTACGACCTCATCATAAGCGACATCCGCATGCCCGGTAAAAGCGGCCTGGAGGTGCTCAAGGGGCTCAGGGCCGCTGGCAAGCAGACCACCCTCATCCTCATATCCGCCTACGCGAGCGCCGAGACGGCGGTGGAGGCCATGAGGGACGGCGCCTACGACTTCATCCCCAAGCCCTTCAAGCCGGTGGACCTTTTGTCGGCCGCCGACTCCGGGCTAGCCCACAGAAGCGTGGACCGGGAGAGGCAGGCCCTGGCCGACATGGTGCGGCACAACCAGCGTTTCGGCGGGCTGGTGGGGGCGTCCCCCGCCATGCTACACGTCTACGAGCTCATCAAGAGGGCGGCCCAGACCAGCACAAGCATTCTCATAACCGGGGAGAGCGGCACCGGGAAGGAGCTGGTGGCAAGGGCCGTGCACGCCAACTCGTCCAGGTCGGATCACAACTTCGTCGCCATCAACTGCGGCGGCATGCCCGAGCAGCTGGTGGAGAGCGAGCTCTTCGGCTACAAGAAGGGGGCCTTCACGGGCGCCGTGTCCGACAAGCAGGGGCTCATGTCGGTCGCGAACGGAGGCACCCTCTTTCTGGACGAGCTGGCCGAGCTGACCCTTCCCATGCAGGTGAAGCTTTTGAGGGTGGTCCAGGAGAGGACGTTCCGGCCGGTGGGCGGGAACGCAGAGCAGGAGGTGGACGTGCGCTTCATAGCGGCCACCAACAAGAACCTCGAGACCGAGATCATGAACGCCCGCTTCAGGGAGGATCTCTACTATAGGCTGAACGTCATAAACATCCGCCTCCCCCCGCTGAGGGAGCGGGTCCAGGACATACCCCTTCTGGCCCACTATTTCCTGGAGAAGTACAGCGCCCAGCAGAAGAAGGACGTGAGGAAGCTCTCCACCTACGCCCTGGACATACTCTCCAAGTACCACTTCCCGGGAAACGTGCGGGAGCTGGAAAACATCATAGAGCGCTCCGTGGCCCTGGAGCAGTCCAACATAATACTCCCCGAGAGCCTGCTTTTGGCCGACTTCAAGAGGGACCCGGGCGTCTTCGACAACCCGCCGCCCCTCTCGTTTTCGGCCCCGGAGCTCCCTCCCGGGCCGGACATCACCCCGATGACAAGCGACGCGGATCCCGAGCGTTCCGAGCTGCAGCTCCCCGTGGGCGGCATAGACGACATACTCACGTCGCTCGAGGGCTACTACCTCTTCAACGCCCTGCTCTCCGCGGGCGGGGCCCGCGGGAGGGCCGCGACCATGCTCGGCATCAGCCCATGGAGGCTTAGGATGCGCCTTGTGGCCTACAGCCTCTCCGAGCACAACCCGGTGGAGCTCGCCAACATCCCCAAGGAGCGGTTCCCGAGGCCAATCGTCCCCGAAAGCCTGGCCCCGCAGTGGTCGGGCAAGGACGCGGACCTGGACGGCATCCTCCACTCCGTGGAGCGGCACTTCATCAAGAAGGCCCTGGACAAGACCAACGACAACAAGACGGAGGCTGCGGCCCTCCTGGGGCTTTCCAGAAGATCCTTCCAGCACAGGCTGGAAAGGACCGACTACGAGGCCGTCATGGGCAAAAGCCTGGGCCCCTGAGCCCTTGCGGGGCCGATATGCGCCCTTCCCGGGGCCCCTCCCCAGGCGCCTTCGCCCTTGGCAATCCGCAAACGTTTCCCCGCCGCCTTCCAACCCAATCCCCATCCCTTAACCGCTGCGAGGCCCCCATGGCCGAACGGACCGCCAAGACGCCCTACGAGGGGGAGACGGAGCTCGCCTACCTCAAGAGATCCACCAAGCTCTGCAGGGCCTTGGCCGAGGACCCCTCGGCCGCGCCCGTGCTAACCAAGCGGTGGAACAGGGTGGCCATCATATCCGACGGCAGCGGCATCCCCGGCATGGGTGACGTGGGGCCCATATCAGCCCTGCCCTTCGTGGAGAGCAAGTCAGAGGTCTTCAGGAGGCTCGCGGGCATCGAGGCCCTGCCCCTGGTGCTGGCCTCCGGCAGCGCGGACGGTATAGTGAGGGCCGCCGCCATGCTGTCCCCCTCGGTGGGCGCCATAAACCTGGAGGGCATCTCGGAGGGCCGCTGCCTTGAGATAAGGGAACGGCTCCAGGCGCAAAGCGATCTCCCTGTGTTCCAGGACAACCTGGACGCGATCCCCATAGTGTGCCTGGCCGCCCTGCTGAACGCCCTGAGGCTGGTGGGGAAGCCCATTGGGGAGGTCACCATTGTCATCTCGGGGACGGACCTTGAGGCCACCCCCATGGTGGAGTTCCTGGCCGAGGCCGGGGCCAGCGACATCATAGTCTGCGACAGGGCCGGGGCCATCCACAGGGGAAGGCCAGGCCCCACCAGCTGGGTGATGGAGAGCCTCGCCCAAAGGACCAACCCCAGGCAGCTAAGGGGCGGCCCGGCCAAGGCCCTGGCCGGGGCTGACGTGTTCATATCCCTTTCGGGGCCGCCCGTGCTCGATCCGGGGCTGCTCGCCTCCATGGGGCCAAGGGCCATCCTCCTCTACCTTACCGACTGCGCGCCGGAGTTCTTCGCCCAAGCCGGGAACCCAGGCAACCAGGCCCTGACCGCGACCACCTGCCCCGCCCTTCCCAACCACCTAACCAACTGCCTGGTCTTCCCCGGCCTGCTGAGGGGATCCTTGGACGCCATGGCGAGGCTCATAAACATGCCCATGAAGATGGCGGCGGCATTGTCGCTTTCCGGGATGATCCCCGAGGACGTGCTCGGCCCAGAGCTCCTTATCCCGCAGGCCCT
>JAITKK010000039.1 GCA_031278475.1 Deltaproteobacteria bacterium
GTCACCAAGTTAGGTATTGATGAGACATCATGCAAAAAAGGCCATAACCATATAACGACTTTTGCAGACATGCATGCCAACCGGGCACTATTCGCAACACTAGGAAAACATACCGATACAATAAAGCTCTTTGCTGGTGAGATGCTAAATCATGGTGCGGGACCTCACAAATCACCTATATAACTATGGATATGTCACAAGCACTTATACGAGGCGCAGGCCTACACTTCCCACAAGCATCAGTTACTTTCGATAAATTATCACAGATCCGGGATAATTTATAAACGCAAGGGTATCGAGCGGACGCTTCAAAGCCCACGCAGAGCTCTCCGTTTGACAAGCACAAAAGGCGCAACAATATCTTTTGATGGGATTATGGGATCAAATTCGATGGGATTATTGGATCAAATTGGCGTATGCGGTTTACGCATTAGCCGAAATTACACGGATTAGCGATTATCCGGATTAGCCGGATTGCCCGAACAATCCAACAACACAAAGCGGAATTCCGCCTAAAATCCCCTCATCGCGCCACTCAGGCGGGCGACGGCAGGCCATCCTCGCCCCGGTCGAAGTAATCGTGGTTCCCCTTCTTGCTCGGATTGAACCTTGGGAGCGTGAGGGTCACGACGGTGCCCTCGTTGGGGGTGGTCCTTAGGGCGATGTTCCCGTTCCCCTTCTGCAATAGGCTCCAGGCGGTCGCGAGCCCCAGGCCCGTGCCCTTGCTCTTGGTTGTGTAGAAGGGCTCGAAGATGTGCCTAAGGTGCTCCTCCTCTATGCCCTTGCCGTTGTCGGCTATTATGAGGTCCACGGAGCCAGGCTCGGACTCGGAGTTCTTGAGCGTTATGGCGAGCGACAGGGCGCGCCCCGGGTCCTCGGCCTCTATGGCGTTCTGGAGCAAATTCCAGACTATCTGCCGCAGCTTGTTGGGGTCGAACCACACGGGGGGGACGAAGTCCTGGGAAAGGCTTATGGCTAGCTCGCCCTTTCCCGCGCCACGGAGCATCCTGACCTGGTCCTCCATGAAGTCGTAGAGGTCTATGGCCTCGGGGTTTCCGGTGCTGGGACGGGCGAAGGCCAGAAACTCGTTCACCAGGTGGTCGAGTCGCTCCATCTCCCGGCCGATTATCCGCATGAGGCTCTTGGTGTCCTCCTCCGGGAGCCCCTGTCCGAGTATCATGAGCCACGAGCCCTTCATGGAGGCGAGCGGGGTCCTTATCTCGTGCGCGAGCCCGGCCGCGAGCTTCCCCATGGCGGCGAGGTGCTCGTTGCGCTTGACCTGCTCCTCCATCCGGCTTATGGCCGTGAGGTCCTTAAGGACCAAGAGCCTCCCCCAGGGCTCGTTGTTCTCGTCGAGGAGCGCGAGGACGTCCAGCTCGAGGTCCAGCTCGGCCTTGTCCAAGGCCCTCACGTGCCTGAGGCGTATCCCCCCGCCCATGGCCTGGTGCGGGTGCTTTATGGGGATGCTCGCCATGTCCTTCAGCTCGGGGAAGAAGAATCGCCAGCTGCGGCCTATGACCTCCCCGGAGGACACCCGCAGGATCTCCCTCGCCGCCTGGTTGATGGAGAGCACCCTGTCCTGGTTGTCCGTGGTTATCAGCCCCGAGTCTATGGAGTGGACTATGTTGTCGTTCAGCTCCGAGAGGCGGTCGAGGCTGCTCTGGCTGCGCACCAGGGCCTGGCTGGATATCTCCAGCTGGGTGGAGAGGTAGCCCCCCAGGATGGCGACCATGTAGGAGGCGCCCGTGTTCACCAGGATGTTGACCGCGAGCTCCGCCGGGCTCAGGAACTCCCCGAGGGGCGGGAGCCCCGGCAGGTAGCCGTAGTAGTGGAGATCCACTATCCCGGCCCACGCGAAGGTGGAGAGCGTGGCCGCGATGAAGGACACCTTGAGCCCGCCCAGGAAAGCGCTGTTGATGACGACTATTATGAAGAGGAAGAGGAGCGCCGAGTCGAAGCCGCCCGTGAGGGCGATTAGCCCGGAGGCCCAGATGATGTCCGTCACCACCTGGATTACGATCTGCCCGCCCGGGCCGAAGAGCTTGGGCCAGACCACGTAGTCCGCGACCGCGATGGCGAAGCTCATGACCATGGCGACGGCCAGGATGTTGGGCCAGAAGCCCAAAAAGTCCGGGGTCCTGCCGCTCAGGTGGATGAGGATTATCAGGAAAGTGAGGAAGATGCTGGTCATCAGGCGGAA
This sequence comes from Deltaproteobacteria bacterium, assembly GCA_031278475.1. Classification (GTDB taxonomy): domain Bacteria; phylum Desulfobacterota; class Desulfarculia; order Adiutricales; family Adiutricaceae; genus JAISMF01. The sequence goes on from JAITKK010000039.1 coordinate 2,201, forward strand.
AACGAAGAGCCGCTTCTGCCTGCCTGGCTCTATCTTCCGCGGGAACCACTGCATCTCTCACCCCGCAGACGGGAAGCGGCCTAGTTCATGGTGGCCGCCATGCCGAAGATGGGCAGGTACATGGCTATGATTAGCGTGCCGACGGTCGCCCCCAGGAAGACTATCATGAGGGGCTCGATCATGGTCATGACCGTCTCGACCGCGGCGTCCACCTCCTCGTCGAAGAAGTCAGCGAGCTTGATGAGCATGGCGTCCAAGGCGCCCGCCTCCTCGCCGACGGCTATCATGGAGGTGACCATGTTGGGGAACACCTGGGACTCTATGAGCGGGTCGACGAGCGGCCTCCCCTCGGATATGGCCGCCCTTGAGTCGTTCAGGGCCTCTTCCACCACCTTGTTGCCAGCCGTCCCGGCCACAATCTCGAGGCTGGTGATGATGGGCACCCCGGCCTGGAGCATGGTCGCGAGCGTGCGGGAGAACTTGGAGACCGCGACCTTGCGGATGAGATCGCCCACGATCGGCATCGAAAGCGAGTAGCGGTCGAAGAGATAGGAGCCCGTCTCCGTCTTAAGGAGCTTCCGTATTATGAAAACCATGGCTATGCAGCCCGGGAAGACTATGTACCACTGGCCGGTTATGAAGGCCGACAGGTCGATGACCTTCTGGGTGAGCCAGGGCAGCTCCTTTCCCGTGCTCGCGAACATCTCCTCGAAGGTGGGGATGACCGCGATCATGATGACCAACGTGACTACAAGGCCCACGAAGAGGACTATCACGGGGTAGACCATCGCGCTCTTGACCTTGCGCTTGAGCTTCTCGGCCTTCTCAATGTACTCGGCGAGCCTTTTGAGGATGAGATCGAGGATACCGGCCGTCTCCCCGGCGGCCACAAGGTTGCAGTAGAGGCTGTCGAACTGGAGCGGGAACTTGCGCAGCGCGTCCGAGAGGGTGGCCCCGGACTGCACCGAGTTGTTCACGTCCCTTATCATGGTCTTCATGGTGGGGTTGTCGCTCTGGTCGGCCATTATCTTCAGGCACTGGACCAGGGGGAGGCCCGCGTCGATCATGGTCGAGAACTGCCTTGTGAAAATCATGACGTCCTTGGGCTTGATCTTCGGGGCGAAGAAGGCTATGCCGGAGAGCAGGTCCTTGGGCGCGTCCTTTATCGTGTAGTCGGTTATGCGCAGGCGCTTGAGGAAGGTCTCCACCTGCCTCGTGTCCGGGGCCTCCATGGTCCCGGAACGCCTTTTGCCCTTGGCGTTTCTTCCCTTCCATTGGAAATTCGGCATAAGTCCTCCGTAAATCGGGCGCCTTTAAAGGCGAAAGCCCCCTAAGGCCTTGCCGAGGGGCTTTTGAAAAGAGAACCCGCCCGTTGCGCGTGGGTCGCTGGCAGGGAGGTCAGACGGCGCATGGGCACAGGTATCCTAATCACTTTAACAGACTTTGGAGGAAAACTCCACGGTATTTTAAGGATGCCCCAAGGAGGCAAGCCTGGCCCGGGGGGCGGGGACACCCGCCCCCCCGGGCGTGGGTTCAGGCCCGAAAGCAAAGGAAATGAGGCCTTCGGCCCGCCAGGGCCTTGCACGGGCAGGGCCCTGGCCTTGCCCGGGGCCTTGCCGGCCCAAGGCATGGGGGGCCCTTGGACCCGGAAAGGCCGCCCCCTAGGCCGCGGCCACGTGCCGCCTGGGCCGCTCCGTCACCGAGCCCAGGCGTTTGCCGATATCGAAGGCGCGTTCGAGGTCCCTTGGGAAGTCGGTAGCGCGGACGCTCGCCTTGTGGGCCTCGTCGAACATGGGGGCGTGGTATTTGGAATAGTCCTTGAACTGGTAGGTGTCGCAGGAGACCATGCTCTCCACGAAGGGGGCGTTCAGCCGGGCGAGTATCTTCAGATGGCTGGCAAATAGCCGGTCGTAGCCCAGTTCCTGGAGCATGCTCTCCGGGACCCCCATCGTGTAGAGCATGGCGATGCCAGGGCCCCTCTCCAGCACGGGGGGCTCGTCCAGGCCGTACACCAGGTTCATGAACAGGTAGCGCTCCAAAAAGGACCTAAGCGCGCCGGTCACGTCGCCCAGGTAGATGGGCGAGCCCATGACAAGGCCAGTGGCCCCCTCGAGGATCCCAAGGACCCCCGCCAGCTCGTCGCGCATGACGCAGATCCCCCTGCGGTAGTTAGCCTCCTTCTTGCAGGCGAAGCAGCTGACGCAGCCGCGGTAGCGCAGCCGGTACAGATCCACGCAGAGGGTATCGGCCCCTGCCTCCTTGGCCCCGTCCAGGACCCTCTGGAGCAGGGTGTCCGTGTTCCAGCCCTTCCTGGGGCCACCGTTGATGGCGACTACAAGCCTTTCGCCCTTGGCGTTCTCTTCCATTTTTGTCTCCCACTTTGTCGGTAAGTCGTAGAGCGGCCTGATGTTCGGCCATTGGCGCGGCCTGATGTTCGGCCATTGCCGTGGCCAGCGACGCGGCCGTTGGTTAGGTGGTTTTGGGTGTCCTTGGCTGTCGTTGGATGCCTATGGGGTCCGCCGCGAACACGGCCGATTGCGGGCAATTGCGATAGTTACCGGCCATTATTCGAAGTCAGGCGAAAAATACGCCCCTTTCCCATGCCCGCCCATGCCGGCCCGCGCGCCCTGGCCCGCCTGCCCCCGTGGTTTGCGGGAATCGGGGCCCTTTTGTGGTTGTTATGGGAAATGCGGTGTTTTGCCGGCCACCCCAAGGCCACCCCCCGGGACGGGGGGCCTTGGCCATTTTAGCGCAAGAGGGCGGTTATTGAAATTGCCACCCCGTTATGCTAATAATAGGCCCTTCCCGGCGGGGGCCACACGGGCCCCCGAGGCATGGGCCAATAGCTCAATTGGTAGAGCCCCCGGCTCATAACCGGTCGGTTCCAGGTTCGAGTCCTGGTTGGCCCACCACGATCCCCCCCTGGCTCAGGAGGCCCCCGGAAACCCTTTGGTTTCCGGGGGCCTTCCCCTTTCGGGCCCGGAAAGGGAAGCGAAAGGCCGCCGGGGGGCCCAAAGGGCCCGATGCCCGCCCTTGGCAAAAAAGGCTTGGATTTTGAGGCGGCTTGTGGTAGATTCCGGGGGATCGCCCTCCCGCCCGGCTTGCTGGGCGGCAAGGCCACTACGGCCGCAATTCCCAGGGCCATCCCCTTTTCCCGCCCCGGCAGGCGTTTGCGCCCAACGGCACCCTGACACCCGCATGATTCCCGCCCGTCAGCCGCGAAGTGGCCCTTTCCCATGGCCCAGCGGCCATGGAGGCCACCCAACGGTGCATATTCCCTTACCCAGGCGGCCAAGAGACCGCGCCCTCCATGAAGCCCCCCTCCCCTGCCAATGCCAGGGGAGGGGCGCCCGCGGGGGGTCCCGACCAGAGGGACATCCCGCCCAAAGCCCCCGGGGGCCCGCCCCGGCTCCAGAGAAACGCCCAGCCCTGGGCGTTTTCTGTTTTTGGCCCCTCCCTTTGGGAGCCCAGGGCTGATGTTGGTGCGCGACCTCATAGGGATCATAGACGATCTGGCTCCCTTCCGGCTCGCCCTGGACTGGGACAACCCGGGCCTGCAGTGCGGGGATCCGGGTGCGGCCTTGACGGGCGTCGCCTTCTGCCTTGACCCTACCTTGGACGCCATGGGAAAGGCCCTTGGGGGCGGGGCCAACGCCCTTGTGTCCCACCACCCGCTCATATTCAAGGAGCTAAAAAGCCTCCCGGACGGCAACCCGGAGCTTGCGGCCCTGCTCTTCGCGGTCAGGAACGGGCTGGCGGTGATCTCCGCCCACACGAACTGGGACGCGGCGGGCATGGCCCCGGCCCTGGCCGGGGTCCTGGGGCTTAAAAGCCTGGGCTTCCTGGAGGCCGCGCCCCTGAGGCTTCTGAAGCTGGTGGCGTTCGTCCCTGCCGGGCACGAGGATAGGGTTTCCGAGGCCGTGTTCGCTGCCGGGGCCGGGCATGTCGGGAACTATTCCAAATGCTCCTTCCAGGCTCCCGGCACGGGCACCTTCCTCCCTGGCGAGGGCGCGAACCCCGCCATAGGGAGCCAGGGCGAGCTTGAAAAAACCCCGGAAACCCGCTTTGAGGCCCTGGTCCCGCCCAAAAACAGGGACAGGGTGGCCCAGGCCCTGAGGGCGAGCCATCCCTACGAGGAGCCTGCCTTCGAGTTCCAGGAGACGGCCCTGGACCGGGCCTTCGGCTTCGGGCTGTTGGGCGAGTGGGATCCCCCAAGGGAGCCGCTATCGTATCTGGCCAAAAGGCTGGGGACCCCGGCCTTCCCTGTGGCCGGGAGGATGCCTAAAACGCTCGGCAAGGTGGCGCTCATGCCGGGCTCCGGGGGCTCCTACGCCAGGGCCGCGAAGGCCCTGGGGGCAGGGCTTCTCATAACCGGGGACCTGGGCCACCACCAGGCCCTGCTGGCAAGGGACCTTGGGATATGCGTGGCGTCCCTGGGCCACCACGAGACCGAGAGCCCGGGGGTCGCGGCCCTCCGCAGGGAGGTCGCCGAAAGGCTTGGCCCCGGCATAAAGACATTCCTTACAAACGATGGAAGCCCCATCGAAATATGGGCCGGGGGGCGCTAGCCCCCCGGCGGACCAAGAGCCAAGGAGAGAGCATGTTGGAGGAAACCATAGTCAGGTTCCTGGAGGCGCAGGGCGTCGAGGCCGAGGCCGAGAAGACCAGGAGGTCCCTCAGGGAGCTCCCGGAAAGGATGGCGTCCCTTGACTCGGCGCTCGCGGCCCTCCGCCAGGAACTCGACGACATAAAGGCCGAGGCGGGGAAGACCCAGGAGCTGGTAAGGGTCCACGAGCTGGAGCTTGCGAGACTCAAGGCCCTGGGCGAGAGCAACGCCGTAAGGGGCAAGAAGTCCCGCAACCAGAGGGAATACAAGGCCTTCGAGAAGGACCAGAAGATCATAGAGACCAGGACCCAGGAAGCCGAGGAGCGCTACCTCAACGACATGTCCAGGCTGGAGGAGCTGAAGGGGTCCCAAGCGGCCATGGAGGAGGCCTTCCCGGAAAAGGAGTCCGCCATCCTTTCCGACAGGGCCGCACTCGAGGCCGAGCATGCGGACAAGGCCGCCTTCGTGGAGCTAAGCGAGAGGAAGAGGGACCAAATCATCCAGGGCCTCCTGCCCGAGCACGTGGCGAGGTACAGGAAGGCCTCGGAGGGCAGGCCCGGCACGGCCTTGGCGGCCGTGGACAACAGCACCTGCCTTGCCTGCCACATGAACATCCCGCCCCAGCTCTACAACGAGCTCTTCAAGAACGACAAGATCATGCTCTGCCCCCACTGCCACCGCATCATGTACATCTACAAGAACCCCGCCTTCGGCTACGTCCCGCCCGAGGGGCCCGAGGAAGCCAAGCAAAAGCCCTCCGCCGGCCGCCCCAGGAAGAGGGGCCCCAAGGACAAGGCGGCTCTGGCCCGGGACGAGGCCTCATACTGAGCGTCCCACCCAAGGCGGCCAAAAGGGCCGCCCGCACCTCGCTGGCCGAGGCCCTGGCGACAAGCCTCGCCCTCGCCGCGGGCCTCGCCCTTGCCCTATCCCTGACCATCCCCATCCCGACGCAGGCCCAGGCCCAGGGGGCCCCGCCCCCAGGGCCTGGGGCCCAATGGATCCCGCCAGCCCAGGCGCCCGCCCCCTGCACCCAGGGCATCCCCTGGCCCGCGGGCCTGAGGGAGCGGGGGGACCCAAGCCCCGAAGGGCTGCTGAAGGCTTTCCTGGGGCTCCCGTTCAGGGTGGACGGCACCGTCTCCGAGACGGGGGAATGGACGCTCTGGGCGAAGCCTGAAAAGACCTTCAAGTCCCCCGGGCTCAACTGCTCGGGCTTCCTCCTGGCGGCCTCCCGGTTCCTCCTGGGCCGCGACTTCACAATCGACATGGCCAAAAACGACTTCTTCGGCGACTCGGGGAAGGGTTCCCCCTGGGGCGAGGACTGGGATTTCGGGCTGGACGTGGCCTTGAACCTCGCGGGCCGCGACTCCCCTACCGTTCCGCCCGTGGGGGGCCACACCGCGGTATCCGACCCCAATGGCAGGCCCATGGGCCTTGGGGCCGACATCCACGGGGACGGCCTGTTGGAGGCCCTCGCGGCCCTGAAGCCCGGAGCCCTTTACTTCTTCGCGATATCCAAGCCCGACAGGCGCTTCCCCGTGGGCGTTTCCTACTACCACAACGGGATCATGCTCCCGGACGGGGGGCGGGCCATGCTCTACCACTCCACCAAGAGGGTGGGCGTGCACCGGCTGGATCTCATGAACCCCAACTCCCTCGCTACCTTCAGGAAGTCCTTCCCGCCGATAAAGGGGAAGGGCGAGCGGCGCATCCTCTTCGTTGAGGCAAGGCCCTTCCCCTGCCCAAGTCCCCCAATCGGGCCCCCGCCACCGCCTTCCGCCACCCCCGGGCCGGCGGCCCCTGGAGGGGCCGCCCTGCCCCGGTAAGCCCATGGTTCCCACCCTATGGTTTGCAATCATTATATGCTTTAATGCGTCGCAGGCATCACGGCATCATGGAAACATGGCATCACGGCATCACGCGAGTGCGTAATCATCGGATCATATTATGCTTTCATGTAATGTCCGCATGAAAGCGACATGGGTTTCGCATGGCTACTTAACTTGCCCCAACAAAACATAACAATACCAACAATACCAAATGATACAAACGATACAAACGATACAAACGATACGAACAATACGAACAATCCAAACGATACTAACGATACTGACAATGCCAACGATACAACGATACTGACGATACAAACGTTCCAGGAACCCCAGGAAGCCCGGAAAGCCAAGCGTTCCCTTGCTGCTTTTCGGGCTCTCTTTTCTGGCCATGGCCCCGCTTTAAGCTAGACGTACGATGCGGCAACATGGGGGAACACGCGGGCATCGCTTTTCCCGCCCTCAAGGACGGCGCTCCCTTGGCCCGGAAGGATTCGGGAATCCTCCCAGGGCTTCCCTGCTTCGCTGGGGGCACGGGATTGCCTGGCTAGGGCTCGCGTCCTTGCAGGGGAAAATCGGGTACGCGCCATCGGCCCTCGCCGGGTCAGGCCAAGCCGCCATCCTTCCCGCCCTCCATGGTCGTGACCGAAAACGGCACGGCGCCGGCCGGGGCAACCCCGGAAGCCCCAGGGAAGCTTTGGCCACTCCCCGGCAGGGGGATGGGGGGGCGGCCTCCCGCCCGTGGCGGGATGCCGCCCCCTGGGCCCGGCTCTGGAG
>JAITKK010000225.1 GCA_031278475.1 Deltaproteobacteria bacterium
CCTGGCCAGGCCCCCAGGGCCTGGATTTTACAGTAACCCCTCTATTTTGTGTTATAATGCCCCCCGCGCCCGCATGGGCCCATGCGCCGCCCCCTTGGGGCGGGCGCAAGGGACACGGGCCATGCGGTGGGGGGTGAGGCCAGCCTCATGAAGAAAATACTTGTCATAAACGGCCCCAACATCAACATGCTAGGGAAGAGGGAGCCGGGTATATACGGCACGGAGAGCCTGGAACAGGTTAACGAGAACCTTGGCAGGAAGGCCGGGGCCTTGGGGCTCGAGGTGGATTTCTACCAGTCCAACCATGAGGGCGACCTTGTGGACAGGATCCAGGGCCTGGACGGCAAGTACCAGGGGGCGATCCTGAACGCCGGGGCCTACACCCACACCTCGCTCGCCATCCGGGACGCCGTTTTGTCGGTGAGAACCCCGGTCGTGGAGGTGCATCTCTCCAACCCCCACGCGAGGGAGCCCTACCGCTGGCGCTCCTATTTGGCCGGGGCGGCCGTGGGCTGCGTCGCGGGCTTCGGCCCCCGCTCCTACGAGCTGGCCCTGTGCTGGTTCGCGAACGGCTGAGACGGGCCTAGCGAGATTTTCCAACATGCCCCACTGACCCAAAGGACCCTGCGGCCGGATGCCGCAGGGTCCCCCGGATTCGGATCCCTTACCCTTGACCCTCGACACCATCACCATACGCGGCGCCCGCGAGCACAACCTCAAGAACATCGACTGCGACATCCCCCGGGACTCCTTCACCGTGATAACCGGGCTCTCGGGCTCGGGGAAGTCCTCCCTTGCCTTCGACACCCTGCGTGCCGAGGCCCAGCGCAGGTTCGTGGAATCCCTGTCGGCCTACGCGAGGCAGTTCCTCTCCCAGCTGGACAAGCCGGACGTAGACCTAATCGAGGGACTGTCCCCCGCCATCTCCATAGAGCAGAAGACCACCAGCAAGAACCCCAGATCCACCGTGGGCACGGTAACCGAGATCCACGACTACCTGAGGCTCTTGTTCGCGAGGGTGGGCGAGCCCCACTGCCACAACTGCGGGAGGCCCATCAAGAGCCAGTCCGCGGAGACCATCGTGGACAAGCTCCTTAGCCTCCCGGAGGGCACCAGGTTCCTGCTCCTGGCCCCGGTGGTGGATGACCGCAAGGGCGAGCACCAGAAGCTTTTGGAAAGGCTGCGCAGGGACGGCTTCGCCCGGGTGAGGGTGGAAGGGGAGATCCTTGAGCTCTCCGACGGGGTCATCCTGGACAAGAAGCGGAAGCACCGCATAGAGGTGGTGGTCGACCGCCTGGTCCTCAAACCCGCCGCTAGAAGGAGGATAGCGGACTCCGTGGAGCTGGCGCTCAGGACCGGCGGCGGGGTGATGACCGCGGCCCTGGTGGACGAGAAATCGAAAATCAAGGAGGAGCTCTTCTTCTCCGAGAGGTTCGCCTGCGACTACTGCGGCATATCCTTCCCCGAGCTCACCCCCCAGCTCTTCTCCTTCAACAACCCCCAGGGGGCCTGCCCGGCCTGCGACGGCCTTGGCGCGAAGGTATTCTTCGACCCGGAGCTGATAGTCCCCAACCCGGCGCTCTCGCTCGCGGAGGGCGCGATAGCCGTCGGGGGCAGGAACGGGGGCGTCTTCTTCCCCTCCCAGGTGGAGGGCCTCGCCAGCCACTTCCACATGGACATGAACGCGCCCTTTTCGAGCCTCCCCAAGAAGGCCAGGAACGCCCTCTTCTACGGGAGCCCCGAGGAGGTGCGCTTCTCCTACGTCCGGGGCGGCCGCCGCTACCACTACACCAGGGTCTTCGAGGGCATAGTGAACCTCCTCTCCGAGCGTTACCACGACTCGGAAAAGCAAGAGGTGCGAGACGAGCTCGCCGAATTCATGAGCTTCCAGCCCTGCCACGAGTGCGGCGGTGCCAGGCTGCGCCCGGAGGCCCTGGCTGTCCTTGTGGGAGGGAAGAACATAGACGCCATATCCAGGCTCCCCATCGAGAGGGCCCTGGAATTCTTCAGGGACCTGAGCCTCCCGCCCAAGGAGGCGTCCATAGCCGCCCGCATCACCAAGGAGATAAGGTCCAGGCTGGGATTCTTGAACGACGTGGGGCTTGGCTACCTGACGCTCGCCAGATCCTCCGGGACGCTCTCGGGCGGGGAGAGCCAGCGGATTAGGCTCGCAACCCAGATAGGCTCAAGGCTTGTGGGGGTGCTCTACATCCTGGACGAGCCCTCCATAGGGCTCCACCAGCGGGACAACGAGCGGTTGCTGTCGGCCCTGAAGAGCATGAGGGACCTAGGCAACACCGTGGTGGTGGTGGAGCACGACGCGGAGACCATACTCTCGAGCGACCACGTCCTGGACCTGGGCCCAGGGGCCGGGGAAAACGGGGGCTACCTCATGTTCTCCGGGCCCCCGGAGGGGCTTCTGCTGGACCCCAAGTCGCTTACCGGGCTCTACCTCTCCGGAAAGCGGGAGATCCCGACGCCCCGGAACCGGCGGGACAAGGACAAGGGCTGGGTGACCATCAAGGGCGCCAAGGCCAACAACCTGAAGGATCTGGACGTTTCCTTCCCGCTGGGGGTGCTCACCTGCGTGACTGGGGTGTCGGGCTCCGGGAAGTCCACCCTGGTCCTTGAGACCCTGTACAAGGCCCTGCGGGTGAGGCTTTTAAGGGGAAGGCATAGGGCAGGGGAGTACAAAAGCGTGACGGGCCTTGAGAAAGTCGACAAGGTCATAGACATAGACCAGAGCCCCATCGGCCGCACGCCCCGCTCGAACCCGGCTACCTACACAAACCTTTTCACGACCGTGAGGCAGCTGTTCGCGAGGCTCCCGGAGTCCCGGGCCAGGGGCTACGGGGTTGGGCGCTTCTCCTTCAACGTCAAGGGCGGCCGCTGCCAGGCCTGCAACGGGGACGGGGTCCTTAGCATAGAGATGCACTTCCTGCCGGACGTCCACGTGAAGTGCGAGACCTGCGGCGGGGCCCGCTACAACCGCGACACCCTGGAGATAAAATACAACGGCAAGTCCATAGCCGATGTCCTGGACATGACCGTGTCCGAGGCGGCCGTCTTCTTCCGGCACATACCCCTCCTCAAGCAGAAGCTTGGCACCCTTGAGCAGGTGGGCCTCGGCTACATACGCCTGGGCCAGTCGGCCACGACCCTTTCCGGCGGCGAGGCCCAGCGGGTGAAGCTCAGCCGCGAGCTAAGCCGCAAGGCGACAGGCAACACAATCTACATATTGGACGAGCCAACCACCGGGCTGCACTTCGACGACGTGAGGAAGCTCTTGGAGGTGCTCCAGCGGCTTGTGGAGCTAGGGAACACGGTCATAGTGATAGAGCACAACCTGGACGTGATAAAGTGCGCCGACCACGTGATAGACCTCGGCCCGGAAGGCGGCGACGGCGGCGGCGAGATAGTGGCGGAGGGCACCCCCGAGGAGGTGGCGGCCGACCCCTTGTCCCACACCGGGGCCTTCCTGAGAAAGGTGCTTGACATAAAAGGCCGCGCCCCGAGAAGGGCGCGGCCCTGAGAGATCGCTTCAATACCGGCCCGTGATGTAAGCCCTGGATGCGAACCCTTTGATGCGAACCCTTTGATGCGGGCCGCGGCCGGTTCGGACAGGGCGCCCCGCCTCAGAGCCTGTGGGCCCCCTCCAGGTGGCAGTCGGCGAGGCTAATCAGCGCCATGGCCTCGGCCACCGGGCAGAGCCTGGGGGCTATGCAGGGGTCGTGGCGGCCGTGGGTCTCTATCTCAGCGGCCCTTAGGTCCAGGTCCACCGTCCTCTGCGAGATGGAAATGGACGGGGTGGGCCTCACGAAGAGCCTCGCCGTTATGGCCAATCCGGTGGATATGCCGCCAAGGATCCCCCCGTGGAGGTTCCCAAGCGGCCCGTCAGGGCCTATGGGATCGTTGGCGGCGGAGCCCAAGAGCCCTGAAAGCCTTATGCCGTCCCCCAGCTCCACCGCCCTTACGGCCCCTATCGAGAAAAACGCCTTCCCCAACAGGGCCTCAAGCTTCCCGAAGACCGGATCCCCAAGACCCGCCGGCACACCGGTGGCTATAAGCCTGACCGTGCCGCCCACCGAGTCACCCCTTTCCATGGCCTTCTCCACCTCCAGCTGCGCGAGTGGCGAGAACTGCGGGTCCAGGAAGCGCAGGGGGTCCGTCTCGGAATAGGCGTAGTCAGTGATGGATGCCTTGACCGTCCCTATGGCGTCGGTGCCGGCCCGGACGCTCACCCCCAACGGGGCGAGCAGGGCCCTTGCGACCGCGCCCGCCGCGACCCTTGCGACCGTCTCCCTCCCGGAGGACCTCCCGCCGCCAGGCTGCGGCGGGATCCCGTATTTCACGAAATAGGTCCAATCGGCGTGCCCGGGCCTGAACTTTTTGGCGATGTCCTGGTAGTCCGTCCCCCTGTGGGCCAGGTTCCGCACGAGTATGGCAATGGGCGCCCCGTTTGTTAGCCCGTCCCCTGTGAGCCCGGAGAGGATCTCCGCTTGATCCGGCTCCTTGCGGGGGCTGGCGTAGGGCGACATCCCGGGCTTCCTGCGGTCAAGATCGGCTTGGATGTCCTCAAGGCGAAGCCTAAGCCCTGCCGGCACCCCGTCCACCACCGCCCCAACCCCAGGGCCGTGGGATTCCCCGAAACTCGTAACCCTGAAATTCTTGCCAATCGTGTTTCCCATAGGCTTCCTCCAATCCAAGGCTCTGCCCCGGTATGGGGCCCGCAAGGCGCAAAAGCCCGCTTTAGGGTCGCTGCCGGGGGGATCCCTTTGACTTCCAGGCAATGGTTTTTGGAGTCCGCGGCCTTGATGGCACCCAGACCTCTTATAGCAAAAAAAGGTGGATATTCATACCTTGGGAAATATGGCCAGGGCATTAAGGCAAGGCTTGCGGGCATTGCTTGCGGGCGGCTTCCGAAACGATCCTGGCAAGGCTTGTTTTGGGGGCATGGCCCCGCGCGCGGGAACCATCTGCCCGGCCTGGAGTCCTGCCCGGCCCGGAGCACGGCTCAGCCGGGAGGGGGGCAGAGCAGGCTAAGGAGGGTTATGTAGTGCCTTATGGGGCGTTCCGTGAAATTCACGGACAACATGGAGAACAACGGGGTTTCAGGGCAGGACCACTTCAGCCAGCCTGAGGGGGAGTGCGCTATCTTTATGGTCAGGCCTTTCGAGTCGCTGTGTTTTTGCAAATCGTTCGTCCACTTGGGGGCAGAGTAGGAGGGGTGCCCTCCGCTGTCCAGGGCTATGAGAAGCGTGTCGGCCGATGGGTAGAGCGACCTGCCATTGCGGTCCCACCAGTGGGAAAAGCACCTGAGCGGGAAAAATGGCAGATCGATTGTGGTGAAGATGCCGTTCGCGAAAGGCTCGTTTTTATGCTTTCCGACAAAAAACCCGAAGTCCCCCAATGATTGGACAAAGGTGAGGCGATCGGCCGCCCCGCACTTCCTGTTGGGTGTCCCGGAAAGATGCGCTATGGGCTGCTCGTTTGCGCATTCCCCCAGGAGCCTTGTGTGGATGCTTGCGACAGGGGAGCCGGAGTTTATCGTCTCAGCCACAAGCTTTCCCATGTATTCGAATTTCCTGTCCGCGAAAGGCCCTTCGCAAGACGGGCTCGCCAAAGGATCCCCGCAGGGGCGGAAGCCCTGCGAGCGCAGGGTTTTGCGCACAAGGGCCGGATCCTTCGGGAAGTTCCTGGCCACCATGTCCTCCGCCAGCCCCGCCGAGTCCTTGGAGGTCCACCGCAAGGGGGATTCGTCCCAAGAGCCCGGCCCCATAAGGGAAACAAGTGTCTCCTCGAAGCCAGGGCTAATTCCCGCAACGGACGCTTCCAAGCCCGCTGGCGCACCCTCCCCAGGATCGTTTTCATAGGAATCCGGTGCGGAGAGCATCGTTTCCTTGTCTATGGCATTGGGGGGGTACTTGGTGGCATCGTGAACCAAGCCCTTGCCGTTGGGGCCCAAAAGGGCCGCAAGGGCCCCTGCCCACCGCAGAAGGGTGGGCTTGTCGAACATCCTGTCAATTACAGGGCTGTAGCGTTTGAACTGACGGTGTGAGGGACGCTTGTCCATATCGTTTCGGTTTTGCTTTCGCACCCTGCCGGATGGCAAAGGCGGCTTGAGGTATTTACGTATTTGAATTTCCGCATCAATCCCATATTAGTGCGCATTATGGGTCTTTATGCGGAATAATGGGTTTTATGGCCAAGCTACCGGCATCCCCGCATGTTGCAATGTTTGCGTATCCTTTGCGAAAGCATGCCATGGCAAGTTAATATTTTGGCAAAACAGGGCTGAGCCCTCGGCGAAGCCTTTTCCATTCACGGTAATACTCATTACGATCGCATGAGGCGCACGCTATGAGCGACATTGCATTTGACTCACAAAGCATATGACTGACAAAGCATAAGAGCGACAAAGCATATGTGTGACCCATGCAGGTACAGTACAAGCCAGTAATCAATATTAGCCGATATTATGTAAAATTACGCAATACCAAGTTAATTTATTGGCAAGACAAATCACCCGAATGGGCATGGATCCCTACCAACGAGGGAGCCACAACAGCATATCACATTATCGAAAATTTCCAATAACTTAATCGCCTGCACCGGGATTCCGCCCTGAGGGCATTATGCCATGATGCCCTGAGGGCATGTTGCCATGATGCCCTGGGGGCATGTTGCCATGTCCCTGAGCCTTTCATTGAGGCAGGGCTATACTCTTAGCCTAAGTGCGCAATTATAGGCTTTTATGGCATGCTTATGTCGTATTTTGGAAATTATCGTATAAATTAAAAAGCCCCCGCATGACTGGATCAAGGGGGAGCGCATTTGTCAGGGCCAAGCATCCATCAATCTGGTTCGCCCTTGCAAAACCCTTACTAAACCCTTGCGTAACCCTTGCAAAACCCTTGCATAACCCTTGCATAACCCTTGCGTCAAGCGCATGTCTTGGCAGGGCTTGGGTTGTGCGGTGTTTTCAGTTTGTTGGGGCTATCTTAGAGGTAGGGCCGCAGGGCCTTGCTGGAACACTCAATAGCCAGGTCCTTGGCAACCCCTATGAGTTCCTCGGGGCTTATTTTAAGCAGCACGGGATCCTCGGGGTTGCGCAGCCCCACGAACTTGAGCGCGCCGTCCCTAATTTTTTTGTCCTTCAAGAGCAGCGCCTTGGCCACGTCGTCTTCCGGGTTTTCGGGAAAAGTACCACCCGCGAGGGTGAGGCATACGGAGCGGGCCTGATGCGCGAAGCGGTGCGGCAGGCCCAGGGCCCTCTCGGAGTAGAGGAGGCTTACGGCCATGCCGTGGGCCACGGCCCTGCCGTGGCTCACGGCATCTGTCCCACCCGCATGGGCGCCCTCCACCACGTGGCCCCAGGTGTGGCCAAGGTTTAAGCGGTCGCGGATCCCCAGGTTCTCCCGGAAGTCGGCCGCCACCACCTCCATCTTGAGTGTGGCCGAGCGGAAGGCTATTCCAGTAAGAAGGGGGACGTCGTTCGTGGGGTGTTGTTCCAAGGGATCCAGCCCTTCCCAGCGCGGGGATTCGGGCCCCGGCCGGGCTTTTGGAATCCTCAGCAGGGCCCCCAGGTGGGAGCTTATCGTCTCCGATAGGCCCTTGTCGGAAAGCAGCCCCATCTTGTACGCCTCGGTCAGCCCCTCGGAGAGCAGGGCCTGGGGAAGGGATCCCAGGGTCTCCCCGTCCAGCCACACGTCCTGGGGCAGGTAGAAGATCCCCAGCTGGTTCTTAGCGCCGCCGAAGTTCACCGCGGCCTTGCCGCCAATGGCCGCGTCCACCGCGCCCAACAGGGTGGTGGGCGACAGTATCAGCCTTATGCCCCGCTTGAAGAGCCCCGCGGCCAAGGCCCCAAGGTCGGTAAGGCTCCCGCCGCCCCTGGCCACCAGGAAGTCGGAGCGGTCGAAGGGGCCGTCGGCCAGGGCGGAAAGCAAGCCCTCCAGTTCCCGGAGGTTCTTGGCCGCCTCGCCCCTGGCCTTGGTCCGGTAGACAACGGCCCTGTCCGGGCCAAGGGCCCTTAGGAGGGCCCCCTCCTCGAAGGGCAGGGCGTGGTCCAAAAGAACGAGGCACTTATGGCCGGAGGTGGCATCCGCTATCTTCGAGAAAAGGCCATCCTTGGTGAGGAAGGTCCTTATGGAGCACCGGGACTCGCCATAGGCTGAAAAATCGCCAACCCTCGCAACCAGTGTGGAGCCTATGGAGGCGGCTATCGTTTCCGGGGGGCTGGTCAGCTCCAGCGGGAGGCCGAGGCCCTGGTAGGAGGGGAGCCTATCCTTGAAGAGTTTCCCGAAGGCCTTGAAGTCCAGGGCGAGAGGCCTGAGGCTCGCGGGATCCCCGCCCTTCGCCTCCCTTGACACCCTCTCCCAGAGAAGCCCCGGATCGTCCGTCCTGAGGTAGAAGACAAGCCCGTTTGCCTTCAGGGCCTCCCTGGTCTTGGGATCCATGGTGGCCCCGCCCCCAAGGGCCACCACCTTGGGGGCGCCCTTGGCCGTTAAGAGCCCCGATATCCTCTTTGCCTCCCTTTCGCGGAAGTCCGGCTCCCCAAGGGAGGGGTCCTTGAAGACCGCCGGGATGGGCATCCCGTACTCGCGCTCAAGG
Source organism: Deltaproteobacteria bacterium (assembly GCA_031278475.1). Lineage (GTDB taxonomy): Bacteria > Desulfobacterota > Desulfarculia > Adiutricales > Adiutricaceae > JAISMF01. Next base: position 8,611 of record JAITKK010000225.1, read on the forward strand.
GCCTTGTCGAGGTCCAAGAATTCCCTCCCGAGGAGTTTCGCGAGCGCCCTTCCCACGCTTGTCTTCCCCGAGCCCATGAAGCCTATCAGGAAGAGGTGCCGCCCCAGCTCGGGTGGCAGCGCGCCCTCTTTGGGCGGGGCCTTGGGACGGGGGTTCTTCCCTGGGAATAGCATTTTGCTCCGATATCGGGGTTTGTTGTGCGTGTTTTCCGCGACGGTCGCGACAGCCGCAGTATTCGCGATGGTCGCGACAGCCGCCATAGGCGGGTGCTTTCCGGCATGCCCTGAGGCAGGGGGTCCCTCTCAGCCGAGGCCTTTCACGAAGGGTTCGATCCCGATGTCGTCCCTGCCCGTCCAGCGGATGAAGGATAGCCTGGCCTGGTGGGCCAGCATGGACCTCCCGTCGGAAAAGGAGGCCCCGGCCTTCTTTGCGAGGTTCTCGAAGAGGTTGGGCTTGCGCCCATAGTTGATGTCCACGACAAGGCCGCCCTTGGCCACCCGCAGCATCGGGAGGAAGTCCCCCAGTTCCGCCTCGGTGGATACGGAGCTTGCGTTCACAACCAGTGGGAAGGGCCCGAGGCTTGGGGGTTCGCTTCCTTTGGGGAACACATCGGCCCTGAAGAAGGCCGCGAGCGTCTTGGCCCTGGAGTAGGTCCTGTTGAGGATATAGGCGTGGAAGCCCTTCGCCTTGAGGGCGTGGAGCACGGCGCGGGCGGCCCCGCCCGCGCCGAGGACCAGGGCGGGCGAAGGCTCGATCCCCTGCAGGTAGGCCTCGGCGAAGCCCGGGGCGTCCGTGTTGTCGGCCAGCCAGTCCTGATCCCTCTGGGGCACCCCCTCGGCGATGACCCTTGCCAGGGTGTTCGCGGCCCCTATGGCACGGCACTCGGGGGTGCAGCCCTGGCTGTGGGCCAGGGCCGCCTCCTTCAGGGGGGCGGTCACGTTCAGGCCGTGGAAACCCAGCTTCCAGAGGGCGGGGAGTATTGAGTGGAGATCGGATTCCTTGGCGCGGAGTGGCAGGTAGTGGCCATGGATGCCGCAAGCGGCGAGTGCCTGGGCGTGCATGTCGGGCGACGGGGAGAGGAAGACCCGCTCGTCGCCAAGAAGGCCCAGCAGCATGGGTTTTCCGGGCATCAGCCCTCCTTCCACAGAAGGGAGAGATCCCTGTGGAAGCCAGGGTAGGAGATGGGGATGGAGTCATCCCCCAGTATCGGGGTCTTCGCCCCGGCGGCCACCAAGGCGAGGGTAAGGGTCATGGCCAGGCGGTGGTCGCCCCCTGAGTCAAGGGATGCGGGTATTATGAAGGAGGTAGGGCCGTTTATGTGCAGGTCGTCGCCCTCTATCCATACCCTCGCGCCAAGGGCCCCCAGCTGGTGGCGTATGCTCATGAGCCGGTCGGTCTCCTTTATGCGCAGCTCGTCCACCTTCCTGAACACGGTGGTGCCCTCGGCCTGGGTCGCGGCCAAGGCGAGTATCGGGATCTCGTCGATAAGCGACGGGACGTCGGATGCCAGGACCTCGGTCGCGCGGAGCCTTCCCTGGTAGCTGACCGTGACATCCCCTATGGGCTCGGGCGTGTCGGAGCTCATGGTGACGGACACCTTAGCCCCCATGCGCTCCAAGGCCCTCAGGAAGCCGGTGCGGCCCGGGGCCAGGAGCATGTTTTTGGCGGTGATGTCGGAGTTTGGGATGACTGCCGCCATGCACAGGAAGAAGGCGGCCCCGGAGGGGTCGGCCGGGCAGGGGAAGCTCCCGCCCAGTTGCAGGGTCCCCGGGTAGACCGTGTGCCTTAGCCCGTCGGATGCCACATGGGCCCCGAAATGGGAAAGGAGCCTTTCCGTGTGGGTCCTGGTCATGGCGGGCTCGGTGACGGTGGTGGGGCCGTCCTTGGCCGAGAGCCCCGCCAGGAGCACGGCACCCTTCAGCTGGGCCGAGGCGCCCTTCATGGCGTAGTCGATGGGGGAGAGGATGGCCCCGGATATCCCGAGCGGGGGTTTGCCTGCCAAGGTGCCCACCTTCGCGCCCATCTGCCTCAGGGGCTCGGCCACCCGCTCCATGGGCCTGCGCCTCAGCTGCGGGTCGCCGTCAAGGACGTAGTCGCCCGGGATGCCCGCGAGTATCCCGGACAAGAGCCTCATGGTGGTCCCAGAGTTCCCGCAGTCAAGCTCGTAGTCCTTGCCTTCCTGGATCGCCCTGGAAAGCCCCCTTATGCGCAGCCCGTCCAGCCCCTCCTCGGCCCAGCCCCCCAGCTCCCTGAAGACCTTGAGGCTGGAGGCCACGTCCTCGCAGTCGGAGAGCCCGGTCACGAGCATCTCGCCCTCTCCCAGGATGGGGAAGAGTACCAGCCTGTGGCTTATGGACTTGTCCCCGGGTGGGGTGAACTGACCTATTAAGGGCATGGGTTTCCTTGGGCCAAGGGGGCTATGCGCATGGCTCCCAAGATGGGCCTTGCGCCTATTGACAATGGCAATTATCACGCAAGTCCGGATTTTAAGCAAGAAGCGGGGGGCGGGTCATGGCTTGCGGGGCTGCGGGCTTGCGGGTTGCCCTATCCTCCATGGGGAGGGCTTTTGTGCTTGGGGCCAAGGCAAGAGAACGGGAAAGGCAGGAAAAGGCAGGGAATCTGCGGGGGATCGGCAAATCATGCCAAAGCCAGCAACGATTGCATGAAATGCGGGATGTTTGTGCGCTGTTAGGCGAACCTGTGGCCAGAGACGGCAAGGGAAGCCCTGACTGGCGGCAAGGAATCCCATGCAAGCACATGCGGGCTTGTATCCTTTGCCTTTGTGATCGGATACCGGATATAACTAACAATAATAACCCGCAACAATTTGGAATCGGTCATGGGGGCGTACCCCAAGGAATGTCCCCCCATTGCCGAATATCAGCCACATGCGCTTGCCAGTATATGTCCAGGCGATGTCCAGGCAATGGTAGCGATGGCCAGGCAATCGCCAAGCAATGGTGGCAACGCCATGCCTTGGCCAACGGGTGTTGGACGAGGCGCAAGTCCCGGAAGTGATCCAAGGCAAGCAAGCGGCCGTAGCTTTGGACTGCATATCAAGCCCGCGGCAGGAGGTCGCTCCCTTATGGGCTTCCGGGCCTTGCGGCATTTTCGGAAATGGCCCGGGGTCACCCACAAAAGAGAAAGCCGCCCGTCGTTTGCGGCATGGCTTGCGTGCGCGGGCAAAGGATGCGCGACCTGTGCTCCTTGGTCCTGATCAACACCCAAGGAGTGGGTAACCCCGGCCTGAGAAAGCCCTGCTTTTGGCGGCCAATGTGGACTTTCAGGCCTGACAGGTGATATAGTAGGGCGGAAGTTATTATTGACGGGTAAACGGTTAAATTTATTTTTCCGGCCCCAAGATTGGTTTTTGGCCTTCCTTTCCGGCCCTGGTCATGCGGGACCCTAAGGGGCCCCGCAAAGCCTGGCGGGTGCCCTTCCCCCGCGCGGGGACTTGGCGGCAGTGTCGGACCAAAAGGAGATATTCATGACGGTTGGCTCAGGACAAAGCGTTTTAATAGTGGATGATTCCCCGGTCATGCGCCAGATGCTTTTCAAGCTGTTCGATTCCCAGGGTTTCAATGTGGTTGGCCAAGCCAGCGACGGGGAGGAGGCCCTGCGCATGTTCGAGGAACTCAAGCCTGAGCTAACCACCCTTGACATCGTAATGCCCAAGCTGAGGGGCACGGACGTGTTGGAGCGGCTTATGGCGAAGTACCCCGACTCGCGGATCATAATGGCCTCCTCCGTCTCGGATGCGAGGACGGTCATGCACTGCCTTAAGATCGGGGCCAAACAGTACATAATCAAACCATACGACGAGGAAAAGGTGATGCAGGCAGTGCGCAAGGCCCTGGACCTCGCCTGACCCCGCCTTGCCGGCGGTTCACGGAGACCAAAAGCCAAAAGACCCTAAAAATCCCATGAGGCCGGAAGGGCCCCCTGAGGCAGAATCCAGAAAGGAGGATGCCGGAGGAAAAGATGAGCGTTAGTGACGAAAATATCGCCGAATTGTTCGAGCAGTACAAGGACGAGGTCCGGGAAACCATAGAGACCCTCGACAACGAGCTGGTCAGCCTGGAGCAGGATCCATCCAACAGCGAGACCATTTTTTCCCTCTTCCGGCACATGCACTCGCTCAAAGGCTCCTCCAAGATGTTCAACGTGGACAACATAGCCACGATTGCCCATCGCCTCGAGGACCTGATGAGCATCATAGACAAGAACAACGCGATCTTAAACAAGTACCCGAAGATCGTGGATCTGCTCTTCAAGGGCAACGACATCTTCCGCGACATAATAGCGAGGTTGGAAGAAGACATATCCTACACGGCCATGACCGCCGACCACATGGCGTTCGTGGGCGAGATACAGGCGCAGATTGACAAGATCAACCGCAGGGACTCCCAGCTTCTGGACGCCGCCAAGAAGCTGGTGGAGGATATCGAGGCCGTGATCCCCACCTTGGAGGAGAACGAGGCCGAGATCATCAAAAAAGACGTGGCCGACGTGAACACGGGGCTCGCGCTCGCGACCCTTGAGGAGGACGGGGCCAACCAGATACGCTTCAACTACAACGGGGCTGATTTGACCGAGACCGTCAGGGTGATGGAGGAGACCCTGGGGAGGTTCAAGGAGGAAAAGCAGACCCCGGAGGACGGGCAGACCTTCCTGGAGGCTGCGAACGCCCTATACACGACCTTGGCCGAGGTGGCCACCGAGGATGCCATGGGGCTCATCGCGGAGCTGGGCGACGGCTTGCAGCTCTTCACCGACAGGAAGCTCGAGATGGACCAGATGACCGTGAGCTTCTTCTCCGAGATGCTGGACGGGCTCAAGCAGAAGTTCCAGGTGGAGGTGGAGGCCCCGGCCGTAAAGACCACCCGCGCCTCCAAGACCTCCTCCCAGGTCAAGGAACCCCAGGTAAAGACGATAAGGGTCGACGAGGCCAAGATAGACCAGTTCTTGGAATCCGTGGGAAGGCTCATAACCAAGTCGGAGATCCTAAACCACCTGCAGTTCTCCTTCAGGCAGGCCGGGGTCGACGCTGGGCTCCTAAGGGACTTCGCGACGGTGTCCAGGACCATCTCCAACGACATAGTGAACCTGCAGCGCTCCATCATGGAGGTGCGCCAGGTGGAGATGAACAACATCCTGAAGAAGTTCCCGAGGCTCGTCAGGGACATCTCCCACAAGATAGGCAAGGAGGCCGAGATGGTCATAGTGGGCGAGCGGGTGCCCATAGACAAGAGCCTCCTGGACGACGTGGAGCAGGCCATGGTCCACATCGTGAGGAACGCGGTGGATCACGGGCTCGAGACCCCGGACGAGAGGCTGGCCGCGGGCAAACCCCGCCGGGGCACGGTGAACATCACCGTGACCCAGGAGGAGGCCGCCATCCTCATAGAGGTGTCGGACGACGGGAGGGGCCTGGATCTCCAGAAGATAAAGGCCAAGGCCCTGGAACGTGGCTTCATAACCCCGGAGCAGGAGCAGACCATGCCTGACAAGGAGGCCGAGATGCTGGTGTTCAGCTCCGGGCTCTCCACCAAGGACCAGGCGACGGATCTCTCAGGCAGGGGCGTGGGCATGGACGTCGTCATGACCAACCTCAAGAAATGGAACGGCGAGGTGCTCATAGACAACAAGCCGGGCGAGGGCCTGGCCGTGGGGCTCAGGCTTCCCATAACCAACACCCTGCTGACCAAGGAGGCCATCATGATCCGGGTCAGCACCTCCACCTTCTGCCTGCCCCTTGAGTTCGTAAACGAGATAGTGACCGTCCCCAAAGAGGACGTGCACCACCACAAGGACGGGGCCGTCTTCAGGCACAGGGACATGGTCATCTCGGTGATAGACCTCAAAGGGCTCCTGGGCCTTCCCGACGCCCCCCTGGACTACGTATCCGAAGAGGAGGTCGAGGAGCCCGGCTCCTCGGTACAGGGGAACCTCGTCTTCGTCATCCTAAGGGGCAAGAACGAGACCAGGCAGTCCATACTGGCCGACGAGATACTTGGCCAGCAGAAGATAGTCATAAAGGAGTTCGAGCTTGAGACCTTCAGGAAGCTCCCCTACTTCAACGGCCTGACCCTCTTGGGCGACGGCAGGGTGGTGCTGATACTGGACACCGACAAGCTACTCGACTCCTAGGCCTCAATCCCACGCCAAAGCATCCATCAGGAAAGGTGATCCTACCGTGAAGCATATTACACTTCTTGCCGCAGTGGCGGCGCTCTTCCTGTCCGCGCAGGTGGCCCTGGCGCAGGCCCCGGCTGCCCCCGCTTCCCCCACCGAGGTGGACTTCGACCGCCAGGGGGTCGCGACCCCCCAGGGGCGGGGCGACTCCGACTCAGTGCTCACCGACCTCTTCTCCGAGGAGAGGGCTGGCGGAACGGCCACACCCGCCCAAGGGCAGCCAGGCCAGGCGGCGCCCAGGGCGGTGCCCGGCCAGGCTGCCCCATCGGGCCTTACGCCTCTCGCCCCGCCCCCGGTAGCGCAACCGGCCACCCCAACCGAGAGCAACCTGACGCCTCCCGGCATCCCCAGCCCCGTGGCTCGCCCGGCTGGCCCGGGTGAGGCGGTGATAGAGCGCAGCGGGGGGGGAGTCGTCACGGCCCCGGCCGCCACCCCCTCGGCCCAGGCGACCCCTGCCGCGCAGCCCTCCCAGGCCACTCCCAAGAGGAGGAGGGCGGCCAGACCAAGGGAGCCCAAGTTCGCGAACAGCGACGAGGCCAACTGGTACTACGCCAGCAAGGCATGGATCACGCCAAACCAGGCCGACAAGCTCGGCTGCCAGTCCAGCTACGCCGCTACCTACACCCTGTACCACTTGCGCTGCATCAACCAGGTGAAGGGTTTTTAGGGCCGTTTTTTGGCTTGCTTGGACCCAGGGCCTTCGGGCTTCCTTAGGGCCGGCATCCCCTGTGCCTGGCATCCTGAATAGGCATCCTGGCATTCAGTGGTATCCAAAGGCATGCCTTCCCGCCCTGGGGCAAAGCCCCGGCCCGAGGCATGCCTTGGTTTTGCCTATTACCCAGGTTCTTGGGGAATGGGACAGAGCCACGCTGGAAGGCCTAATTCCCAAACATTTGGCATGGCCTTGGCATGAACCAGAATTGATACCATCCCCATGGACGCAAGGCATACCCCTAGGGTAACCACCGGATATCCGGAATGCTTTGGGACCAACGTCCGCTTACCTCGCAATCGCACGACAAATCCAATTGCGCCAAGTTGCAAGTTATTATGGGGAATCATTGCGGCATAGCCAAATCCGCTAGCCAAACCCGCTAGCCAAATACGCTAGCCAAATACGCTAGCCAATCCGCTAGCCAAACCCGCCAAAATGCACGCAAATATTGTCTTATTATGCAAATGTCATTTGGCATTGTTGGCGTTAAATGCTTGCAACCATAATTTTGGCGCATTTTTATTGGGATAAATTAAAACGATTGTGAGATCCGATCGATTGCTTGGGTTACGACTGCGCATCAGTCCAGACATGCCAAGGGCGTATTTCCGCATAGTAGGCTCTAACCTTTAGGCAAGGCCGGGATAACGCGGTAGTTGGCCAAAGGCAGCTGTTGGGCATCTTCTCCCCTGGCTTTTCTTCCTTGGCTTTTCTCCCCTGGCTTTTGCCTTGGTTGAAAATGTCGTTAAGTTTGGTGTTGTGAAAAACAATGTAATGTTATAGTATCTTGTGTTTTTGGATAATGGCTTCCGTCCCCGCCTTTGGCGGAGCGCAGGGTTTTCCCTTGGGGCTATTGCAATATTAGGCAAATTGTCCAGGGGTGCCTGTCCTTGGGCGGATATCAAAGATACTATCGGGCAAAGCCCGATCACATGGGGCGCGCATGGTAACTAATGTAGGGATGCTGGGCTACGGCACGGTGGGCGCAGGTGTCGCTTGGATCATGTTCGGCCAGGGCGAGCTTCTCAGCCAGAAGGTGGGGCACCCGCTGAGGCTCGTGAAGGCGGTTGTGAGGGATCTCGCGGCCAAAAGGGACAACCCCCCGCCCCTTGGTTTTCTGACCGACGACCCCCTGGAGGTGGTGGGGAACCCTGACATCCAGGTGGTGGTGGAGGTCATGGGCGGCATAGAGCCCGCCCGTTCCCTGATACTGAGGGCCCTGGAGTCAGGCCAGCACGTGGTGACCGCCAACAAGGCCCTTTTGGCGACCCACGGGAGGGAGCTCTTCGACACGGCTGCGGCCCACGGCCGTGAGCTAAACTTCGAGGCGGCCGCTGCAGGGGCCATCCCGGTCATAAGGACCCTCAAGGAGGGGCTGGCCGCCAACCGCATAAGGAGCGTCTTCGGGATCCTTAACGGGACCACCAACTACATCCTGGACCTGATGACCAAGGACAGGACGCACTCCGTGCCCTACGAGGCCCACCTGAAGGCTGCCCAGGACCTGGGCTATGCCGAGGCCGACCCCACCATGGACGTGGACGGCACGGACGCCGCCCAGAAGCTGGTGCTGCTCACGGCCTTAGCCTACGGGACGCTCCCCACGGTCGACGACGTGCGGCCGGAGGGCATAACCAGGCTGGAGCCCCTGGACTTCGTGTTCGCGGACGAGCTGGGCTATGTCATCAAGCTCTTGGCCATGGCGAACCTGCCCAAGGAGGGCGGCCGCCTGGAGGTTAGGCTCAAGCCCACCATGATACCCAAGGAGCACCTCCTGGCAGGGGTCCCAGGTGCCATGAACGCCGTGATGATAAGGGGGCACGCCGCAGGCGACATCTTCCTGTCCGGCGCGGGCGCCGGGATGAGGCCCACCGCGTCAGCCGTGGTGGGCGACATCATAGACACGGCCAAGGTGGGGGCCACGGGGCACCCCAGCGCCCAGCCATCCCTCGGCTGGCACGGCATCAAGGCCGAGGGCATACTTCCCCCGGGAGAGTCCAGGACCCGGCACTTCCTCAGGTTCACGGTAAGGGATCTGCCGGGGGTGCTCTCCGCCATAAGCGGCATCCTCGGAAGGCACGGCATATCCATAGCGCAGGTTATACAGAGGGGCTCAGGCCCGGAGGGGGCCCCGGTAACCCTTGTCATGCTCACCCACACCGCGAAGGAGAAGGACGTCGAGGAGGCGCTGGTGGAGGCCTCCCGCCTGGATGCCCTCACAGCCGGGACAAGGCGGGTGACGGTGGAGGATTTCGGGGACAAGTAAGCGCCAGTAAGCGCCAGTGAGCGCCAGTAAGCGCCAGTAAGCGCCAGGCCACAGCTAAGCGCGGCTAGGCGCAAGTGGGCGCTTAAACGAACGGCCTTCCCGGAGGCTTTCGCGGGCCCCGTTGAAAGTCTGAGGGCGGGGCCTTAGGCCCCGCCCTCAGAGCAGCCGTAGAGGCAGCCGCAGTAAGACTGCCGGTATAGCCCCAGTTCCCTTGCCAGCCTCATGCCCTCCTTGTGCCCCGCCCTGAAATCCTCGTAGTGGAAAGCCACCCCGAACTCCTTTGCCGCCTTGCCCCCTTCCTCCCTTATGACGTCGTGCTTCTGCTGCCTGCTGAAAAGAAGAGTGGTGGTAAAGGCGGGAAGGCCCCGCTCCCTCGCGGTCTCCGCGGCCTTCCTGAGCCTCAGGCGGTAGCAGGCGGCGCACCTGTCTGGTGAGAGGGCAACTGGCCCCACGGCCTCCAGGAAGTCCTTCGGCCTGTAGGGCGCGAACTCCATGGAAAGACTGCCAGGGGCGGCAACAGGAGCCGATCGCAGGGCCCCCAGGAAGGCGAGGGAGTCCCTGCGCCTCTGGTATTCCCAAGGGGGCTGGATGTTGGGGTTGTAGAAATAGAGGAGGATGTCCAGGCCCCGGCCCAAAAGCTCCCCCAAGGGGTAGCCGGCGCAGGGGCCGCAGCAGGCGTGGAGGAGGAGCCCCTGGCCTTTGGCCAGGGGCTTGGCTGGGCCCAGGCTCACCTCGGCCGGGCCTGGTCGCCCACGAAATAGGTGAACCTGAAGGTGGAGCCCTTGCGGGGCGAGGTGGTCGCGTCCACCTCGCCCTTGTGCTTGAGCACGAGGGATCTGACTATGGCAAGGGAGACTCCCACCCCCACCTCGCCCTTGGTGGAAAACAGCGGCTCGAAGGCGTGGCGCAGGGTGCGCTGGTCCATGCCCCTGCCGTTGTCCTTGACCTCGGACACCAGGTACTGGCCGTCGCGCCACGCGGTGACCGTGATGGTGGGCGTGCCGGCGCACTGGATGAGGGCCTCCAGGGCGTTCATCTCAAGGGCATGGTAGATGGTGAAAAGGTCGTCGTAGACGACGTTCTGGGGTTCCAGGCCCCTGGAGTCGTTCACGAAGTTGACCTTGGGTATGAGCTCCGCGAGTGTCCTGGACTCCTCGGGGGGGCTTTTGGCGACCGTTTCCTTGATGGACTCCCAGGCGGCGTCGGCCGCCTGGGAGACAAGGACCCTAGCGGCGTCCGCCTCCTTTCCGGCGGCGTCCATCTGGGAGAGCCTGTCGAGGAGCCCCACCGCCGTGCGGATGGAGTCAAGGCCGTCTTTCAGGAACTCCTTTTTCTTCCCAAGGCTCTGCCCATCGTCCGAGAAGTCTATGAGCGCGAGCGATCCCATGGTCGCGGACAGGATGTTCTTGAAGTTGTGGTCCAGCCAGCCAGCGAGCTCCACCTGGCCCGCGAGCCGAACCTTCGCCTCCTCGTTGCGCCGGGCCAGGAGCCCGTCCTGGTGCCGTCTCAGGTAGTCTTCCGCGAGCTTGGGCAGATCGTTGTAGAAGCCCATGTTCTTGACGACGTAGTCGAAGGCCCCGGCGAGCATCGCTTCCCTGGCCAAGGTCTCGCTCCCGAGCCCGGTCACGAACACCACAAGGGACCCAGGGTCCAGCTTTTTGACCGCCTTCAGGAAGTTGATGCCGTTTCCGGCCGATAGGTACTGGTTGGTGAAGACGAGATCCGGCCTGCGCTCCTGGTAGATTGCCAGCGCCTCGGTCTGGTTGTCCGTCGCCCTGGCCTCGTAGCCGGCACCCTTGAGCGTGTCGGCCATGCAGTCGGCCGCGGCCATGTTGGACTCGTTTATCAGGATGAGGGTCAATTGGGGGGTCCCCGGCTAGGTGTTTTTGTCGGGGGATCCCTTCTTGGGGGATCCTTTGGGCTTCCTGAGCCCCAGTGCGAGCGATAAGGTGAACAGAGCCAGCCCCGCCACCACCGCCACGTCCGCGACATTGAAGGCGGGCCAGTGCCTGGTCCCGATGTGGAAGTCCAGGAAGTCCACCACGGCGTTGTAGCGAAGCCTGTCGTGGATGTTGCCCACGGCCCCGCCCAGGATGGCGCCCAGGGCCGCGGGCTGCAGCCTCTGGTTGTGGGGCGACATGCGGTAGAGGATGACTATCGGTATCATGGCGACTACCGACAACAGGGCCATCTTGACGCCCTGCCCCGCACCCTGCCCGGAGAAGAGGCTGAAGGCCGCCCCGCTGTTCATGACCAGGACCATGTTGAGGAAGCCGGTCACCTCCCTGGCCTCGTTCATGACAAGGTTCCTCAGGATCAGCTGCTTCGTGAGGATGTCAAGGAACAGGGCGAGTCCTGCGAAGGTCAGGGCGTAGAAGAGCTTGCAGTGGGCCCGGGTGCCCTCGTGGGAAAAAAGACCCGACTTCATCAGTTCAGCGCGGTCAGGTCATTGAGGCTGCTCAGCTTGGGCTCGAGCTTCTCTAGTATGGGCAGGAAGTCCACCTTCCTGAGGCCAAGAATATCCCAGGCGGCCATGGAGATGTCGGGGACCATGTCGTCCCCGCCGTTTCCGAAGCCCTTGGCCCTTACCAGTATGTCGGCTATGTGGACTATGGCCGTCCACTCCGGCTTGAGCACCGCCTTCTCCGGCTTGTGGTGGAAGCGCATGGGCTCGGCCAGGCTCTCTGGCAGGTTCCAGTGCTCCGCCAGCCACTGGCCGATCTCGGCGTGGTCGAAGTCCAGGACCTTGTTCTCGGCCTCGTAGAAGTAAAGGTCTTCTTCCGCGACCTTGTCCTGCACCAGCTTCATCTCCTCCGGGAGGTTAAGCGCGAGCACCACCTTCCCAAGGTCATGGAGCAGGCCCGCCACCAGCACCTCCTCCGCGTCGTCGCGGCCCAGGTGGGCGGCTATCACCCCGGAAGCAGCCGCGCAGCCTATGGAGTGCTCCCAGAGCCCGGCCATGCTTTTTTGGATCATGTCGAAGACCGAGCTTGTGAGGACCAGGCCCTTAACCACCTCGAAGCCCAGTATTATGAGCGCCTGGGAGATGGAGCTTATCTTCCTGGACATGCCGAAGAAGGCGGAGTTGGCCATCCTCAGGACCTTGGCTGACAGCACCTGGTCCTGGGATATGAGCCTTCCCACGTCGGCGACTGAGGTGTCGGGGTTTTCCACCATGCGGGAGATCTTCGCGACTATGCCGGGGACGGTGGGGAGGTTCTTTATCCTCCGCACCTCCTTTTTGGCCTGCATCCTGTCGGATATGTTCGGGTCTGGGGACAAGTCTTAGCCCTTTCCTGTCTGTGATCGCCCCAGGGCCCGGGGGCTCTGCCCCCGGGCCCTAGTCCTTGACCTGATCCTTGGCCTGATCCTTGCCTTGGCGCTTGCTTGCCTTGGCCCCCGCCTTTGGCGGGGGGGACACGGCCTCCCCCTGGCCTTCCTCCGGCTGGGTGCCGTTTGCGGCCTGGGCCTCGTCGGCTCCCTTTTCCTGGGACTCCCTCAGGGCGAAGATGCCCTTCTCCATCTCCTCTTTGGAAAGGAACGCCAAGGTCTTCTTCAGGGCCATGAGCACGGGCTGGCCGCCCACCCTCCTGAAGGCCCTGTCGAGCCTGGACAGGTTTTCCCCGTGCGAGGCCCGGATTTCCTCTTCGGTGCGCCCTTCCTCTTCCTCGATGACGATGGTGTCGACGTTCAGGCGCACCAGCATCCTGAGCAGGCCCTCGGAGACCTCGGAGCCTTGGTTCGCGAGCAGCACCCCGTCGTGGCGCGCGATGCTCTCGGCCAGTATCTGCCCTGGTTTCGCCTGATCCACCGGGATGCGCTTCACTGGAATGGACCTCCGACGGGAAAATGGCGGGCGGGCAAAAGGCCGGGGTGTTTTAGGGGTGCCGGGCCTTGGGCCTGTTGGGCCAAGTCCCGTTAAGGGGAGTGGCCTGGTTTGTCAGTTGGGCTTAACAAAGGCCATTAATGGTAACACAAACATATACCTGTTTCCAAGCTTGCCTGGCCTCGGCTTTCAGGTATTGGCAGCCGGGCGGGCCTTGGCTTGGGCCTTGGGCCCAAGGCCGGAGGGGGCGGCAGGCATAGGGCCTGCCTTAACGGCGTGGCTGAACAGCGTAGCGGAACAGCGTGGCGGAACAGCGTGGCGGAACAAAGTACCTCAGCCATAATTCAGGCAGAGTCCGATAGCAATGGTTATATTTATAAATTATTTAACAACTAGCATATAATTAAGTATTATTGCCATGCATTATACTCTAGTAATAATTCTCCGTCAATGGCCGCCCCTTTGCCAAGGGAGCAAGGCGCCACCACTGGCGCCACTCCCGACATTAATGACCGCGGCCCTTTGCTGAGCGGGTTTTTTGATGTATATTGTGACATGTTCCCGGAGCGGGGCTCTTTCCAGCCGGGCCGTCTTGCGCCATTGCCGCGCGCCACTACAAACTCCCACGGAAAAAATCCAGCCCATGGCAGCAACTTTCCGGGCCAAGGGCAGGGCCCGGGGCACCAAGGGGAGCCCCGGGCCGGCATTCCCTGGGGTCCACGTCTTAGAAAGCGGGGTCAAAAACCCCGCGCCGGGGACCGGCGCGGGGGATCTAACCCCGCACGAGGGTTTATGAAACTTACCTGCGAAGAATGCGGGGCGGACATAGCGTCCGACCCCTGCCCGGCATGCAAGGAGCCTGCCCCGCTCTGGGCGAAGTTCTGCCCCCACTGCGGCAAGAAGCTCTTAAAGGAGCAAAGCACCCAAGGCAAGAAGAGGCGCCAGCTCTGCTCCGACGAAAGCTGCATAGGCATAATAGGGCCCGACGGGCTCTGCACCGAATGCGGGAAGAGGCCCTAGGGGCCCCGCCCCGGCCCCGCTAGGGGAATCATCACAGTCAGCCGACAAGGGACGGACAATGGGGCCGCCTGGCCCTTGCGGGCCGCAAGGCCACGGAACGCCGCAAGCCAAAAAACACACTCTGGAGAGCATATGCCAGCTTTGCTATTGACCGGCGCCGTCATAATGATTGGCGGGTTAGTCCTCTTCGTGGTCTGGTTCGAGTACCTCTGGGCCCTCATCAAGGCCCTTGCGCCCCTCGCCATCATAGGGGTCGGCGCGGTGGTCACCTATTTCGGCTGGGAGGAGAAGAAGGACCGCAGCGGGGCCTTCCTGGACTTCTCGTCGCCCTCTGAGGCGAGCCGCTACCAGGCGGAGGCCCTGGCCTACCAGGAGAAGTTGGACGGCATCCAGGACGCGACCGTCAAGGAGGCCGACGTGGCTGCCGAGGTCATCCTCGAGAAGGAAGACTTCAAGGAGATTGAACCCGAGCCAGCCAAGCCCGAGGGGGATGGCGAGGCCAAGGGCGAGGGCGACGAGGGGAAGTCGGAGGCATAGGCCGCAAGCCTCAAGGTCCCTTTGCCCCAAGAAGCCAGCAACCGGCCCCTGGCCTTTGGCTCCGGCGCCGTGGAAAGCCCAGTTTTTTGTTGACATCCTGGACGGCCTTTGAGTAGAATGCCCTTTGTTTTTTGCGGCGTGGGCAATCCCGCCGCTTCCTCGAAGGAAGACGTTCCTCAGTAGCTCAGTTGGTAGAGCAGGTGGCTGTTAACCACCGGGTCGGCGGTTCGAGTCCGTCCTGAGGAGCCAACCTTAAAACACCCTGCGAATCCGAAATAGGCGAGAACCCGCGATCGCCCCGCATTGGCCGCTGTCCCGGAAACTTTGTGGTTTTCGGGATTTTTTTGTCCCTTTTGTGTCCTTGGGGCCTTTGGGCCGGGAGGCCATGCCTTTATAAAACACCAATATATGTGTACAAGAAAATAATTTTAACTAATGTGCCATCCGGGCTGGCAAGCGGGCACTCACACTTTGCCTCTTTCACATCTTGGTCGGCGCCAGGGCCGGGATACGGGTTTTGGGGCCTTAAGCCCTGGCTAAGCCAGGGCAAACGGGAAATCGCGGGCCTTGGGGTCGTCTGCGTGGGTTGTGAGGACGGGGGCTAAAAGGGGAGGGGCTTCCTTAGCAAGCGCTTAGGGCGCAGGGCTTGCTTTCCGGGGCCCAACAATTGCGGGAATGCCAATGTTTAGGGGGAATTAGGGGGGGTTAGGGCGAATAGGAGGGGCGGCCTTTTAGTGTTTGATGTCGATGAACATCAGGGATTCGTTTCCGAGGATGTCTATGACCTTGACCGCTACTTTTTTGACACTTGCCGGGGAGTAGTTGAAAAAAGGGCTTTGGAGTTCTATTTTGCGGTTTTGCTTGAATCTGAAGGCATGCCAAGTGTTGGTGAAAAAGAAGTCTTGGGCGAAGGATCCTTCAAAATCGCCATTGCCTTTTAAGGCCTTGCCATTTTGCTTGCAACCGATATCTATCGCCCAATAGTCGATCCAATCGCTCCAGCTTTTGGTAAGTTTTTCGGTTTTTAGCCTGCCTTCTGCATCCTTGGTAATCTTTACCACTTGGCCCTTATGGACCTTTATCAAGGTTGAGTTATTCCTAAGATCGGAGGGATGTATATTGTCCTGCGAGTAAAAGCATGAATAGTCGGTAAGCTCGATTGAAAGGCTATTTTTCTTATAATGCGGTACTGCATTAATGAAAGATACCTCTCGGAAATACGGTTTGTAATCCTTGTGATGGTATTTACGGAATAAATCCTGCGGTATGAGCTTGGCTGCCAAATCCACGCCTTTGGCAGTCATCTCATCGTATATTTTCGGGAATAACCCTAAACCATATTCAAAGGCAAGGACATCGATCTTATCTATACCGATCTTTACGCACTCTTTTAGTATTTTTTGAAAAATGTCCTTCGTGAGCGGGGTACCTAAGTCCGCTACATAGACCACCCTGTCGCCCTTGACTGCTTGGAACATGCCCAAATCGCTGGTATTTTCGGCAAGGTACGCATCCAATATCGCGCTAAGGGCCCTTTTCTTGCGCTTTTCTATCAGCTTTTCCTCTTTTTGCTCAAGCGGGTTGGTGTTTGCTTGGAAAAAAAGGGTTTGAGGGCGATTGTCCAATTTAAGGATCTCGAATGGTCTGTAAGGGATATTTTCTTTTCTAAACTCCTCATGGAGCGCAAGTATTCTCTTTCTTGCGACATGTATTGCGAATTTGCCCAAATCGTTCCCAATCCACTTGCGGCCCATGGTCTCAGCAACCGCGGCAGTGGTCCCAGACCCAATGAAAAAGTCGGCAACAATGTCGCCGGGCTTTGAGGACATCTCGATTATCCGTCTTAAGATTTCCGCAGGTTTTTGGGTCGGGTAATTCAGGTTTTCCGGGCCCCTTACAACGGGAGCTGCGGGAACTATCCAAACATCGTCCGCCATCTTGTCTTCGCAGATGTCATATATTAAGTTCCCATTATCGTCGCGCTCGTAGCCCCTCCACTTTTTTAAGGCCGCATTCCATACTTTCCTGGCCATCTTCCTGGGCACGTCTCTGAGGATTTTCAAGGTGTTGTATTGCTTTTTGGCTTTGTTCTTTGCATAAAAGAACACATCGTCATGGTTTTGGGGAAGTCGTGATATACCTGACGGTATCTTGTCGGGGTAATACCATATGATATCGTTTATGAAATTCCCCGGATCAAAGATTTCGTCCAGAATCTCCCGAATATGGCCATTAATGTGCCAGTCGCAATGCAGATACAGACTCCCATCCTCACTTAGCAGCTCATGCATGAGCCGCAAGCGTTCGTAAATCATGTTAAGGAAGGAATCTTTTCCGTAGCCCCAGATGTCGCTGTATGCCAGTTCAGAGAGGACATTTGGGTCTTTTTTGACTTTTTCGTCGCCAATTTCGATGCCAATCGTGAAATTCACGCCCACGTCGAAAGGGGGATCGATGTAAATTAGCTTTATGCCACCATGTTTTTTGATTTCTTCCCTAAGGGGTCCGCTCTTCAACGATGAGATGACAGCTTTGTTGTCTCCTTGGATAAGTTTGTTCGCCCAGCCGTCGTCCTTCAGCGGATTCTTGGGGGGATCATCGAACAGGGTGCGTTTCGCTATGTCTTTTCCCAAGAAGGAATCCGATTGCTCTATGAACTGAAAAGGAAAAACCTTTTTGTAAGTTTTCTTGTTTTTCCCGTTCCAAACCAATTCCACTTCTTTATTGTTCTCGAACAGGATGTAGCGATACTTATCCGGCAATGGTATGCGATGTCTGAGGCAATATGTTATCGCCTTTATGTCATCGTCGGAGAGTTTTATCATTGCTGTTGGGTTATTTATTGTTAAGGGTTATTTGTCTTCTCTGGGTGGCATGAATCCCTTTAGCAAAACCGATATGTTCGACAGCTTTGCCTGGATGTCATCGAGAATCATCAGTTCAGAGTTGTTGATTTCCGTCTTGTGAAGGTGCTTTGTCAGCTCCTCCAAGCGCTTGTATAGCGTGTCTGCGTTGCGGAGCAACGACTTCTCGTGCCGTTCAAGCATGCTCCGGCCGCTCCTGTCACGCCCAGGCGTGGGGGTAATCTTCTTCTCGATTTTTTTTGATATTTTTTCCTTCAATTCCTCGAATTTCCTCCGTCTTTCCTCTTTGTCCTTGATTTTGGAAAGATGCAGAAGCTTGGCCCCTGACCAAAGGTTGGACTTGATAGCCTCTTTTTTGATCTCTTCCTCGAGGGTGCTGATCTTGAGCAGCTCCGAGATGTAGGTCTCGGAAAGGTTGACTTTCTTGATGAGCTGCCTTTGCCTTACTTTTTCGTTCTCCCCCTTCATTTTGTGCAAGAGTTTCGCGACCGCCAATGCCTTCTCGATTGGCAGCAGATCCTCCCGGTGGATGTTCTGGGTGAGGGAGATTATTTCGTAGTCATCGGATTCCAGGGCTACTATCCTGCATTTTATTTCGGTGAACTCCAATTCCTTGAGGGCCCTCCACCTACGCTCGCCGTCCACAATTACGTAGTGATCGGGCTTGCTGTGGTCATGCCTGACAAGGATGGGTTCAAGCTGTGAAATGGTTTCGATCGAATGCTTCAGGTTATCCAAATGCACCTGATCGAAATATTTCCTGGGCTGTCCTGGATCCGGGGAGATTTTGTCAATCTCGATTGTTACGATTTGATCGTTTTTTCCGGTTGTGGTCATAGTTGTTGGTTGCTTCGTTTTTGTTTTTGGGTTGACTGTAAAGCCTTTTTGCTGATTCGTCAGCGTCAATCGCTTAAATTTTCTAATTCGTGTCAGGCGCTGACCCACATGGTAAGGCTTGAATACCGTGTGGGAACTTCGGAGCTACGAAGAATCCAATAGTTCCAAAGCCGATGTACCACAATACATAGCACAATAAAGAATCTTAATAAAGCAAAATTTTGATCCTGTCAATACTCTCATCCCAAGCGTGCTATCACTACGCTTCATAACTACATCCCTTTTCTTGACGAAGCTTAGCTTCCCGAAAATCCGCATATCTCTTGTTGTTTGGTGCAACACACTCATCGGCTCCGCTTTTCCCTACGTCTTCCGCTAGGCATCGTGTGCCTGGCCGCTCAAGTGCAATCTAAGGTTCGTAAAAAATAGCTTTCTTCAGTCTTTTGGACAATGCCGTCCTCCTGGCAAAACGCACAAACAAATCCCATCGTAATTTCGTCTTGCGCAAAAACGATGGTACCGAATGCATGCTTGGGTACATTTTGTGCCTTTTTTAAATGAAATCCCCCCTATTCATGGATTGATGACCAAGCGGGCCATCGTGAGCAGAAGCGTTTTTGGGTCTGTGCCGGGGTGCCGCCATGCCGTCGGATGCCGGCCTTGCGGTGGATGTTGGCTTGCCACCGGTTGCCCAATTGCCGCCGGGATACTGGCTTTCCGCCAGTTTCCTGCTTGCCGCCGGGATACTGGCTTTCCTCCGGTTGCCTACTTGCCATCGGATGCCGGCTTCCCGGCAGTTGCCGACTTGCCGCCGGATGCTGGCTTGCATCGGAAGCCGGCCTGCCGCCGGATGCCTGCTGGCCGCCGGGATGCTGCCTTGCCGTCGGATGCCGGCTTCCCCTCGGATGTCGGCTTGGTTCCGTATGCTGGGTTGCTTCCGGATGCTGGCTGGCCGCCGAAATGCTGCCTTGCCGTCGGATGCCGGCTTGGCATCGGATGCTGGCTTAGCGCCAGTTGCCGGCTTTCCGTCGGATCCCGACTTGCCGTCGGATGCCGGCTTGTCGCTTGGTGCTGGCTTGCCGCCAGTTGCCTACTTGCCGCCGGATGCTGGCTTGCCGCCGCAGTTTGCCCCTGGTGGGGATGGCATTTATGGATCCATTATGCTTTATCCAGTTCGTTATTAGAAGTATTTTTTTTCGTCTAACGCAAGTCCCGCCACAAGCGGCGAAATGCCCTATTTCCTTTGTATAATGCGGCAAAAGGCCATCCAACAGGGGGTTTTGGGGCTGTCGTTATGCCACTATTATTCATAAAATTTATTATGACTACCATATATTGTAGCTAAATGACTTTTTCACGTCATTATTTTTTTTGCAACCCCGGGCATGGGGCCAGTTGAGGGCCCAAAAAGCGCCTTGAGGCCCCTTTGTCGTGGCCGCAACGGCTCCTCTGAATAACAACTTTGGCCCAAGAAGGCCTAAGAAGGCCAAAGAAGAGCCAAAGATCCAGGAAAGGTCAGAAAGGCCCCTGCAAGGCCCCTGGAAGGCCTTTAAAGGGCCCTACAGACACAGAGGCAGCCATTCCCATGGGATTTTATTTGCCACCTCTCGCCTCCCCATGGAAAGCCATTCCCAGTGAGCTGCCAAGGGCCATTCCCAAGAAAATAGATTGACATCAATTTTATGCTGCAATAATATTTTGGGAGCACTTGGATTTTTTTTAGAGCCCGGTCCCTTATCTTAGATATTTTGGGATAAGCCCATTCTTTGGTGAAAAGCCGCCACAAAAAAAACCGCCGGTCTTGAAGGCGGTTTTGCTGAAAGTCTTGTTAGAGTGCCCGTCCTCATGTCACGGAAAACTTCCCGAGGCTCTTGGGGTCCATTTTGTCGCGCGCAAGCTGTTTTTGGTTTTTTTTATTATCTTTCTGTCCGCGGACTTTCTAAAGGCGAAAGCAAAGCGTTCCCCCTTTTGCTTGCAACTGGCACTTGCGTCGCCTGTCGCGCTTTGCGGACTTCGCAGGCTTTGCGGCTAATTTTCCCGGCATGGCTCGATTGGGTTCTGGGCGTGCCGTCAGAGGGAAAATCCCGCCTTTGGGGGCTTTGGCCGGACGGCACCCCGAGCCGCCCCATGCATGCTCGGGCCAGGGAGGGGCCTTGCGGGTCTTTTGTCAAGTTTGATCCAATATAAAACCCAGCTGCGCAAAAGCCTCTTCGCCCAAACGATGCCATATGCGCGAAGGAGGGGCTTTTCTTGGCGGGGCTTGGCTTTTGTGGCCCCTTCCGCCGCTTGACTATGGGCCCCCGCACTGTACAATCGTCACAATAAGGATGCGGCCAAGGTGACTCCCCGGGGGTTTCCGCATCCAAGGAGTAAGTGATTTGCGACAAGATTTGGCACAATCAGGCGAGGGCTCCCCGACCGTACCCAAAGCCATATCAAACCCAAGGGAATTCTGGGACAGGAAGGCCGCCACCTTCCCAAGATACTCACCTGGCGAGGATACCTACGAGGCTTCCCTGCTGTCGCTTGCCAGTGAAAACGGGGCGTCCATGCGGAACGCCGTGGCCCTCGACGTGGGCTGCGGCACCGGCATGTTCACCATCCGCTTGGCGATGGAGGCCAGGAAGGTGATAGCCGTGGACATATCCGAAAGGATGCTGGACATCCTGCGGGAGGATGCCCGAAAGGCGAGGCTCAGGAACATAGTGGCCGTGAATTCCGACTGGCTGGACTTCCGGGTGCCGGTAAGGCCGGACATTGTCTTCTGCTCCATGAGCCCGGCCATAGGCTCGGAAGAGGGCCGCGGGAAGCTTGTCGGCCTGGCCGGGTCCCAGGTGGTGGCGGTGGTCCCCACCGAGAGGTTCCAGTCCCAGATAATGGCCGGTCTCTACGACAGGTACTCCGTGACCCCGACCTACCAGCGGGAGGGTCCCACCCTGGGGGCATGGCTTGCCGGCCGCGGGATACGGCCCACCTCCGTTCCGGTGACGGGCAAATGGCGGGTCCCCCAAAAGCTCGCGCATATCAAGGACAGCGCCCTCTGCATGCTCCACAACTTCGGGGTGGAACCAGACGAAGGGGAGTTGGACGAATATCTTGAGGGTTTCAGGGGCACGGACGGGATGTACCTCGAGATAACCGACTACAAGCTGGAGATGCTTCTCTGGCACAATCCCTAAAGGAATCCCGCGTCATTTGGGCATGCATTCCCTTCCCAGCCTGCAGGCCGAAGCCATTCCCAATCCCGATTCCCAATCCCGTGCGGCGCACGCGAGACCTGCCGTAAACCGGCCCCAAACCGGCCCCAAACCGGCCCCAAACCGGCAGCCAACCTATCGGCCGCTCCGTCAATGGCTCGGTGGCTTAGGCTATCCGCGCGCCCTGGGCA
The DNA here is from genome assembly GCA_031278475.1 of Deltaproteobacteria bacterium. Classification (GTDB taxonomy): domain Bacteria; phylum Desulfobacterota; class Desulfarculia; order Adiutricales; family Adiutricaceae; genus JAISMF01. The sequence goes on from JAITKK010000225.1 coordinate 30,259, forward strand.
AAGCCTTCAAAATCAACGATTAAGCCCCATGCGAGGGCCAGGTGGCGCTTCCCGGCAAAGGCAAAAACCCGCAGCCGGACGCAAAAAACCCGCCGGACTAAGATCCTGGCGGGTTGTCTGTTTAGGGGCTCGGCACCTTAAGGTGCCGCATTTGACCGTGGTGCGCCATGGAGGGCTCGAACCTCCAACCTAATGATTAAGAGTCATTTGCTCTACCATTGAGCTAATGGCGCGAAACTTGTTTGGCGGGGGCTTTTTGGCCCCCTTGGGAGCGGCAAGCAGGCCCGGGCCTTGGCCGGGGCGACCAAGGCCCGGGCCTTTCGACGGAAGCAGAGTATAGAGCATTTCGGGCCCTCTGTAAACAGCAATTTTGAGGCCGCGTAAAAGCATGCGGGGATCATGCGGGTGCCCTGGAAACGGACATGCCCTTCCGCCTTCCGCCTTCCGCCTTCCGCCCAAGGTGGCGCCGCTTGCGGGATCCTAGCCTCCCTTACAGGATTTGGGAGCTTTTCGGCAAAAAAGGGACTAAATAAAGTATAATGATTGGCGCCCGGCCGCCAGGCAGGCGGTAGGACCTTGCGGGCAGCCGAAATCCCTAAAAATCCCGATACAGATCGTGTTGCCAGGAACTGTATACACTATATTGTATATAGATTTATAATATTGGCATTTTTAGGCATTTCGCATTATCAGGCATGCAAAGAACCCCACCGGCGTCCCGAGCCCGGGAGCCGGGCTCGGCTAGTGCGCCCAACGAACGCGCCCAACGAACGCGCCAAATGAACGCGCCAAATGAACGCGCCCAAATGGTTCGACCAACCCGTGTCATGACGGCCCGGACATAACAAGAGGTCACGCATGAAGACTTCCCTTGGCCCCAAGACCATAGCCTTCCCGCTCCCAGCCTACCTGGTGGGGAGCTACGACGCCAACCTCAACCCCAACATCATGACGGCCGCCTGGGGCGGGATCCTCTGCTCGGATCCCCCGCTCTTGGGGGTGTCCGTGAGGCCCACCAGGATGAGCCACGACGGAATCCTCAACCACAGGGCCTTCACCGTGAGCTTCCCCAGCGTGCAGCTCGCCTTGCAGACCGATTTCGCGGGGCTCACCTCCGGGCGGCAGGTGAACAAGTTCGCCCGTTCGGGCCTGACCCCTGTAAAAAGCCCCCTGGTGGACGCCCCCTACGTGGAGCAGGCCCCGGTCATAGCCGAGCTGAGGCTATTCAAGACCGTGGAGCTGGGCACCCACACCCTTTTCGTGGGCCAGATAATGGACGTCAAGGCGGACCCCGAGGTCTTGGCCGAGGACGGCTCGCTCGACATCCATAAGGTCAACCCCTTGGTCTACGACGGTGCCGGCTATTACAAGGTGGGCGACTTCGTGGGCCAGGCCTTCTCCATAGGGAAGGCCCTCATAAGGGCCGTGGCCGAGTAAGGGCCCTTTGCAGTAGCGGGGTATGACGCCAGGGCCTGGAAGGCCTTCCGGGCGGGACGCCCGGAAGGCCCAGCAAGCCAAGGCCCGCCGCCAATATTTAGGCACCGTGGTAGTTTTACGGCGTTTTATGGCGTTTTATGGCGTTTTATGGCGTTTATTGGCGTTTTACGGCGTTTTACGGCGAATATCGGCCTTTCGCAAGGACCGGTGGCCGGGTTTTCCGGCTGAGAGGCCTTTCGCGGGCGGCTCCTTCTTTTTTAGCTGATTTCACCTAACTTTTTACCCCAGTGCTTTTTCAGGACGAAGGGACAGACAGTTTTCGCCAATGCCTACGGATATCCTCATAAGCAAGGTTCTCGTGCTCCTGGCCCTGGCCGTGGGGCTCATCTATTTCGGCCTGAGGCTCAAGATGCCCGCCATCGTGGGCTTCCTCATAACTGGCATCTTGGTGGGGCCCTCGGGGCTGAAGCTCCTGACCGACCCGCACCAGGTGGAGGCCCTGTCCGAGCTGGGGGTGGTGCTGCTCCTCTTCACCATCGGGCTGGAGTTCTCCATCCAGAGCCTCCTCAAGATGAAGAAGCTGGTGCTCATGGGGGGAGGGCTACAGATGGGCATAGCCATAGCCCTGGCTTTGCCCTTGGGTATGTTAATAGGGGGCTTCCCCTGGAACGAGGCCCTGCTCTACGGCATGCTCATATCCCTTTCGTCCACGGCAATCGTCCTGAAGCTTCTCCAGGAGCGGGGCGAGATGGACTCGGCTCACGGAAGGGGGGCCCTGGGGGTCCTGGTCTTCCAGGACCTGGCGGTGGTGCCCCTAGTGCTGCTTGTCCCCTACATGGCCGGGAAAGGGGGCTCGGATCCATTCTGGCTGGTAATAGCCAAGGTGGTGATCATCCTGGTCCTGGTCTACATCCTTGCCAACTGGGTCATACCCTGGCTCATGCTGAAAGTCTCCCAGACCCGCTCCAACGAGCTCTTCATGTTCACCGTGGCCCTCATCTGCCTGGGCACGGCCTTCCTGACGGAGAGGGCGGGGCTGTCAATGGCCTTGGGGGCCTTCCTCGCGGGCCTCATCATAGCCGGCTCCCAGTACGCCTACCAGGCGATTTCCTCCGTGCTCCCCATGCGGGACGTCTTCACCAGCTTCTTCTTCGTCTCGATCGGGCTGAGGATGGACATAGGCTACCTCGCGAGCCACCCCTTTTCGACCATACAGCTGGCGATAGGCATAATGATCTTCAACCTGCTCACCACCACCCTCGCCATGAGGCTCATCGGGCTCTCGCCCAGGGTGTCGGTGCTGATAGGCTTCAGCCTCTGCCAGGTGGGCGAGTTCGCCTTCGTGCTGGCCAGCATGGGCTCGAACCAAGGGCTCATGAACGACGAGGCCATGAAGATGTTTTTGAACATCACGGTCATCACCATGGCCATGACGCCGCTCTCCATTGCCCTGGGCCGGATGGTCTCACCCAAGTTCGCCGATCTTGAGGACAGCTCCCCGCCGGAGAAGGCCCCTGAGGCCAAGGATCACGCCGTGGTGGTGGGGTTCGGCGTTGCCGGCCAGGCCGTGGCCAGGGCCTGCCGCTACATCTGCAGGCCCTACTACGTGATAGACATGAACCCCTCCAGCGTCAAGAATTTCAGGAAGCTGGGGGAGCCGCTCTTCTTTGGCGACGCGGCCTCCGAGCACATCCTGCTCCACGTCCACATAAAGGAGGCGAGGATCCTCGTGATTACCATCCCGGATCCGGTCGCCACCCGCAGGATAATAGCCCAGGCGAGGTCCCTGAACCCCGGGCTCCACATAATCGCCCGCACAAGGTTCATGCTGAACATCGCCCTCCTGGAAAACCTAGGGGCCGACGAGGTTGTGGCCGAGGAGTTCGAGGCGGCATTGAGGGTCTTCGACTCCATCCTGCGCTTCTTCGGGGTCCCCCAAAAGGAGAGGGAGGAGCAGGCGGCCGTGGCCAAGACCGCGGACCCCACCAAGTTCCGGCTCCTTGACGGCATGGACAGCCCCCCGCCCCTTGACGGGCAATGCAACTACACCCCAAGGCCAAAGGCAGCGGGGGCGGACGCCCCCGCTCTCGGGCATTCCCCCGCGGAAACCCCCGCGGAAACCCCTGCGGAAACCCCCGCGGAAACCCCCGCGGAAACCCCCTTGGCTGCCCCGCTCGGGGCCGCCGCGTCGGCCGCCCAAGTGGGCCAAAAGGCCGAGGCCCTGGCGATTGGCGATGCCGCTGCCCCGGACGATGCCCCTGGGCATGCCACTGGTGGCGCAATCGACGCCTCCAAAGGCTAGGGCGGCAGCCCCAAGGGCCAGGGGCGTCCGCCCCAAAAACTTCAAGCGGTTGCGCAAAGCAACCCCGCCCGGGGGCCCCGGAAGGGCCCCCGGGCGGGTTCGGGGCGGATCGGGGACGCTTCAATGCCCGCCTGCCCCTGTGCTAGAATCTATGCCGCCGGTGGCCCAGGACCCCGGCGGCCTTCTTGACCCCATTCCGGGGCGCGTGAAGGGCCGACACCAGAAAAATGAGGCCCGCTGGGAGGTTCGGAATGGACAAGACCCCATCCGATTTTGGCCCTCGCTGCATCTTCAAGCAGGACGAGGCGAGATACACTCACGAGGTCGTCCCGAGGATTAAGGCGGTGACGGACGAGCTCATGGAGGTCCGCAAGGGGCTCCAGGCCTTCGAGTACGTGACCATACTGCCGCGGCCCACCTTCGAGACCGTGGAGCTTATATGCCAGCTGGTCAGGTTCGTCATCTTCCCGGGCTTCTTCGAGTCCAGGCAGCCCGCGAGCGAGTTCAACGTGCGCTCCGGCACCAGCCAGCACCTTAGCCACCTGTACTCGGTCCTGTACAACGAGGTGGCCCACGCCATACGCCACGAGCACATGCGCCACCATGGGGAGTGCGCCAACTGCACGGAGCTGGCCCAGGACATCGCGCTCGATATCCTCGGCAAGCTCCCGGCCCTGAGGCTTATCCTGGCATCCGACGTGGAGGCGACCAAGGTGGGCGACCCTGCGGCGGGAGACTACCTGGACCAGATCATATTCTGCTACCCGGGCGTTTACGCCACCATGGTCTACCGCATAGCCCACGAGCTCTGGGTCAACAAGGTGCCCTTCCTTCCCCGCATGATGACCGAGTACGCCCACGGGCGCACGGGCATAGACATCCACCCCGGGGCGAGCATTGGAAAGAGTTTTTTCATAGACCACGGCACGGGCGTTGTGGTGGGCGAGACCACGATCATAGGCGAGGGGGTAAGGCTCTACCAGGGCGTGACCTTGGGGGCCCTGTCGCTTCCCAGGGACGCGGGCGTCAGCCTCAGGGGCGCAAAAAGGCACCCGACGCTCGAAGACGACGTGATAGTCTATTCCGGCGCCACCATCCTGGGCGGGGAGACGCTCATAGGGGCCCGCTCGGTCATAGGCGGGAACGTCTGGCTGACGGAGAGCATCCCCCCTGACACCAAGGTCTTCATCAAGAAGCCGGAGCTTGTGTTCGTGAACACCAAGGACTAGGGGCGGCCTTTCCCGCCCTGGGGGGGCCCTGCGGGCCCCCCCAGGGCCGCCTTCCGGGCCGTCCTTGGGGCTATCCTTGGGCCCATTGACCCATCGGGCCCGCAGCCCGTCAAGCCCTGGAAAAAGCATCACTCAGGGCCATGGAAGCGGCGCCGATGGGCCCCAGGGTCCCCAATGGCCCCTTATGTTGTGGCCTGGGGCCGGGGAAATGGCAACGTCACTTTTTGTTTGTTTTTTGAATACGCCTGGGTATAATTTTTAGTTGGGGCCCCGTCTTTCGGGCCCGCCCCGCCAAGGGGTGCCTCGTTCTGAGGCCGCGGGGCCGCGGCAGCGGCGCCGCGGGGAATAACTTTTAGGCGAATCAGGGAAATTCAAAGGTAATTCTCGCTTATTGCCCTGAATTACCGGCCGTTTTTGCGATCTGTCAAGAGAGCATGGCTTTGGCGTCCCCCATCCCCCTGTTCATGGGGGCCTGCCAGGAACGGTTCCCAGCCCCGGAAAGGAAGGCCCATAGGATGGCCCAAGGCTTTGTTTTGTCCGAGAAGAGAAATATGGAGAGGCGCGAGCTCATCTACTACCTCAAGGTGAGGGACGTCGCGACCGACAAGGAGCTGGGCCGCATGGTGGACATCCACCGGGAGGGGCTCCTCCTGATGGGCGACCGCAAGCTCCAGGCCGGCAAGGAATACAACATCTCCATAGAGATGCCCAAGGCCATGATGGACCAAGGGATAAAGAACGTCGGCCTCAAGGCGGTCGTGATGTGGGCCAAGAACAGCCAGACAACCTCCTTTCTGGAAAACGGCCTCAAGTTCATCGACCCCAGCACCGACGCCCAGCGCACCATCGACAAACTCATAGAGTTCTTCGCCATGCCCAACGGCACCTTCAACCTGTCCTAAGGGCCAAAGGCGCACATATGCACTTAGTAACGATGGCCGCCGCCAACTCAGCCGACAACCTGGCACAGGTCCAGGCGGGCTTCTCAAAGCCCGCGGAAGTGCCGGTATCGGACGTTTGGCTGGCCACCACCATACTCGCGGCACTCATCCTGGTAGGCCTTGTGGTCGCCGTTTACCAATACCGCAAACGCAAGAAGTCCCAAAGGCAGGGCTGGTCGTCTATATCCAACCCGCTCGCCATCTGGGAGATCATCACCAAGGCGGTCTCAAGGCAGGCCAACTTCATCCTTGAGATCTACGAGGACAGCCACACCATCTCCTACAAGGGGATCCTTGACAGCGTGGAGGAGGACAGCCTCATAGTGCTAGCCCTCCAGGACACCCCCTCGACCGAGATCGTCTTCAGGGGCCTGCCAGGGCTCCTGCACCTGAACTACAGGACCGGGCCCAAGGAGCCGATGGATCACTACCAGTTCTCCACGACCATCGAGGACAGCCGCTTCATCAAGCGGCAGAGCTGGAGGGAGGCCCAGCTCCTCATACCCGTCCCAAAGGTGCTCACCAGCGCCCAGAGGCGCAACTTCCTGAGGCTCGAGCCCTTCGATTCCTTCGCCTTCAACTGCGATCTCTACGACGTCCCCGAGGGCGGCACCATAAAGGACCTGGAATCCTTGGAGAAGGTGGGCTCTGGCGAGGTCATGGACATAAGCATAGGCGGGGCCCAGCTCAAGTTCCCCTTGGCCTCCAACCTCAAGGAGACCCAGCGCTTCGTGGGCATCATGGAGCTTCCGACAAAGGAGCTTGACCAGGAGATAGCGAACCCCACCTTGGTCATCCTCATCCAGCTGATAAACCAGGAGAACGTCAAGGGGCTCGACAGCTACGGGAAGGAACCCCACTCCATGCTCAGGGTGCGCTTCCTGGGCCGCTACCAGCAGGATCCCATCCAGGGCAGCTGGGTGTACAAGGGGCTCACCCAAGCCGCGTTGGAGGATCTGTCCCACTGGATGCTCTCCTACCAGCGCTACCAGATCAAGAAAAAGAGCTTCATGGCCGCCCCCAGGGGGGACCAGGCGCCGAACATGTTCCCCGCCTCGCCACCGGAGCGGCCTCCGCTGAAATACACCTAAGAGGCCCTGGGGGCTTGGCCCCCAGAGCCAAGGATTCTCGGCCTTGCGGGACGGCCGCCCAAGCCCCCGCAGGGCCCTTTTTTTTGACATCCCCGGGCTTTTTTGCTAATTAGGGGTTGTCACTCCCGGCACGATATGTAATTTTATTTTTTACATTTTCGCAGGCGAAAAGCGGCAGGGCTGCCACGTCTTTTGCCCGCCTCAAAGGGCGAGCCTTCCTTGGATATGGGGCTCACATTAAATTGCCTGCCTGCCTGCCTGATAGCCTGATAGCCTGCCTGATAGCCTGATAAGCTGCCAACTTGCTTTCCGGCTTGTTGCACTGGCTCAATGGCGCTTTCCAAAACAGGCGGATTATAGGTTGTAATTGCATTTTAGTGTCTTTGTTGGTTTTTGGGGTATTCCCCGTTTACCCGCATTTTTAGTATCTGTGGTTTCTTTATCACTTGGCCCGGGTTTCGCGGTTAATCGCCTGGAATCGGAAAATCAGGTTATTATCAAGCAATTATTTTACAACCCTGCAATACCCCACTTTTTGGAAAAGCCACAAAAGCAAGACAAACGGAAAACCCGATCCCTTATAGCTTTGCATAATAATCGAGTGTCCTGATTGGGCAATACGCATTTTTAACAATTCAATGATATCAATATGTACGAAAAACGTCATAATAATCGCGAAACTTGGGATGGTTTTGGCGCAATCATTGTCCCAACCGCTTGCGGCAAGGCGCCAACGGAGGCATTTTCAGATGGGCCTTTTGAAGGGGAACCCCACGGTCACCCGCTACAGGATACTTGACCCGCTTACGAACGATTTCACGGAAGAGTTCATAGGGGAGCGGCTCAGGAAGTACGCCTTCCAGAACATAGAGGGCACAACCGACGAGAACGCCGTGGGCTGGGTGGAGCTCTTCGCTTACCTGTCGACAGCGTTCGAAAAGGAGTCCTACTCCTTCGGGAACACCTATGCCTTCACCATGCGCATGGACTCAAGAAGGCTCTCCACCAAGGTGCTCAACCGCTACTACGACCTGACCGAGGCCAGGTACTTCAACAAGCACGGAAGGCAGCCAAACGCCAAGAAGAAAAAGGAGCTCAAAGAGACCCTGAGGCTGGAGCTTCTCAAAAAGATCCTTCTTACGACCGACCTCTACGAGGCGGTGTGGTTTTCAAGGACATCCGAGATATGGTTCTTCGGCTCGGGCGAGAAGCTCAGGATCGCCTTCGAGGAGCTCTTCGGGCAGACCTTCGGGCTCGCGATCAGGCTCATCGTCCCCATAACCATGGGGCTCGAGCTGGTCGACGACAATGACCGGCTTTCCCTGTTGGATCTCGTGCCGGGCCCTCTGGGCATAGGGGGCTAGTATGGCCAAAGGCAGGAAGGGCGGCAAAGGGGACATACCCACGGCCATAGAGATACTGGAGCAGGAGGACTTTTTCGAGCTCTGGCAGGGGAAGCTTTTCCTGGGCCAGGAGTTCCTCACCTGGCTGTGGCTCAGGACCGAAGGCGACGGGAGGACAATGCGGCTCCCCAACGGCCACGAGGTGGAGGTCTGGTTCGAAAACCAGCTGCAGCTGAGCCTGGGTAGCGGGCAGACCAAGAGGAGCGTCTCCATCACGACCACCGAGGAACCCGCCGACGGCGACTGGATGGAGGCCTACACGGCACTCGCCCAGCACAAGAAGGTGAGCAAGGGCACCCTCCGCGTAAGGACCGGGCCGTCCGAGTGGCGGTTCACCTTGTCCCACGACACACTGATACCCCAAGGGATCAGGCTTTCCACCAAAAGCGCCCCCGAGGACACGGAGGAGCTGGGGAAGGAAGGGAGGGTCTTGGAAAGGCTCTCCTCCACGGCCGAGCTCCTTAACATCCTGGAGGGGCTCTTCAAGGTGTTCATCAGGCTAAGGGTATCCCCGGAGTGGGACAAGAAAGAGCTCCCCAGGCTCCAGGGCTTCCTGGACAGCCAAAAATGAGGTGCATCGGCCGATGTTGCCTGCGGGCACTCTTCGCCGTATGGTACTACGCGTTTTTCCTGACCCTTACCCTGCTAGCAGGGTTTCTCTGCCTCTTCCTAAGCCTCTTTTCCAGGAAGGCCGCGAGGGTGGTGACGGGCGTCGTCTGGGCCTCGGTCGTTTTCGGCCCAGCCTTCATAGGCCTTGAGACCAGGGGCCGGGATAACATCCCAAAAAAAGGCGGCTTCGTCATCTTCGTGAACCACCGCTCGCTTTTGGACATCCCAGCCGTCGCCATGTCCACGGGGCTTCCGGTCACATGGCTTGCCAAGGCCTCCCTGGGCCGCATCCCGCTATTCGGCTGGTGCCTCAAAAGGGGGCACATGCTGATTGAGCGCGAGGGCGGGACCGAAGCCGCCAAGAAGATGGTTGCCGAGGCCGAGGAACGCCTCAATGCCGGGGAGATCATCTCCATCTTCCCGGAGGGCACCCGCAACATGGGTGACTCCCCGCTTCTCCCCTTCAAGAAGGGGGCCTTCATACTGGCCAAGCACACGGGCGCGCAACTGCTTCCCATCGCGACCTACAACACGGGCAATCTCTGGCCGAAAGGCGCCCTGCTCCCCCACAGCGGGAAGATAACCGTGAGCATAGGCAAGCCCATGGCATTCGGGCCCAAGGATACCCTAAACGTCATAACGCAGAAATGCCAGGACACCCTCTTGGGGCTCTACTCCGCCATGGAGAGTGACCATAAGGCTCTGCTCGGGGAAAGGGATGCCGAAGACACCCAAGCCAAGGGCCCGGGCCCAGGCACGAAAGACGGCGGGAAAGGGGTGAAGGAAGGGGGCGTGGGTGACGCAGGCGCCGACAACGATGCCGGAAAGTCCCAAGCCTGAGGATACTGAAAAGAGGTGTTTTTTGCTAATATAGGCGGAGTTTGGGCGAAAAGCCTGCGGTATGCTTGAAATGCGGGCTTAAGGCATGCCCAAGGCATGCCTAGGGAAATCACACTGAATCAGTCCATTGCCCTTTTCGCTAATTTCACTACTTTTCGCTAATTTCACTACTTTTCGCTAATTTCACTACTTTTCCCGGCTTACCCCGACTTTTCCCACACCCTTCCAAGATTTTCCCCAGCATTCCCTAACTATTCCCAACTTACCCCGGCTTTCAAGCACATTCCATAAAAGTCAAAGTGAGCTAGCCTTCCAAGCCATGACGCTAAAAGCCATGCCGCTTAAGTATTGCGGCCATGCTTGCATTGCGGCCCCGCCAAGACTTGCGGGGCCGCAATGCCTGATGTCCCCCTATGACTTTTGCTCGGTCTTCCGGGGCGGAGCCTCAGGCCGCGGGTTGAAGAACCTGGTGCAGATGCCGAACCTGTTCACCCAGAGCGGGGTGAGCTTTCCTTCCGGGCTCACCAGCATGTAGGTCTCGCAGCGGTAGCGGCGGTTGGGCTCCCTCGTCCAGTCCCAGTCGTTGAAGCGGTAGTCGTAGGCGTAGCGCATGTCCCCGGATACGTTGTATTCCTCCACGTAGATGTACCTCTCGCCGGGTTGGCCGCCTGTCTGCTTGTCAACCTTGTCCGGGTAGCCCCATTCCGTTATGAGCTCGCTCACGTTGCGGCCCCTCCAGGTCTCAAGGGCGCGCATCTGGGGCTGGGCGAAGAACTTTTCAGGTGATCCCAGGCAGTTCTCGTTCACCGGCCGGCAGCCAGAGTCGTTCATGTAGTCGGTTACCGAGTCGCTTATCGGGACGCAGGCGAAAAACATAATGGGGCACAGAAACAAAAGTGCAATGGGTTTCATTGGCATATGTCTCGGGCTTTCCGTCTTGAAGGTTGTGGGGATGTTAGGGGTATGCGTTTGTCTGCGCGTCTGATCCTTCCCTGAAAGGCCTGGCTCAGGGCTTTCCGCCCCTGGACGCCGGGTTCTTGGGAGCTGGCCCTTCCTGGGAGAGCACTTGGCAGGAGTCCAGGAAGATGTTGTCTTTTGCCGACGATTTGGAGACAAAGCCCGCGATGGTCACCCGGTCGCCCAACGCTACCTGGCGCGAGCCCGGGGGGAGCGTCCTCAGGCAGTAGACCGTGCCCTTGGCCGGGATCCCGCTTACCGACGGGTTTTCGGAAACGCCCATCAGCTCCTTTCCGACAGGGCCGCCTTGGTAGCGGCTCACAACGTAGCCCGTGAGCCTCACCCCGTCGGGGGGGTAGGGCTCCTTGCGGTCCTGGCCCACGGTCTGGTTGAGCTGGTCAATGGAGAGGCCCATCGCCTTGGAAGGCGTGAAGGCCTTCCTGGGGGCCCGGCCTTGGCTCTGGCAGGCGGCCAGAAACATCGCGGACAGCAACACTGCCATAATTGCCCTTAATGCCTGTCCCATGCTTTTCACCTCGGCAACCCCTTTGCGCGGTCGATGTCTTTTCCCGATTGATGCCTTTCCGATTGATGCCTGTCAGTGCCCCTGCCGTCTTTTGCCCATTGGGCATCGTTATCGCCGGGTCTGGGCGCAAGGCCGGTCTTTTACCCAGGGCTCATGCCTGGCTGGTAGGCGCGGCCTCGGGGGCCTCGCCTTTGGGGGGTATCCACTTTGCCAGGGTCTGGAAGAGCTCCCCCACGTTAATGGGCTTGTTCACATGGTCGTTCATGCCGGCCTGCAGGGAGAGATCCCGATCGGATGACATGGCGTGGGCGGTCATGGCGACTATGGGTATGTCCTGGTTCCCCTGGGCCCTTATGAGCTTGGTGGCGGTGAGACCGTCCATGATAGGCATCTGGATGTCCATGAGCACAAGGTCGAAGTTCCCATTTGAGACCATGTCCACGGCCTCGCGGCCGTTGGAGGCTATCTTTACGTCCATGCCGACGTTTCCCAGGATCTTTGAGGCCACAAGCTGGTTGACCTCGTTGTCCTCCACAAGCAGGATCTTGGAGCCCTTTATGGCCTTGACTATCTCGTCCTTCTTGCCCTTTTTGGGGCCGTTTCTCTGCTTCCTGTCCTTGGAGAAGAACTCCATCAGGGAGTCGTGGAGGTAGGAGTCGGTAAGGGGCTTGGTGAGCACCTTGCTGACGCCCGCCTCCTTGGCGGGCGTCAGCAGCTCGTCGCGGTTGTAGGAGGTGAGCATCACTATGACCGTGTCCTTGAGCCCTTCAACCCTCCTCATGCAGCGGACGGTCTCAAGGCCGTCGATTCCGGGCATCTTCCAGTCCACCAATATGATGTCCGGCTTCTTTTGGGTGGACTCGAGGTAGCTCAGGGCGTCCTGGCCGGAGAGCGCGGTGGCGCAGCTTATCCCTTGCTTCGCGAGGGCCTCCTCCATGAGCTCCAGGGCCGTGGAGTTGTCATCCACCGCAAGGGCCGTAAGGCCCTTGAAGGACACCGTGGCATCAGTCCGCTCCACGGGGTTCTCGCTGATTGCGAGCCTCGCGGTGAAGATGAAGGTCGAGCCCTTGCCCTCCTCGCTCTCGCACCAGATGTTCCCGCCCATCATCTCGGAGAGGCGCTTGCATATGGTCAGCCCCAGGCCAGTGCCACCGTACTTGCGGGTTATGGAGCTGTCCGCCTGGGTGAAGGCGTTGAACAGGTTCTTTATCTGCTCGGGCGCGAGCCCGATGCCCGTGTCCTTGATGGCGAAGCGCAGCATGGCATCCTTGGGGCCCTTGTCCTCCACGGTGACCTTAGCGTCGATGCCGCCCTTTTCCGTGAACTTCAGGGCGTTGGAGAGGAGGTTGTTTATGATCTGGCTCAGGCGCACCTGGTCGCCCTTGAGGTCGAGCGGGACGTCCTGGGCTATGTCGTAGGAGAGGGAGAGGCCCTTTGACCCGGCCGTCGCCTGGAAGATCCTTATGCTGTTGCGGAGCAGGCTGTCGAGCGAGAAATCCGTGAGCTCCATCTCCAGCTTGCCGGCGTCTATCTTGGAGAAGTCCAGGATGTCGTTGATTATGCGCAAAAGCGTCTTTGCGGCGACGGAGATGCGGTTCAGGTACTCGTTCTGCTGGTCGGTAAGATCGGTCTCAAGGACCAGGTGGGTGAGCCCCAGTATCGCGTTCATGGGGGTGCGGATCTCGTGGCTCATGTTGGCCAGGAACTCGGACTTCTGCCTTGCGCTTTCCTCCGCCAGTTCCTGGGCGAGCCTCGCCTCCCGCTCCTGCTCCATCATCTTGAACATCTCCTGCTCCATCTTCTTCCTGTCGCTGAAATCAAGGTGGCCGCCCACCATGCGTTTGGGGTTCCCGTCCTCGTCCCACTCCACCACCTGGCCCGTGTCATAGGTCCAGACCCATTGGCCGTTCTTGTGGAGCATCCTCATCTCGCAGGAGTAGACCTTGTTCTGGCCCTGCAAGGTGAGTTCCAGGGCGGCGTTGGCCGCCGCCCTGTCGTCCGGGTGTATCATGGACTCCCATTCCTCGATGGAGCCGTCAAGCTCCCCATCCTCGTAGCCAAGGACACGGTAGAAGATATGGTTGTAGACTATGTGGCTCTTCGGGATGTCCCAGTCCCAGGTGCCGATGGTCGCGGCCTCGAAGAAGAGCTGGAGCTTTTCCTGGGACTCCATGAGGGCCTGCTCGGTAGCCTGCTGCTTGGAGACGTCCATGGTGACGCCGAGGAGCCTGGTAGGGGACCCCTGCTCGTCGCGCCCGGACACCCTGCCCCTGTCCATGACCCAGACCAGGGACCCCCCCGGGACAAGGAGCCTGTAGACGGCCTCGTAATAGGGTATGAGGCCCTCCAGGTGCTCGGAGAGTGCCTTGCGGGGCAGATCCCTGTCCTTCGGGTGGACCCTCTCCTTGTGATCGTCCATGGTCTTGCCCAAAAAGCCGGGCGAGCCCCCCAAGGTTGCGGGCCAGTTGTCGCTGTAGCTTATCTCGCCGCTCGCAAGATCAATGTCGAAGCTACCCAGGCTTGCAGCGTCCATCACGGCCGCCAGCTTCTCCCTCTCCCTTTCCAGGGCCTTGGAGGCCAGCTCCTTTTCCTGTAGGGCAGAGGCCAGGGCCTGCCTCGCCTTGCGCCGGACGTGGATGTCCTGGACAATGCCCGCCAGATAGCAGAGGTCGCCCTCCGGCTCGCCGGAGAGCTCGCAGTTGAGCGTCACCCAGCGCCACTCGTCCCGCTTGTGGCACCTTATGCGGTGCTCCAGCTCGTAGTGGTTGTTCCTTCCCTGGACGAGATCGTCTATGCCGGAGAGGAACTGCTCCAGTTCGTCCGGGTGGGTCCAGCCCCTGAAATAGCTGCCCAGGGATATCTCCCTGGGGTCGGCAAGCCCCGGGGGCGCCCCGAACAGGGACAGGAAGCTGGGGCCCAGGCTCATCTCGGACTCCTCGGGGAGATCCGTCCTCAAAGCCAGCATCCACAGCCCTATCCCGCTCAGGAAGAGGTTGTTCCCCAGGCTTTCCAGGGTCAGCTTCCTTCTAGCCGTCTTGCCGTCGTTATTTGTCATGAGTCACTGAAAATCCAAAATCGTGGAAGGACGCGGCAGGCATCCTAGCCCTATGGGAGGCGGCCTGGTTCGGGCCGGGCGGGAAATTGACCCGCGCCCCGGGCTGGTTCATAAGCAAAGGGGCCTTGCCCCTTGGCTCATCCTACAACATTGCGCGCAAAATTATAAGGGCCCGGAAGGGATCCAGGCCCCTGCCCGCGGCCGTGGCGGCCGCGGGCAGGGGCCCGCCTTGCCCCGGGGAAGGTGGGCCTAGGCAAAAATATAATACAGTGCCTGGGCCCCGTAGGCTTGAAGGCATGGCCAATGGCCTGGGAGGCCCCGGCCCTTGGCCCAAAGATTCTGGTTCTTGTTGTGTGGCTTAGTGGCCTTTTCCGGCCTTTGGGTGCTTTTGGTGGCCTTTGGGGGCTTCTGGCCTTTTTGGGGGCTTTTTGCCCGAAGGCAAGCGGGCGTGCTAGAGACCCTCCATAAGGCCTTCTATCACCTGGAAGCCTCCCTTCCAGAAGGCATCGTCAAGCGGGCCCACCCCGGCCTCGGAAAGGATGTCGGCGGGGGCCAGCGAGCCCCCCAGCTCGAGTATCCGGAGGAAGGCGGGGACGAACTTGGGGCCTTCCAGCTGGTAGCGGCGGAAGAGGCTGTAGACCAGGAGCTGGCCGAAGGAGTAGGCGTAGACGTAGAAGGGGGTGTGGAAGAAGTGGGGGATGCTGACCCACTCCCAGGCGAACTCAGGGGAGACGTCGATGGAGTCCCCGAACTGGGTGCGCAGGTTGCCCAGGTAGCTGTCGCTAATCTCGGTTGCGGTTGCCCCCTTGGCCGCCATCTCGTGGGCGACTGACTCGAAAAGGGAGAAGAAGGCCTGGCGGCCCACGGTCGCGTAGGCGTCGTCCATCAGGTGGGCCGCGAGATCCCTGCGGCCCGGCTCGTCAAGGTCGCCCTGCCTTAGCCTTTCGCCAAGGAGCATCTCGCCGAAGGTGGAGGCGGTCTCGGCCAAGGGCAGGGCCGCGTGGTACTGGAAGATGCCCTTGTCGGCCGCCAGCTGGGAGTGCACCGCGTGCCCCAGCTCGTGGGCCAGGGTGAACATGTCCTGGCGGCGGCCCTTGTAGGTCATCAGCACCCAGGGCGGCTCCCCCGGGGTAAGGGAGGCGCAGTAGGCCCCGCTCTCCTTTCCGGGCATCTTCCTTGCGCTTAGGTGCCTCGCCTGGTCTATCCTCATGGCAAGGTCCGCCATTTTAGGGGAGAACGCCCCGAAGGCCTCCCTCACCTCCGATAGGGCCGCCTCGAAGGGGATGTCCTCTTCCTTGGGTTTGGCCAAAGGCGCGTATATGTCATAGCGGCGGAGCCTCCCCATGCCAAGGGCCGCGGCCTTCCGCCTGAACCATTCACCGAACACCCTGGGTGCCTCCTCGGCGCATACCCTGAGAAGGCTCGCGACCACCCCGTCCGGAAGGTCGTTTCTGTGGTTGCGCACTGCCCTTGGGTCCCGGTAACCCCTGAGTGACACGTTCTCGGTGCGGAAGTCCCTGGCGAGGTTCTGGAAGATAAGGGCAAGTGTGGGCCCTTCCTTGGAGAAAACCCTGTAGAACTCCTTGTAGGCGCCCTCCCTCACCTCGGGCAGGTGGTCCCGCACGTGGACCATGAGCTCCTCCCGGGTGACGTCGCCTGCGCCCCCGCCAGGAAGGTAGTCGGTCGAGAAGCGGTAGCCGTTGGTGATGGTGTCGTAGAGGATGACCATGGCGTCCGGGCCGGTCGCGTTCTTTTGGTTTATTATCCTCTCCTCTGGCTCTGAGAGGGTGTGGGGCTTGAAGGCCCTAAGCCGCTCAAGGTAATACCGCAGCCCTGGCACCGCGTCCATGAAGGCCGAGGCCCTGGCATCGGGGAGGTCCTTCCACCAGAGCTCGAAAAAGAGAAGCGAGTTCTCAAGCCCCACCAGCTCGTGCTCCACCACCCCCACGAAGGCCTGGGCCTTCTGGTTGGAGGTGTCCTCGGAGAAGTACAGCCCGGAGTAGCCCCCCAGCTTCGATGCCAGCTCCTGGATGGAGGAAAGCTCCCCCATGAGCTCCCGGAAGTCGTCGTTGTCGAAGTCTTCCGCCTCAATCCTTGGCTTCCAGCGGGGGAAGCTTGCGGAAAGCTCCCTGATCTTTGCCATGTCGGATTCCAGCTCCGGGGATCCCTGCCGGTAGAGCTGCGCCAGTTCCCAGTGCGGTGCGTTCCCTGAGTCGCCCATGTCGGTCCTTTCGCTTGCGTTGCCTTTGGCCTTTGGCCAAGGATTTTTATATGGTAAAAGCCCTATCAAACCAATTGCACACAGTACCACAAAAGGGGCGGCTATGCCAGTTGCCTGCCATTTAAAGCGCCGCGGCCAAACCTGGGGGAGCTAGGCAAAGGGTCTTGGCCATGGCAACGGCCAAGGCCCGCGGGCAAGGCCAACGAGTACGGCAATCGCTAGGCCTGTGGCCTTGGATTTGTGCGGGGTTCAAGGAAGGCTTTTAACAATTCTTTGATAATTTATTGGGTTCTTGGACAATTCAAAAAATTAATTATGCCAAAGGGCTTGCGGCCTAAAATGTGCTCCGGGCTTATGGCAAATGTTTTGCTTGTTTTGGGTAAGTGCGACACTTGCGCTAATTTGACGCAATTTTGCGTAAGCGCGGATTCGTTCCCATGCTGAAGGCGGACCAAGAGCCGCAAATCGAATAGGGCCAAAAAGCAAAAAACCAAACTTGGGTGATTTGCCTCAAAAATGCCGATAGCGCATGATATTTTGCAATCCAATCAAGCGGTTTGCGAGATGCAAAACATGATGCTAAACATGATGCAAATCATTGTGCAAGATATAATGCATAATAATATGCAAAATATTGACATATTGATGAAACGCTAGAAATACCATAGGCTAAAAATTATTATAATTGGCAAATATGTTCAGTGTTTATGGTTTTTTTGGTATTTTCCAAACCTTTTAAAGAGGTTCCTAAATGATTTTCATAAACGCCAAAGGCAGAAATTGTAAGCGCACAAAAGTCTAAGATATTCACAAATTACCCGAAATTAGGGACAATTACAGGCCCGATTGATTTCACGCAATGTCGCATTCAAGGCTCTGTTATACGTGTGATCCAATAAAAACGCATATTATGGAATAATACGCCCGAAACAATAGTAGGCGATGATTTCCGCTGAGATTATTTGCTCGATTGAGAACGGGCAAAAGCCAGCCGCAAAACGATTAGCGCAGGAATTCAATGGAACTCGCGAATACCTTGCGGAATGCGGCATCAATCGCGTCCGCATTTTTAGTCCCAACCGGGAAGGGATCCTCGTGGCGGTAGGGAAATGGGAAATCCTCCACGTCCACCCGGATGTCAATGTCCCTTGCGGCCCCCTTGAGGGTGTTTATCACCTCGAAATAGGGCACCACCTCGTCTTTGGCAAGGCACAGGGCGTAAATGCGTTCGGAAAGATCCCTTAGCTTATCCTCCCTGTAGCCTCTGTCCAGGCGGTAGTTAAGGAAGCTGCGGATGTTCATGCCCACTTTTACGGAATCGCCCGAGAGGTAGCTTGCGAGGTTTTGGTTTTCCTTTATGTGGCTTGTCAGGTGCTCCACCAGGTAGGAGTAGAGGGCAACGCTTGCCTCGGAGTCCAGGATGAACTTGGATACTGGCGAGAGGCGGTTAAACACGGGCCCCCCGCAGAAGGCCACCATCCTTGAGTCCCGGAACAAACCATCCTCGTCCGTCATCAACACGATCTCGCCCAACAAGGTGCCTATGGAGTAGGTGAAGAAGTCTATCCGCGCATCCTTTTTTATGCCGGGGAACGCCCCCTTGCGGATGAGCCTTCCAAGCTCCCCCACGTCATGGAAGGACTGGAGCCCCGACCAGAAGAACCTCGCGGGGTTTTCCGACATGCGCACGCTTATGGCGGCATTTGAGAGGGTGCTCTGTTGCACCCTCGGGAAGGCCTTTTTCCGGAGCTGCGAGACCGAGCGCATCAGGTGCGGGTCGTTCCAGGCGGAAGGGGACCGGTTCATGTGGAAGGCGATGGGGAACATGGCGACGGCCGCCCCCGTTCCCTCCGCCAAAAGGGACGCCCAGGGCAAATACTTTCCCCAGTTCCGCTCGTTGAAGCCGTGGAGCAGGATTATCACCCTGTCCGCGTCCCCCTCGTTTGGCTGCAGGGCGTGGAAGGCGAAGTCCTTGTTCTCTGGTATCCTGTGGTCAGGTACCTTCGTTATGGCGTAGGTTTCCCGGGCGGCGTCCGAATCAGAGTCCGTTACCCCCGACTTGTCCGGGAGCGGGTCGAAAAGTGGGGTTTCCACGGACTGTAATAATTTGTGGGCAACGGATCCGAAGCGGTGGTTGCGGACCCTCTGGGATAGCTCGGGAAGCTCTATCACTTCCGGCTCGAAATCTATTCTTTTTTTAAGGTATTCGTGTAATTCGTTGTAACGCATGTGTCGCCCGCCTCTTTGCGAGGCATTGTTGTTGGTTTGTTTTCGAATCCATGCCGTATTGTGGGTAGTCATGGAAGTGGTCAGGGCATGGGCGTGCGAAGCCAGGCCCTTGGGAAAGCATTCCAAGGGAAGTCTCATTCGGTGCGGGAAACAGGCTTGGGAAGGCCGTGGGCTCAGGGCCCCCCGGGGAGGGTTAGGTTGAAGTAGGAGGGGCCGGGGTTGGGGTCCCGGTTGAGCCCCTGGTATAAGGGATCGCTGTAGCGGGCGTAGGAGAGGTTCTCCTCGAAACGCCACTCGTAGACAACGCCCCCATGGGTCCTGAGGCTCACGAGGAAGCTCGCGGGGTAGTCGGCTATGACGTCCCCGTCGTTAAGCGCGGGCTGGTCGTAGATGGCGACAGGCCTGTAGCTCACCTGCACCTCGCCCTGGGGGCCGGTCACGGCGTTCCCGTCGGGCGGGAAGTTGAGCGTCGCCGGTGGGGCTATTGCCACGTTCACGTGGGCCCCCGCGACCGGGCTAAAGCTTCCCTCCCGCTCGAAGACCAAGACAAGCTTCCGCTCGGAAAAGCGCGGGGCCTCGGTGGCCGTTGGGGTCTCCCGGGCGGGTATGGAGCAGGCAGGGAGCGCCATTGCCATGAGCGCGAGTGCCGCCCACAGGGTAAGGCTTAGCGGGCCCCGCCCTTGGCGGGGCCCGCGGGCTTGGCTCATTGGGCGCGCCCCTTGGGCTTGTTGTCCTGCTGGGGCGGCCTTTGGGAGGAGAAGGCATGCCTGCGGCCGGATGACCGTTTGCGGCCGCCCCGGTGGTCCTGGGGGACGCCGTTTTGCCCGTTCCCGCCGAAGGGCGGCTTGGGGCCCTGGCCTTGGGAGGCCTCGGCGCCTTCCTCCTGGCTCTTTATCACCTGCCCGGGCTTTAGGGAGTTGTCCGGCCCCTGGGCCGCCTTCTCCGAGGTTATCTCGAACTTGGCGGGGGCGAGAGACGGGTCCCCTATTACCATGATCCTTGTGTTGTGGCGCTCCTCGAGGCGGGAGATCTCGGCCCTTTTGACGTTTAGGACGTAGTTCGCGACCTCCGGGTTTAGCCTCGCCCGGTAAATGAGCGTGCCAATGCCGCCCTTGACCGAAAGCTGCTGGGCCGCGACCCTCAAAAACGACACGGCCGCGCTCTCGGCCGTGAGGACCTGGCCCTTGCCGCCGCAGTGGGGGCACTCCACGTACATGCCGGCCTCGACGGGCGGCCTTATCTTCTGGCGGGTGAACTCGAGCAGGCCGAACTTCGATATGGAGCCGAAATCCATCTTGGCCTTGTCCGTGCGGGAAGAGTCCCTGAGCTTGCGCTCCACGTCCCTGCGGTGCCTTTCCTCCCGCATGTCGATGAAGTCCACCACCACGACCCCGCCCAGGTCCCTAAGCCTCAGCTGCCTCGCTATCTCCTCGGCGGCCTCCATGTTGGTGTTGAAGACCGTCTCCTCGAGGGTGTTCTCCCTGGAACCTTTCCCGGAGTTGACGTCTATCGCTACCAAGGCCTCGGTGGGCGCTATCACGATGGAGCCGCCTCCCTTTAGCCTCACCGAGGGATGGCGCAAGGTCTCAAGCTGCTGCTCCAGCTGGTGCCTTGAGAATATGGGCCTCTTCTCGTTGTGGAGCCTCACCTTGTGGAGCTGATCGGGCGCTATGGCCTTTATGTACTCCCTCACCTTGTTGTAGGTGGCGGGCTCGTCAACCATGATCTCCGAGCAGTCGGAGGTGAAGTGGTCGCGGAGGACCTTTATTACCAGATCGTGCTCCTTGTAGATGAGGCTGGGGGCCGGTGCCTCAAGGCCCTGGTGGCGAATGTCCTCCCAGCGGTTGTAGACCTCGTAGAGGTCGTCCGCCAGCTCGGCCCTTGAGCGCTCCTCGGCCACGGTACGCACGATGTAGCCGCAGCCCTCAGGCACGGGAAGCTTCTCGGCTATGGCGCGCAGGCGGTTGCGCTCCTTCTCGTGGGAGATCTTGCGGGAGACGCCCACGTGCTTCCTGCCAGGGGTCAGGACCACGAAGCGGCCCGGAAGGGATATGTAGGTGGTGAGCGCGGCCCCCTTGACCTGGCCCGGCTCCTTTGTCACCTGCACGAGTATGGGCTGGTAGCGGCGCAAGAGCTTCCGGATGTCCGGGTGCCTGCTGTTGCCGCTGTCCTCCATGTAGTATTCCGGGTGGATGTCCTCCAGCTGCAAAAAGCCGTTGCGGTCCGTCCCGAAGTTGACGAACGCGGCCTGCAACGAGGGCTCTATGTTCTGGATGAAGCCCTTGTAGATGTTGGTTAGGCATATCTGCCTGAGGTTCGAGTCCGTGTAGAACTCCTGGAGCATGCCTTTGGAGTCCAGCATGGCAACGCGGCACTCCTCCGGGTCGGCCGCGTTTATAAGGATTTTGTCCACTATCCCTCCTAAGTAAAGGATGAAGTTTGCAAGCGTTGTGCTGTCTTTGGCCCATGGGCCCGGATGCTGCGCGCTCCCGGGGCCCTTGGGCTGCGGATTTTCCGCGGGTTGCGTTCCCGCCATGGGGGCCCTTGCTTTTAGGCAAGGGCCTGTGATTGATAGTTTCCCTACGGCCTCAGGCCGCCCTGGGCGTCGCCCTGGGGCTGGGGCCCTTTGGCGCCTTTGGCCGCCTGAGGCCCTTTGGCCTTGATTCCCTGGGATTCAAGGCCTTGGGGCATCAGGATGCCCGTGTCAGGGCCGTCCTTCGGGGCGTCCGCCGGGGCGTCCTTCAAAACGCCCGACAGGTCGATGCCCACGGAAATCGTCTTGGCGAACGAGCCCTTGCGGCGGTTGGCGACCTGGTACATGAAGGCCTCGAGCCTTGACTGGGTGTTGGTCTGGCTCTGGCCGTCGAAGGCAAGGCTTATGAGCGGGAGCCCCTTGGCCATGCCCCTGAAGCGCTGGGTAAGGGAGCCCACCACCATGCCGGGCATGCAGGTGAAGGGCATGATGTTCACAAGGCCCGCCGCCCCGCGGTGGAAGAACTCCATCCCCTTCCCAAGCGAGAGTATGCCCTCGCCCTGGAAGGAGCGATCAAGGAAGCCCTCGCCAAGGCGCACCACCTCGGACACGGGCGGGTCCTTGGCCCCGTCCGGGAAGAAGCCCTTGAAGGGCTTCGCGAGCTTCGAGAGCTCGTAGTCCTGGGCCAAGAGGGTGAGCCTTGTCTTTAGCGTGCGCCCGAGATCGCCCGCGCGCCTCGCCCTCATGTTGTTGACGAAGCCCGTGTAGAGGATCCACTCCACCAAGGGGGGCATCTCCACCTCGGCCCCCAGGGCCTCGAGCCTGCGGATGATGTTTTCGTTCGCGAAATCGTTGTTGCGCACGTAGATCTCGCCCACAAGGCCAACCTTGGGCCTTTCCGGGAACGGGCCTTCCGCCATCGCGGCCTCGAAGCGCTCCCTTCCTTGGGCCAGCTCCGCTATGATGTCCCTCACGCTCCCGTCCTCGATGGCCCTTTCAAGGGCCCTCAATGACTCGGAGTAGGCAAGGTCGGCCGCGCCTGGGGCCTTTTCCCGTGGCCTTGCCCTGAGGAGGGCCTTCTGCAAAAGATCGACCGCGGCAAGGGCCCTCCAGATGGCCTTGGACAGGCTTCCCGCGCCCCTCGCCTTGGCGGCCCCGTCCAGGTGCTTGTACATGCCGCCGGTTTGATCGAGAGCCAAGACCTGCACGCCAGGGAGCCCCTGGCGGCGGAAGAGCAGGCTCAGGTAACGGCTGTACTGGCCGAAACGGCAGGGGCCGTTGGAGGTGGGCATGAATAGGGCCGATTTGTCGGGATCGAAGCCCGGCCTTTGGGATAGCTTGAAAAAGTCGCCCACGGTAAGGATCAGCGGGTAGCATTCCTTCCCTGAGGTCTGGGAACGGCCCAGGTCCACCGTCTCCTGGTCGGATGGCGGGAGCGCCTCGCTGTCGAGCCCGAAACGCCTCAGGGCCGCGGCCAGGGGCCCCGTGTGGTCGCACATGGGCGGGATGTAGATGGTCTGCCCGGGCCTTGGGCCCTTGAGGACGCCTATGGGCCGCCTCCCCTGGCTGATGGGGGGCATCCCCTTCCTGCGCCTCGCGTCCAGGGAGTCCAGGAAGGCCTCGAGCCTTGTCACCGCCCCCACGTCCGAGCTGTGCTCGTCAATCTCTATCTCGAGGTAGGGCTTGTCGCCGAGCGAGTTCTTGAAGAAGTGGAGGATGAAGGAGTCCGGGCCGCAGCCGAAGTTGGATATGTAGAGCGCCTGAAGCCTGGGATCCGTCGCGACTATCCTTGCCGCCTGGCTAATCTTCTGTCCGTAGCGCCAGTAGTGGGACAGGGACTCCTCGTCGTCACCAAGGGTCCCTACCGGGAGCAGGTCCATGGGTATGCCAAGGATCCCAAGGTCCCTCATCTTCTCGTTGAGCCTGAGGTTAAGGCCCGGGTCAAAGCCGTTGTAGGGCCTCGACACCACCACCATGGCAAGGGAATCCTCGCCAAGGCCCTTCAGCGCCTCCTCGCCCTTGGCCAAAAGCCTCTCCTGGAAGGCATCCTGGGCCTTGCGCCCCGCCTTGAGGGCGTTGGGTACCTCGGACGCATGGGCCCCCAGCTTGGCGGCCAGGGCCTTAAGGGAGTTCAGGAGGGCCTTCTCGCCCTCGCCGAAGAAGACCGGGCCCCGTACAAGGAAGGGCTCCTCCAGGCCCAGGGCCGCCGGCGCCGTGTAGGCGAGGGATTGGTTGTAGGGGCAGGCAGTGCTGTCCGGGGCCTTGCGGGCGGCAGCCATTATCTTGTCCTTGCCCTTGGGCTTGGATTTCTCCTTGGGTTTGGATTTGGATATATCCTCCCCGTTGCCCTTGGGGCCCTTGGGCCCGGCCGCGCCCGCTTGGGCGCGGGCGTCGGTCCCGTTCCCGCCCCTGGCCTTGTCCGCCTCGGCCTGGGAGCGTCCGGGGGGCATGTTCACGATGGAGGGGATCAGTATGTGGTCAAGCCCCATGCCCATCAGATCCAAAAGATGCCCGTGGGCGGCCTTTATGGGGAAGCAGAACTCGCCAAGGGTCCTCTCGCAGCCCTTGTGGATGGTCGCCTTGCTGGTGGGGGGCGACCACACGGGCTCAAGGCCCAGGGATGCCAGAAAGACCGCCCAGAACGGGCCCAGCTCGGAAAAGAACATGCCCCTGGCCAGGCCCACCCGCTTTTTGAATGGCACCTGCCCTGGGCCCTTCCCGTAGGGAAGTTCGGAAAGCTCGGGCGGGTCGTAGGCCAGCTTGTGGCGGAAGGCGAAAAGATCCGGGAGATCCTTCCCCTTTTTGTCCTTCCCCCTGCCCTCGTCGTAGCGGTCGCAGCGGGAGCCGTAATGGAAGGGCTTGCCGCCTTTTACCGTCACCTGCCTTATCTCGCAGACGTTCTCGCAGTGGCGGCACTCGAAGCTTTTTACCTTGTAGTCCCTGTCGGATAGGTCGAAGCCCGCGAATGAGCTCTCATCCCAGGTCTTCCTGTCCCTGGCGATGAGCGCCGCCCCCACCGCTCCCGTCACGTCCGCGTTGTCCGGGACGGTTATGGCCCTCCCTAGCCTCGACTCGAAGGCGGAGGCCACCCCCTCGTTGAAGCTGGTCCCGCCCTGGAAGAAGATCCGCTCGCCCACCTTCCTGGTCTCGACCACCCTTCCCAGGTAGTTCGCTACTATGCCGTGGCAGAGCCCGGCCACAAGGTCGGCGTGCCCCACGCCGTTCTGCTGGTGGTGGACAAGATCCGACTCCATGAACACCGTGCAGCGCTCGCCAAGCGACACAGGCCCCTGGCTTGAGAGCGCGAGGGACCCGAACTCCCCCTTGATGTCGATTCCCAGCTTGTCGGCCTGCTCCTCCAGAAAGGAGCCGGTGCCAGCCGCGCAGGCCTTGTTCATCATGAAGTCGACTATGACCCCGTCCTTTACCGAGATGTACTTGGAGTCCTGGCCGCCTATCTCGAATATGGTGTCGACAGCCGGATCGATTGCGACCGCCGCCGTCGCCTGGGCGGTTATCTCGTTCACCGTCATGTCCGCGCCAAGGTAGTCGGCCGATAGGTACCTGCCCGAGCCGGTGGTGCAGGCGCCCAGGACCCCCGCCTTGTCCCTGGCCTCGGGCGGGATCATCGCGAAGCCCTTGCATATGGCCTCCAGCGGCCTTCCGGCCGTGGGCAGGTAGACCCTGGAGAGCAGCCTGCCCTCGGGCGTGACCAGCGCGATGTTCGTGGATACCGAGCCCACGTCCACGCCCACGTAGACGGGCACCTTCCCGCCTTCCGGGACGGCCCCCCAGTCGAAGTCCGAGACCTTGGGTCCCTGGGGCCTCCTTGCGAGGGGTTTCTGCCGGGCGGGCGGCTCGTGGGGGGCTTCGAGCCATTCGGCCAAGGGGGCCAGATTCAGCCCCGGGGCGTCCGCCCCGGGGCCCTCTTCCAGGAGGCCGCAGGCGGCGCCGAGCGCCCCGAACACGAAGGATTGGGAGGGGATCACAAGCCCTTCCCCGGGAAGTTCCAGGATCTCCCTAAGGGCCCTCGCGAGCCCCGGGTTGGCCGCGACCCCGCCCGTGAAGAGAACCGGGGCGTCCAGCGTCCTCCCCTTGGCGAGCCCGCCCTTGAGGCTTCTGGCCATCGCGAGGCAGAGGCCGTAGATTATCTCGTAGTCCGGGGTGGCTGACTGCTGGAGGTGGATCATGTCGCTTTTGGCGAAGACGCTGCAGCGGCCGGCCACCCTCGGCGGGAGCTTGGAATCCAGCGCGAGCGAGCCGAAACGGGAGATGTCGTAGCCCAGGCGGTGGGCCTGCTGGTCCAAAAAGGAACCGGTGCCGGCCGCGCAGATGGCGTTCATGGCGAAGTCCTGAAGCGTCCCGCCGTCTTCCGGGTCGAACCAGAGCAGCTTGGTGTCCTCGCCGCCTATGTCTATGAGGCTTCTCGCCTCGGGGAGCACCTTTTTGGCGGCAAGGGCCAAGGCCATTATCTCGCCTATGCGGGACCCGGACAAAAGGGAGGCCAGGCGGGGGCCGGAGGCCCCCGTCACCTTGGGCGCGTGCAATTTTTCCGGAGGGTACTTGGCGCAGAGGCCCGAGAGGGCCTCGTAGGCGGCGTGGAAGGGCCTGCCGTGGTGCCGGAGGTAGACCCCTTCGCGGAGATTCCCGGAGTCGTCCAGGAGGGCCACCTTGACGCTCACCGAGCCCGCGTCCAGTCCCAGATAGTATCGCCCTGAGGCTGAGGTTGTATCGTCCATCTATGGGGAAACCCGAAACTTACATGGTTTTGTGGGCCCGTTGCCAAAAAACAGGCCCCAGCCGCGCCGGGGCGGGACGCCCCGGCCCGGGGCCGGAAGGCCTTTTGGGCCGGCACTTGGGCCTTATGGCAGGACCTCTGGAAACGGCTAAAGAACGGGCTTGGGGATGGGCCTGGGTCAAGCCCAAGGCCACCCTGGCACGGGACGCAGGGAACCGGGGACGAGCGGGGCTTAGGGCCCCGCCGTCAGCCACGGCCCGCCTGGGCCGGGTAACGCCGTTCTGGTGGCCGTTCAGGCCTTTGGGGGGAAAGCTCTCAAGCGGGACTTGCGGGGCGGGGGCCTCTTGGCGGCCAGGCTCTTCGCCCTCTGGCGTCTTGCGCCAAGGGCATCCCAACATTTTAATACGCTATTGTAGCATAAATATAAAAAATGTAGTGCCAAAACCTAAATTTTGGCAAATTTTTCCCTAATATCCACGTGCCGGTGGGGCCAAGCAGGCCCAGGGGCACTCGGCCCCCGGCCAAGGCACGGGGCGCGCCCCAAGGGAGGCGCGGCGGGAAAAACCAGACAGATGGTACCACAAAGCCCCCTGACTTGGTAGCCCGTCCCGGGTTCCTTGCCAGGCCGCGGCCTTGGGCGCGGCCTGGGGCCCGGCCTTGGGCTTGCCCTTGGGCCTGCCCTTGGGCCAGCCATTGGGCCTGCCTTTGGGCCTGCTTTTGGGCCTGCTTTTGGGCCTGCCCTTGGGTCCGCCCTCTTGGCAATGCGGTGAATAGCTCCGGCTGGCCGTCCTGGGCCGTCCCGGGGCGTCCTGGGCCTTGGCATAAAGCCTCTATCCCAAAGGAAAAGCCGCAGGGGCGGGGCTAACACGAAGGTCAAGGTTTTTGTCAAAGCCAAGGTCTTGGAAATGAACGATGTAGTAGGAAAATGGCCCCAAAAGAGAGGCCCTGGGACATAAGAAGCCACAATTGCCTATAAAGAGGCTTAATAAAACGAAAAACCGCAACAGGGCGAAAAACCCGGCCCGATGCCGTGCCGGGAGGCCAAGGAGGCTCCCCGCAGGGGTCGTCCCCTGTCTTCACAAAAGGCCCTTTTTGCGATATAAATAGGGATGGCGCAAGCCTTTGATATCGCTTAGGTGGCACTATGGTCAAATCATTCGAGACATTTTCGGCGGTTGCGGCATAC
>JAITKK010000035.1 GCA_031278475.1 Deltaproteobacteria bacterium
AATCGCCTTATGGAATATGTAAACCACAACACCAACGCCTTGATGCACCAACTGCCCTTGAACGATATCCAGAAGAAGGCCATGCGCCCCTACGGTGCTTGGATCACGGAATCCTACGACCACGTCGTGCTCAAACTCGCACTGTGGAAGATCGCCTTGCTTTTCTTTTGATAACCGCGAAACCCAAGCTAGTCAGGAATAAGGCATCCGTTGGTGCATCCAAATATTCCCGCCATTCCCGGCATTCCCGCCATGCCGTTAGCCCCCGATCGCAAAGACGGGGGGCCGCGTTTTTCGCGGCCCCCCGTCTTTGCGTGTTCGCATAGGCTGGGATCCATCGGACCTTGGTCGCGCCATAGGCGCAACCAAGGGGGATCTTCGCTCAGGCCCTGTTGGCGGTTGCCTCGTTGAGGTAGGCCTCCACATCCTCGGTGGAGGGGAGCGTCAGGGCGTGCGCCGCCAACTCGTCCGCCTCCTTCTTTGTCCAGCCGAGAATCTCGCGGCGCACCGAAAGGACCGAGGACGGGCTCACGCTCCACTCGTCCAGGCCAAAGGATATGTAGAGCGGGATAAGACCCTTCGCGCCTGCCGACTCGCCGCACATGCCGACGGACTTGCCCTTCGAGTGGGCCGCGGCTATTACCTGCTTGACGCTTTTGAGGACCGCCGGGTGGTAGTGGCTGTAGAGCTTCTCTAGCTTCGGGTTCCCCCTGTCGGCAGCCAGGGTGTACTGGGTGAGATCGTTGGTCCCAATGCTGAAGAAGTCCGCCTCGCCCGCGAGAAGCTCGGCGTCCTGGACGGCCGCGGGCGTCTCAACCATGATGCCCACCTTGATGCCGTCGTTGAACGGCACCCCCTTGGCCTTTAGCTCGTCCTTGAGGGTCGCGATTAGCTCCTTTGCGGCCTGGATCTCCCTCACGCTGGTTATCATGGGGAGCATGATCCTTATCTTGGGCCTCCCGGAGCTTGCCCTCAGGATGGCCCTGAGCTGCACGGAGAACACGTCCTTGTTGGCAAGGCAGAAGCGTATGGCCCTGAAGCCAAGGAACGGGTTGTCCTCGTGGGGCAGGTTAAGGTAGGGCACCGGCTTGTCGCCGCCTATGTCCATGGTCCTTATGATGAGCTCCTTGTCGCCCAGGGCGTCAGCCACCTTGGAGTAGGCGTCCAGCTGCTCGTCTTCGGTGGGCAATGTGTCCCGGCCCATGAATATGAGCTCGGTCCTGAAGAGGCCCACGCCCTCGGCCCCGGCCTCGGCCGCAACCACGGCCTCGGCAGGGCCGCTCACGTTCGCTAGCACGAAGTAGCGCTTGCCGTCGGCGTCAACAGTGGGCTTGTCCTTATAGGCCTCAAGCGCCTTCTTGGACTCCAGCCAGTCGACCCTGGCCTTCTCGTAGGCCGCGCGGGTGGCATCATCGGGGGATGCCCAGACCTCGCCCCGGTCGCCGTCCACTATGAGCTCGTCGCCGTCCTTGATGGCCAGCAACGCCCCTGCCGCCCCCATCACCGAGGGGATCCCCATGGAGCGGGCCAGTATCGCGCTGTGGCTGGTCTTGCCCCCGGTCTCGGCGACTATGCCCTGCACCCTGTCGCGATCAAGGCCCGTCGCCATGAAGGGGGTAAGCTCCCTGAGGACCAGCACGCCCCCGTCGCCCAGATCTGAGACGTCGGTGCGCACGCCCAGGAGGTTACCCAGAAGCCTTGACCTGATGGCCTCCCAGTCGGCGGCCCTGGCCCTGAACTTCTCGCTCTGGAGGGCGGCCATCTCCGCTGCCGCCTTCTTGGTAACCTGGTCCACCGCCCCTTCCGCGGACTTGCCTGAGGCTATGGCCTGGTCCAGCTCCTTTTGGGTCTCGGGGTCGGTCAGGAGCCCCACGTGCCCGTCGAAGATGGCGGCCTCGTCCTTCCCAAGCCTCTCCGATACCTCTTTCTCCCTTTCCCTGCTCTCGGAGACGAAGGCGTCAACCGCCCCCTTGAGCCTTCCCCTCTCGGTGTCCGGGTCCTTCGCCACCACGTGGGAGAAGTCGAGGCTCGCCTCGGACAGCACGTAGGCCTTCCCGATGCCTATGCCCGGGGACACCGGGGCGCCTGTGACCTTTGGCGGCGACACCCCGGGGAGGCTCGCCGTCAAGGCCGCGGCCGGGGGCTCTTTTGTGGCCGCGGGCTTTTCCTCCAACGGGAAGCCCGACTCGAAGAGGGCCCTCACGGTCTCGGCCGCCTCCTTGGCATCAGGCCCCACCGCCTCTATGCTTACCGTCTCGCCGAAACGGATCTCCGACTGCATGACGGAACGGGCGCTCTTCGCGTCCGCCTCCACCAGCTCCTCGGCCCCATCCTCGCCTGTCCTGTGCATGCGGAGCGCGATGGAGGATGCGTAGCCCTTGGTCGCCTTGGCCAGCTCGTTGGCCGGCCTCATGTGCATGCCCTCCTTGTCGTTCATGACGGCCGTTACCACCACCGCCCCCGGGGCCGCGAGCGTCGCACCGGCGGCTGCCAGCGCGGCCGCGGGGGCTCCCGCCCCCGCGGCGGCGAGCGCCGGGACCTGGGCCGGGGCGCCCACGTCCAGCCTCTTCTTGAGGGCCGCGAGCAGGATCATGCCCAGCACCGAGCCAGCCACCAGGGCCACCAGGTAGCCCCTCACGTTGTCCACCACGGGGAAGACGAAGATGCCGCCGTGGGGGGCCCTGAGGCCGCAGTTGAAGGCCATGGAGAGGGCGCCCGCGAGGGCGGAACCCGCTATGCAGGAGGGTATGACCCTCACGGGGTCGGCAGCCGCGTAGGGGATGGCCCCCTCGGTTATGAAGCAGAGCCCCATCACGTAGTTGGCGTAAGACGACCTCTGCTCATCCGGGGTGAACCTGGACTTGAAGAAGGTGCCGGTCAGGGCTATCGCCAAGGGCGGGATCATGCCGCCTATCATGACGGCAGCCATTATGTCGAAGTTCCCCTGGGCGATGGCCGCGGTGCCGAAGACGTAGGCCGCCTTGTTGAAGGGCCCGCCCATGTCGGTCGCCATCATGCCGCCCAGTATCGCGCCCAGGAGGATCTTGCTGGAACTCCCCATGCCGTTCAGCATGGCCGCTAGCTTGGAGTTGATGAGGCCCATTACGGGGTTCACCGCGAACATGACAAGGGCTATGAGCAGGATGCCGAACAATGGGAAGATGAGCGTCGGCTTTATGCCCCTGAGGCTCCTGGGGAACCCCTCGGTGAGCTTTTTTAGGCCCTGGGTTATGTAGCCGCCCGCGAACCCGGCGAACAGGGCAGCAAGGAAGCCGCCGGATATGGCGCCCTCCCCCGAGATGTTCACAAAGGAGCTCCCGGACAACGCCAGGGCGCCGCCCACGAAGCCCACGGCGAGCCCCGGCCGGTCGGCTATGCTGAAGGCTATGTAGCCCGCGAGGATGGGCAGCATGAAGCCGAAGGCAAGGCCCCCCACGGTCTTGAAGAAGGCCGCGACCGGGGTGTTCGACCCGAAGTTGGCGGGATTAATGGAGTAATCGTCCAAGAGGAAGGCAAGGGCTATGAGGATGCCGCCGCCTATGACGAAGGGCAGCATGTTGCTCACGCCGTTCATTAGGTCCTTGTAGATCTTCCTCCCGATCCCGATGCCCTCCTCGTCGTCCGCGTCGGAGTCGCCCTCGTGGTGGAAGACCGGGGCCGAGCCGTCCAGTATCCTCCCTATGAGCTCCTCGGGCTTGTGGATGCCGTCCTGCACCTTGGTGAAGAGCACCTTCTTGCCGTTGAAACGGGCCACCTCCACCTTCTTGTCGGCCGCGACTATTATGCCGTCGGCAGCCCTGATCTCCGCCGGGGTGAGGGTGTTCTGCACCCCGCCGCTGCCGTTGGTCTCGACCTTTATCGGCACCTTGAGCTTGGCCCCGGCCTTGTCCAGGGCCTCGGCCGCGAGGTAGGTGTGGGCGATGCCGGTCACGCAGGCTGTTACCGCCAGTACCTTGTAGCCCTCGCCCTTGGCGCCGGCTTGGGCCGATGCCTTGCCGGCCTTCTTCGCGGCGTCCCGCTTGAGGCTCTCGGCCTCGGCCTGGTCTATGAGCGAGAGGAAGGCCTCCGGGCTAGCGGCAGCCTTGAGCTTGTCCGTGAAGCCCTTGTCCGCGAGAAGCTTCATGAGCCTCGCGAGTATCTTGAGGTGCTCGGTCCCCTCGGGCGGGGAGGCTATCATCAGGACCAGGGAGGCGGGGACCCCGTCCGGGTCCTTCCAGTCCAAGGGCGTGTTGGTGACCAAGGCCGCAAGGGCCGCCTTTTTCACGATGTTGGACTTGCCGTGGGGTATGGCCACCCCCTCGCCTATGGAGGTGGAGGACTCGTCTTCCCTTGCCTTGAGGACGCTAAGAAGCTCGGCCGAGTCGTCCACCACGCCGGTGTCTTTCATGAGCCCCGCTAGTTTGGCCAAGGCCTCGTCCCTGGAGGACGATGGGTCGTTGAGGATGATGCGCCCGGTCTCGAACAGGTCGGTTATTTTCATTGTTTCACCCGGTCGGTAATTTTCGTTGTGTCACGCGGTCGGAAATTTAGTTGTTTCGCACGGAATGGGGCCAAACGCCCAAGCCAATATGTCCCTAGCTTGCCTGTGGCGGCTGGGTGCCTTTCCCCTTTGAAGGTAACCCGCCCTGAATGGCGGCAGGCTCCGGGAGCTTCGCGAGCGTCTCTTCCACGAAGGCCTTCTCCGCCATGACCGTGGAGAAGGCCGTGGCGGTGCCCGCCGCGGCCCCCAGCCTGAGCGCCTCCCTGAAGTCGAAGTTCTCTAGGTAGCCCGCGAGGAAGCCTCCCACCATGGAGTCACCCGCCCCCACCGAGTTCTTCACCTCGCCGGGGATGCCGGGGATCCGCCAGGCGGCCCCGGTCTGATCCAGCAGCAGGGCCCCGTCGGCCGCCATGGAGACCAGCACGTTCCTCGCGCCCATGCCCTGGAGGGCCTTGGCCCCCTCCAGGATATCCTTTTCGTCCCCGAGCTTCTTCCCCAGGAGCTCGCCTAGCTCCAGCTTGTTGGGTTTCACAAGGAAGGGCCCGTGCCTCAGGGCGCCCCGCATGAGGTCGCCCGTCGCGTCCACCACGGTCAGCGCCTTCTTCGAGTCCAGCCTCGCGAGGAAGCTCCCGTAGGCCTCCAATGGCACGCCCTTGGGCACGTTCCCCGCAAGCACCAGGCAGTCCCCGTCCCTTACGTGCTCGGCCTTGCGGTAGAGCCGCTCCAGGGCCTCCTCGCCCACCTCGGGGCCACGGCCGTTAATCTCCGTCTCGGCCTTGGCCTTGACCTTGATGTTTATCCTGGTGAGCCCGGCATCCAGGTGCACGAAGTCGTGGCCAATGCCCGCCTCCTTCAGGCCCTGCTCCATGAGCTTCCCGGTTATGCCCGCGATGAAGCCCAGGGCCACGCTGCGGTGCCCGAGCGTTAAGAGCATGGTGGAGACGTTTATGCCCTTGCCGCCCAGCTGCACCGCCTCGCCCTTCGTCCTGTTGATGGAGCCAGGGGTCAGTTCGTCCATGCTCACCACGTAGTCTATGGCCGGGTTGAAGGTAACCGTGTAGATCATGCCTGGGACCTCTACTTCGCGCCCCCGACAAGGGCGCTCGCTGGCTTGGTATGGGGGGGACCGCCCAAAAAGGCGGATAACATGATTCTACTATCAGCGGCATTCCCTTGCAACTTTGGGCGCTTTTGAAGGCGGCCGCAAGGGTCCCGCGCCAGCCGGCAGGGAGGCTGTCAGCGGGCCGCATTCCGTAGGCCTCACGACGATGCCATATCTTGTGTGTGGCAAAGAGGCATACCCCAAGGGGCCCGGGCGGAATCCCGGGGACACAGGCCTTGGCCTTGCCCCGCCCCCCTCTGAAGCTTTATGCAAGTATCGCCAAGAAATAAGACAGCGCCCAACCACAACGGGCTTTCCGGCGGAAGTTGGAAGCCTTTGGGTTTGGCCAACCCGCCTGTTGTGCCTTGTGTCGGACGATTAGCAGGGGACGGCATTACGATTGCGGGATTCAAGCCACAGGATGCGTGCCAAGGAAGCGTCCCAAGGAAGCGTCCCAAGCGTCCGAAGGCTCTTTTCCCAAAGCTTTGCCCCAAGGGTCCAAGCCAAAGCCCCGAGGCTCCATCACAATGATGTCACTGACAAGCTTGAATGTCCGGGAATTGACGATAACTTTTGTCCGCTCTTTGACAATAACACTGTCCGCTCTTTCCTCGCATGAAGGCATGATAAAGACGAAATCCAGCAGGTCAAAAAATATAATGTACGATAATCTTGGGCAATTAGGGTTAAAATGAGATAATAACGGACAGGGTTTTATCAGAAAACCGACAAATCAGCTTACCAGTTTCCGGTCAAATGAAGTCAGCGGGAACACACATCCCATGAACCATTCCCTTGGGGCCACCCCGAAAAACGGTGTAATTTGAGGCAACTTTTGCGTACAAGCCCACAAAAGGGATAATATCACGCATTTGTTTGATTTTAGGTTCGGGATTAATGGGGCATCGTATTGCCGCGAGGGGTTGCGGCAAGCTGTGGTCAGGGTAGCATAAAGGAAACGCGACCCCAAGCGACACAGCAGGGAAGAAGGAACCCTAAGGCTTCACAGCCGCATTACCATCCTTTTCATGGTGTCCGAGAAACTCCTGAGCAAACTTGTCACCCCGCTGGGCCGCCCAGCGGTACCATTCCAGCTCCTTGGGATCCACCTTGGGCCCGTCCAAGTACAGCTTCGTATCCGGGCCTAATATCGAGTTATCGAAGAATATGGGATTAATTGGGATGGCCCCTGGAAGCCCGGCTTCGAGTGCTGCATCCTTATGTTTTTCAATATTATCCAAGATGTATGCCGCCATTTCATTGCCCTGCGCAGCAGCCTTTCGCAGCAATTCCTTGGACTGTTCCAGATCCATCGGCACCCATTTCCCGTTAGCCAAAATGACACCCAGATTTATCTGGGCCATCCTGTTACCCTGCTCCGCCGATTTGAGGAACAGTTCCATCGCCTTGGCCCGATCCTCATCCACGAACTCGCCATTGAACGCGGTCTCTGCGTATATTAGCGCAAGGTTGTTTTGCGCGTCGGCGTGACCCTTGGCCGCGGCACTTGCGAACAGCGAGGCTGCCTTGGCCTTGTTCATGCCCACGTGCCCCAACCCTGTGCGGTACAGGTAGCCGAGGTTGTTCTCCGCGGCGGCATGGCCCTGCCCTGCCGCCTCCTTGAACCATTTGGCGGCCTCGATTAAGTTCCGGGGGACGCCGTTCCCCCTTGCGTACAGCTCACCAAGATTGTTTTGGGCATCGGCGGCCCCGTTTTCCTCCGCGGCCTTCCGGAACCATTTGGCGGCCTCGGCGTAATCCCTCGCTACCCCTTCACCGTCGCGGTGCATCTTGCCAAGAATGTTCATTGCGGCTGCGTCGCCATTTTGCGCACGCTCCAAGAGGATCTGGTTGGGATCCCTCCGTTCACCGCCGCAGACTTTGCCAACGACAACCGCGACTAATACGAGACTCAATATGGGGATCATTAACCGCATCGGTATCCTCCTAGGGAGGTATTTTGGGCACGCAATGTGTATTCCGCTCTGGTTCATGCTTCCAGTCTAAGACAGTTGCATAATTAAAAAATTTCAAATATGAAAAATGAAAATATTTGCAGGAAAACGGGTATTAAATCCTTTATCGGGATTTCAAAAAAAGACGTTAAAACGTTTAGGTATGGATATTCCCGATAAAAATTATGAATTGCGAAAGTGAAAAATGAAATAAAAAAATGAGCAAACCCTTTACAATTTACCGTAAATCTTTCAAAAATTTACTCACCATGAAAACATTTGATGTATAAACTCTATTTCTATGCATACAAAATTCAATTAATTTTGCGAATTAACAAATAGCAATTTTGATGTCTCAAATATAGTCTTTAAATTTAGGCCACCTACTACATGTTGTCGAAAAACACCCTACATGAAACTTTTTCAGTATCAACTATTTTGGGTTATGGTGTCGACGACTCGTTCGTGGCCTCCAATTTGAAAATGACGGGCCGAATGCCGTCATTGCAGCAAGTTATGGCCAATCCGGGAGTCTTGATCCAATCGCTGAAATAAAGAAGCTTACCGTCGGAGCCGACGCCATGCGACAATGCGAAAGCGTACTGATATATGGCTTTCCAAGCTTCATCGCATAAACCTTCCGGCTTAGCGAAATCGGCGTAAAACACTTGCCCCTCCTTATGAAAGGGACATTTGGGAATTCCTTCCACGCCGTACTCCTTGGCAAGATCCTCGTTAAATGTAGTTTTCAGGACCGTTATTTTAACTTTGTTCATCGTAACAGCCTCCCTGTAAAAGCAGATAACGTATTATACCTGTTTAGCAAATCTGATGTCTCAGATATAGTATTAAAATGTAAGACACCTACTTCATGTTATCGAAATACACCCTCCCTGAGACTTTTTCAGCATCAACTATATACAATGCCCATCAATTGCGCAATCTGGCTTTGCGATCAGGCGCACTTGTTGTCATCGAAAATGAATTTGGCAAGGAATTGGACAAGGAATTGGACAAGAAATTCGTCCAGGAATTCACTACGCAATCACTTTCAGGAACCGTGCCTGGGTATGAAATAGCCAAAAACCGTACCCTAAGCCAGTTTTGGGGCAAACCCCATTCCCCAAGGCAGAGGGAAAAACGCCTCAAACCGACGGCATTTCCCTAGCCTGCCAACGGGTGAGGGCAAAAATCCAAGGGGCACTCCTTGCAAAGGGGCTTTTGGGACTTGCAATAAGTCCTCCCGTGGGCAATCCCCTGGTGCGAGAACCTGGTCCAGCGTTCCTCCGGTATGAGGGCCATCAGGTCCTGCTCCACCTTGACCGGATCGTGGTTGGAGGAAAGCCCCAGCCGCCTTGAAATCCTTCCCAGGTGGGTGTCAACGGTGATGCCCGGAAGCCCGAAGGCGTTCCCCATCACGCAGTTGGCGGTCTTGCGACCCACCCCGGGGAGCGTCACCAGCTCCTCCAGTGTCCTAGGCACCCTTCCGCCGAAGCGCGAGACGATTGCCTCCGACGCGGCCCTGATGTTCTTGGCCTTCATGCGGAAGAACCCGCAGCTCTTTATGAGCCCCTCAAGCTTCCCTGCCGGGGCTTTCCCCATCTCCTCCGGGCCTGGGTAGGCCTTAAGAAGAACCGGGGCGACCTGGTTCACCCTTGCGTCGGTGCACTGGGCGGAGAGTATGGTCGCGACCAAAAGCCCGAAGGGATCCCTAGCCTCCAGCCCGCACTCCGGCTCGGGGTAAAGCCTGTCGAAGGCCTCCATCACCTTCGACGCGAGCCGCCTCTTGGCAGGGCCCGGCTTGGGTAAGGCCTTGGTGCTGGTTTTGGTGCCGGCCTTGCCGGCCTTGGCGGCCTTGGCTGCCTTGGCTGCCTTGGCTGGGCCCTTGGCTGCCTTGGGTTTTGGCGTTGCCTTTGCCGCGGCCCTCGCCGGGGCCCCGCCCTTGGGCGGGGCCTTGGCAGCCCCTTCCCGGCTAGCCAAGGAGCTCGCCCAGGACGGCCCTGACGTTTTCGTCCGAAAAGCCTAGCTCCTTGAAGATGGCCCCGGCGGGACCCGAGAAGCCGAAGTCGTTGACCGATATTATCCTTCCTTGGGGGCCGAGATAGCGGTCCCAGCCGAACGGGCTCCCGGCCTCTATCACCAGCCTCTTGCCGACGGACGGGGGCAGGACGCTCTCCCTGTAGGCCTTGTCCTGGGCCTCGAAGAGGCCCGTGGACGGCATGGATACCAGCCTCACCCTGTCCTTCCCGGAAAATCCCTCCAAGGCCGAGAGCGCCAGCTGCACCTCAGAGCCGGTGGCGATTATTATCGCCTCCGGGCTGCCCGCGGCAGCCTCCCTCAGCACGTAGCCGCCTTTCGCGGGGCCCTCAAGGACGTCCGGGAACTCGTCCGGGTGGAGGATCCTAAGGTTCTGCCGGGAGAGCGCGAAGGCGCTGGGGCCCTCCCAGGCAAGGGCCAAGGGGTAGAGCGCCAGGGTCTCGTAGGCGTCCGCGGGTCTCAGCAAGAGGAGCCTCGGTATGGCCCTCAAGGACGCAAGGTGCTCGACCGGCTGGTGGGTGGGCCCGTCCTCGCCCACGCCAACGCTGTCATGGGTGAGGATGTGGATGACCCTTAGCCCCATGAGTGCGGACAGCCTCAGCGCGGGCCTCAGGTAGTCGGAGAATACCAGGAAGGTGCCGCCGTAGGGTATGAAGGCCCCGGACAGGGCGAGCCCGTTCAGGATCGCCCCCATGGCCGCCTCCCTTATCCCGAAGTGGATGTTGCGGCCGGTGGGGTTAAGCGGGAGGAGCGAGCCCTTGTCCTTTAGGTTGGTGTTGTTGGAGGGGGCCAGATCGGCGCTCCCGCCTATGAGCTCCGGCATCTTGTCGGCAAGGGCGTTTAGTATCACTCCCGAGGCGGCCCTTGTGGCGACCGGCTTGTCCTTGGGGAACGCCACCCCGAGGCCGGACATTATGTCGGAAGGGAGCTCCCCTTTGAGCCTTCTCACGAGCTCCTTGCGCTCCTCCGGGTACTCCTTGCCGTAGGACTCGAACAGCTTGTCCCAATTCCTGCGCAGCTCGGTCCCCGGGGCCGCCCTGTCCAGGAAGTTCTGGGTGACCCTGGCGTCCACGTAAAAGGGGCCCTTGCCAGCGAAACCGTAGAACTCCCGGGTCTTCTCCAGGGCCTCCGGGCCCAGGGGCGACCCGTGGGCCTCTGGCCTCCCCTCCTTGGGGCTCCCGGCCCCTAGCTTGGTCCTCGCCATGATGAGGCTGGGCCTCTCAAGGTCGTTCTTGGCGTTCTCCAGGGCCTGGTAGATGGACGGCAGGTCGTCTCCCTTGCTCACCACTATCACCTGCCAGTCGTAGGACTGGAAACGCTCCCTCACGTCCTCGGTGAAGGTGAGCTCGGTGGGGCCCTCTATGGTCACGTGGTTGTCGTCGTAGATGCAGATGAGCTTCCTGAGGCCCTGGGACCCAGCCATGGAGGCCGCCTCGCAGGCCACCCCCTCCATCACGTCCCCGTCGGAGACCAGGGCGTAGGTGTGGTGGTCGAAGAGCGGGTAGCCCGGCCTGTTGAAGGTGGAGGCCAGATGCCTCTCGGCAAGGGCCAGCCCCACCGCCATCCCGAAACCCTGGCCCAGGGGGCCCGTGGTCGCCTCGACCCCTGGGGTCGCCCCCAGCTCCGGGTGCCCCGGGGTCTTGCTGTGGGGCTGCCTGAAGGCCTTGAGGTCGTCAAGGCTCAACCCGTAGCCCGTGAAGTGGAGGATGGCGTAGAGGAGCGCCGAGCCGTGCCCCGGCGACATGATGAAACGATCCCTGTCGGGCCAGCCCGGATCAGTGGGGTCGTGCCTCAGGAAGCGGGTCCAGAGCACGTAGATGAGCGGGGCCGCGCCCAGGGGCATCCCAGGGTGGCCGCTCTTCGCGGTCTCCACCATGTCGGCGGAATAAAGCCTTAGCGTGTTGACCGACGCCTCATCCTTGCGGTTGAACAGAGAGGCTTTCATGGAAGCTCCTTTTGGCTGCGGGTATGCCCAGTGGGCGCGCCAGGGGGAAGGGAGACGGGAAAGGGGGCCGGGCGTGAAGGCGGGGGATGCGCCCCTGGGCGCATTCCCGCATCCTTAACCCCGATTTTACAAAAAACTTCCGCAATGATCAAAGGGGAAGGAGGGCGCGAGTCCC
Organism: Deltaproteobacteria bacterium; assembly: GCA_031278475.1. Taxonomy (GTDB): domain Bacteria; phylum Desulfobacterota; class Desulfarculia; order Adiutricales; family Adiutricaceae; genus JAISMF01. The sequence continues at coordinate 11,695 of JAITKK010000035.1, forward strand.
CCGTGGATTAGCGTGCTTGCCGGAGCATAAGATTATAGTTATGGTTTTACGTTTTCGGTTTTTTAACGAAAACGTAGGATTCGCTTGTCGGGGAATTAGCGTGAAATACAGCCTTTTATCCTGGCAGCTCTTTTCTTTGCGGCCATTATGTTGTTTTGGATTTTGTGTTTTTGTGGCTTTTGTGTTTCTGTTGCTTTATGGTCAAGTGGGAGCGTGCTTTCCAAAATCGATTGCCTTGATTATCAGGCTTTATGTTGGATTTATGTTGGGTTATGTTGGATTATGTTTGTTGGGTTATGTTGTGTTATTGGTTGCCGTTTCGGAAAGCAGCCTAAAATCCTTTCCCGTGATTGTGCGAGATTGTCCTCCATCATGCTTCGTTAGTGCGTTTGTGGCATCGTTGTTTTAATCTTTTGCGGCGTAGTCGTTTTAATGTTCGCGGTTTTTAGGACTTGACCACGGTGGGCCCCACAGGGAAGGCGCCCCTCGTGTCGACCAGAAGCCTTGAGTGCTTGAGTATCAGCTCGTGGTCGAAGGCCTTGTGGTCGGTAAGCATCACCACCGCGTCGTAGGAGGCGAGGTGCTCCGGGGTAAGCTCCACGGACTTCAGGTCGAAGGTCCCCTTGCGCATGGGCGGGAGGCTGGGGACGTGCGGATCGCTGTAGTCGGTGTCGGCACCGGCGTCTAAAAGTATCCTGAGGACCTCCAGCGAGGGGGATTCGCGCATGTCCTCCACGTTCTTCTTGTAGGCCATGCCGAGGAGGAGGACCCTCGAGCCCTTGAGGGGGAGCCCCTTCTCGTTTAGGGCCTTGGCAAGCTTCGCGGTCACGTAGCGGGGCATGCCCGAGTTTATCTCGCCCGCGAGCTCTATGAACCTCGTGTGTATGCCGTAGGCCCTGGCCTTCCAGGTCAGGTAGAAGGGGTCAATGGGTATGCAGTGGCCGCCTATGCCCGGGCCCGGGTAGAATGGCGTGAACCCGAAGGGTTTCGTGGCAGCGGCCTTTATGACCTCATGGATGTCCAGCCCCATGCTGTCGGCCACCAGCTTTAGCTCGTTTACGAGTCCTATGTTCACCGCACGGTAGATGTTCTCCAGAAGCTTGGTGAGCTCGGCAGCCTCGGGCGAGCTCACCGGCACCATGTTGGCGACAACCTTGCCGTAGAGCGCGAGCCCCAGCTTCTGGCAGGCCGGTGTGCAGCCACCCAGGACCTTGGGTATGGTCTGGGTCTGGAAGTCGGGGTTTGCCGGGTCCTCCCTCTCGGGGCTGTAGACCAGGAAGAAGTTCTTCCCTATGACCAGCCCCTTGGCCTCTATGGGCGGCCGCAGGACCTCGTTGGTGGTGCCCGGGTAGGTGGTGGACTCAAGCGACAAGAGCTGGCCCTCCCTGAGGTGGGGGAGAAGCGATTCCAATGTGCCGGTAACGTAGCTCAGGTCAGGCTCCTGGTGCTGGGTGAGCGGGGTGGGCACGCATATTATGACCGCGTCGGCGTCGCCAGCCAGCTGGAAGTCCGTGGTGGCCGAGAACAGCGCCGCGGAGTCCCTTAGCCGGTTCTTGGATATGTGCCCAATGTAGCTCTCCCTGCGGGTAATCTTCTGTACCTTCTCGCTGTCCACGTCCAGGCCCAGCACCTGGTAGCCGGCCTCCGCGAAGGACAGGGCGAGCGGCAGCCCCACGTAGCCCAGGCCGACGATGGCGATTATCGCCTTCTTCTCGCCGACCCTGTCCAAAAAGCGGTTCTCGTAGTCCGTCGCGGTCATGGTGGGTCTCCTTAGCGGCCTTCCGAAAGCGCGGCCTTCAGGGCGCCGGCCACCTGGTCCTGGTCGGCCTCCGTCAGGTAGGGGTGCATGGGAAGCGACAGCACCTCGCTTGAAAGGGCCTCGGCCACCGGGCAGTCGCCCTTGCGGCCGCCGAAGGGCCTGTAGGCCGGCTGCAGGTGCACGGGCCTCGGGTAATAAACCATGGTGGGCACCCCCCTTGCCTTCATGGAGGCCGCGATCCGCCCCCTTTGCCCGGAAGGGACCCTGACCGTGTACTGGGCCCAGGAGGACAGAAAGCCCTTCGGCACCTTGGGGGTAGTGACAATCCCCGACAATCTCTCCTCGTAGCCCTTGGCGGCCCTCTGCCTGAGTTCCAGCTCCTCCGGGAAGGCTTTGAGCTTTGAGAGCAGCACCGCCGCCTGCAAGGTGTCAAGCCTTGAGTTCTGGCCGATCCTCACGTGCTCGTACTTGTCGGACCCCTGCCCGTGGGCCCTTAGGCTCCGCAGGGCCTCCGCGAGTGCGGGATCGTCTGTGAACACCGCCCCGCCGTCCCCGTAGCAGCCAAGGGGCTTGGCCGGGAAGAAGCTGGTGGCCCCGGCGTTCCCGAAACTACCCGCCTCCCTTTCCCCGATCCTGCCGCCGAAGCCCTGGGCGGCATCCTCCAGGATCAAGAGGTCATGCGCCTCAGCTACCTTCCTGATGGCGTCGTAGTCCGCCGGGAGCCCGAAGAGGTCGACCGTGATGACCGCCCTGGGGACGTACTCGCCGGCGGACCTTAGCAAGCGGATCTTGTTCTCCAGATCCTTTGGGTCCATGTTGAAGGTGACCGGGTCCACGTCAACGAAGACCGGGGTGGCCCCCCTCAGCGAGACAACCTCGGAGGTGGCTATGAAGGTGAAGGTCGGGCAGAACACGGCGTCCCCGGGCCTGAGGTCCCAAGCAAGCAGCGGGAGCGTCAGCGCGTCGGTGCCGTTCGCGCAGGTGACCGCGTGCCGCACCTTGACGTAGGCCGCGAGCTCTTCCTCCAGCTCCCTAACGTCCGGGCCCTGTATGAAGGCCGCGGAGCTTAGCACCTTCTCAAGGCGCGGGGACAGATCGCCCTTAATCCTCTCGTATTGTCTCTTCAGGTCGATGAAGGCGAGCTGGGGATACTCCATGGGGCCTCCTGGGAGGGGAACAAGGCTTCCCCCCGCCGTGTCGTGCGCCGCCAGCCAAACAATCGCAAGCGGCCCTTCCTATTATACCCGCGCCCATAAGGGCATGTCATCAGTTGGCTTTGCCTGCACTCAATCTTAAATTGGATGCCTGCACGGGCGATATGCTTTATTAGCTTGATTAACTTTATTAGCTTTGTTAGCTAGATTGGCTAGATTGGCTAGATTAGCTGGATTTGCTTGAAAAAAACACAAAGGGCTTATCAGCTAAGCCCTGAGGTATGTCCGTTATCGGTTATCATTGAAAGTTAAAGCTTTTTCACGACATTGGCAATCTTACGAATGTGTTGGGATTTTTGAATATTGTTACCGAATATTACGCTTTAATATTGTGACTGAATACTGTGATGGATATTGCGATGGAATATTGCGATGGATATTGTGATGGATATTGCGATGGAATATTGTGATGGAATATTGCGATGGAATATTGCGATGGAATATTGCGATGGAATATTGTGATGGAATATTATGATGGAATAATGTGGAAAGTTAGGCTTGCCTGTTGTTTTCCTTTGGTTTCCCGCGACCAAACTGTGCCTTGCAAATGATGCCATAGTAATGCGGTGGTTTATCTTTTAACCCCATATAAACCCAAGGTTTTGGTAAGTTTTGGCTTTGCCATCCCTTGGGTTTTGCCTAGGGAGTATTCCAATTTACCCACTCTTTCGCCAAAAGAGCAAATTACACGCCTTGTGACTTTG
>JAITKK010000056.1 GCA_031278475.1 Deltaproteobacteria bacterium
TCCTTCACCGTCCGGGAGATCGTGAGCCTGGGGAGGAGGCCCTACCTGGGCCGCTGGGGGAGGCTCACGGACGACGACAACCAGATAATAGACAAGGCCATAAGCTTCCTGAACCTCACCCACCTCTCCAACAAGCTGGTGACCGCCCTCTCCGGGGGCGAGACCCAGAGGGTGGTCCTCGCGAGGACGCTCGCCCAGAACACCCCCGTGGTGCTCCTGGACGAGCCCACGGCCAGCCTGGACGTGGCCCAGGCCATAGACCTCATGGAGCGGGTGAAGGCCCTTGTGTCCCAGGGGGCCCTGGTGGTGACGGTGACCCACGCCCTGCACCTGGCCGCGGTCTACGCGGACGACATGGTGTTCCTGAAGAAGGGCGCCCTTGTGGCCGCGGGCCCCCTCAAGGGCACGATGACAAGGCCCATCCTTAGGGAGGTCTTCGACGCCGACGGCCTGGTGAGCCCAGACGAGTTCACGGGCGGGCTGAGGATATCCTTCAGGAGCGCGTACATCGCCCACGGCCTCGGGGGGCCCGGGGCCAAGGACACGCCCGAGGGGCCCGCCAAAGGGACGGATCCGGAAGTGGTACTGGCCAAGGGCCCCGCAAAAGATGGCTGAGAATGTTTGGCATAGCCGCCAAAGCTAAAACTTTTTAAAAATTCTAAATTTGCAATAATTTTGCATAAATAAAAAAACATTTGTTTAACAATCAGGAACATGCGAGGCAATTGAAACCATATTAACCGATATGCCGGAATCGGAAAAACGCGCAGGCCACGGCGCATTATTTCCGTATCACGCGGCTGCGTGGATTCATGGGAGCCTTGGGCTTCTCAAAACGAAATGGCAAAATTAAAATCATCCCAAAAATTATAACTTAGCATCATAACCATAATACGAAAGCAATACCGTATCTTATATTGATAATTTGTTATCATAAAGGGTATTGACTTATAATCGAGCAAGTTCAAATTTATCCTACCCGATTATCGCGGGCCGGAAACCATCGCAATGCAAGGGCGCGCCTCATTTTCAGCCCGGCATTGCCATGCGCTTTTCATGGCCAGAGTGAGAATCTCACTCGCAACTAAATAATCTCTGCTGCAAATGGCTGGGTTAGAGAGGGCCGCATACGCCTAAAATTTAATTTTGCGATTAACGGGAAGCGCCCCTTGGGCCGGGCGGGTTTTGCAAAAGATCCCAAAAAATCTTTTTTTCGCTTGCTTTTCTGGCTCTTTGGGCTATCATTGTCTCAGAACGCAGCCGCTAGCCCGATCCCGTAGGCGCGCTTGCCTATGGGGCCTGACAAGCAACATATCGGTTTGCATGACACTTTCGCCTTGGCCTCACTTGCGCGCCTTGCCGTTTGTTTTTTGGTTACGGCGCGCATCCGACGCGGCAAGTGATCCTGCTCCCAAGAGGAATCTTAATTGTGCTGGCACAGCCAAACGAGGCTCCTTTTTTTTTGCTGGGATTATGCGGCCGCAAATACAAGGAAAGCCTGGACGGCGAGAGCATTGGCTCAAAGGGAAGACAGTAGAGCTGTCACGGAACCGCCGCTGTGATCGGGGAATGGGGCCTATCGGCAAGTGCCGGCCTGCCACTGTCCCTTGGGATGGGAAGGCAAAGGCTCCCGTGATGATCCGAAAGTCAGAAGACCTGCCTCCAGGCAAAGCGCAAATCCTTGGATCCCTTCGCGGACGCCATCGGTTGTGTGCCTTGGCTTGAGCCGGCACAACCCCCAGCACCCTCGCGCGGTGGATCAAGGAATGCGCTGCCCGCGTAAAAAACGGATCGCGGTCCCAAACACAGTTGGGATCGCTTTTTTTTTGGGGGATAAAATGCCCCTCTATCATAACTTAAAGAGGTGTGTTATGACTTTTTCGAGTGCCAAGAATTCCCATTTGAGGAGAGAACTTAGAATGATAATCGCCTTGTTCTCGTTCGCCCTCTTCCTGTTCGCGGTCGCGGCCATACAGCTTGCTTTCTCGACGGACGCCCAGGCCTATGAGAGGAAGGCCGAGAAACCCGCAATCGTCCTGGCGGCCTTCGGCACGACCGAGGTACCGGCCCTTCCCGCCATCCTGAACGTCGAGAAGAGGGTGAGGGCCGCCTTCCCAGACTACGACGTCCACATCGCCTTCACCTCCAACCAGATAAGGGAGACCTGGCACCAGAGGGCCACCGACGACGCCTTCAAGAAGGCCAACCCGGACATCCCCGAGGAGATCTACGGCGTCAAGAACGCGCTCACCACCTTGGCCGACATCCAGGAGCAGGGCTTCAGGCTCATCATGGTCCAGTCCCTTCACTTCGCCGACGGCGAGGAGTACACCGACCTTGCGAACCTGGTCAAGGCCCTTGCCGGCTACAACACCATGAAGCCGGTGCTCAAGCCCTTCCCGTGGCTCGGCCTCGGCGTCCCGGCCCTTGGGACCGGCGACGGCCAGCCGGCCTACATCGACGCGGCGGTCAAGGCCCTGGAGCCCTACGTGACCGAGGCCGTCAAGGCCGATTCCAACCTGGTCTTCATGGGCCACGGCAACGAGAACCTGACCCAGAAGATCTACTCCAAGCTTGAGGCCGCCCTCCGCAAGGCCTACAAAAACGACAACATCTACATAGGCGCTGTCGAGGCCAAGCCGCACGCCGACGGCATCATCGAAGAGATCAAAAAGAACCCGAATGCCCCGAAGAACATCCTGGTCGCCCCGCTCATGCTGGTCGCCGGCGATCATGCCCGCAACGACATGTCCGGACCCCACCCCGAAAGCTGGACCAGCCAGTTCACGGCCGCCGGCTTCAACGCCACCCCCAAGCTGCAGGGCCTGGGCGAGATGGACAGCTGGGCCGATCTGTTCGTGAACCACCTGAAGGCAATCGAGCCCGGCCTCAAGGAACAGCAGGCCAAGGATCTCAAGGCCGAGGCCGCAGCGAAGAAGTAAGCCAAGCCCAAAAGGCCAGGCCTTACTGTCAGACAACCGCGGGCCGGGGGGGCTTGGCCCCCCCGGTTTCCCGCACCATGCGACACGATGAACGAAAAACACAATCCGGGACCCACCCCGGCGCGGCGGTCGCGGGCCGTGGGCCTCGTCCCGGCCCTTGCGGCCATGGCCCTAAGCATCCTCGCGATGCTCTGGCTACCGGCCTTTCTTTCCGCGGACGACGCGAGGCCAAGGATAATCAGCCTCTACGCCGCCCACACCGAGATAGTGCTGAGGGTGGGCGCGAGGGACAACCTTGTGGGGATCTCCGAGCAGGAGACCTACGACGGCCCCGAGACCCAAGGCTGGAAAAGGCCCCAGACCTTCTCGGTGGGCGACGACGTGGAAAAATACCTGGCGGCCAACCCGGACATAATACTCATCAGGCCCCAGCACCTTGGCTCGGCCAAGGGCCTGTTCGACTCCCTCGCCGCGACCGGGATCAGGATCTGGGTCAAGCAGATAATCCACGCCGAGGAGCTCTACGACTACTGGCTCGAGATCGGCAAGATCTGCGGGAAGGACGAGAAGGCCTCCGGGATGGTGGCGGCCTTCAAGGAAGCCCTCAAGCCCTACGAGGAGAGGACCAAGGCCAGGACCAAGAGGCCCGGGGTCTTCTTCGAGTCGGTCCACAAGGAGGTCAAGACCTTCACCCCCGACTCCATCCCCATCTGGGTGGTGACCGTATCCGGTGGCATCAACGTGGCCTCGGACGCCCAGCCCGCAAGGCCTGGCCTTGTGGTGGCCGACTACGGCCCGGAAAAACTCCTGGCCAAGGCATCCGAGGTGGACGTGTTCCTCTCCCAGGAGGGCCCCATGAACAGGGTCCCCCTGGACGTCATAAAGAACCGCACCATCTACCAGGCGCTGCCTGCCATCAAGGACGGCAGGGCCTACAAGGTGCCGGAGGATCTCGTATCCAGGCCGACCCCGAGCCTCATCGAGGGCATCGCGCTTCTGGAGAGCATTTTCTTCCCGGAAGGCCCGGTCACCGCGCCGGCAGCGGCCGCGCCCGGTGCCGCCCCGGCCTCCCAGGACGGCCAAAAACCCGCCAATTAGGGCCCGGCATGCCCCCTCCCCCTCAGGGGTCATGACACGAAAAGCCCGCCGCGGCCCCGGGACGGGCCGCGGCGGGCTTTTCGCTTTTCCCTGCTATCCCTGATTAGCCTTCTTTCCCTGCTTTTGGTTTTTTCCCCTGACTGACGCCGTTTTCATCGCGTTCCCTTGCCCGCATTCCGCTTGATTCCCCCGCCTTTCCCTGCTTTTCCCTGAATTCCCCTTCGTTCCCCCCGCTTTTCCCAACATTTCCCGTCGTTTCCCCCACTTTTCCCTGCTTTCCCTCGCTATTTCCTTGCCTTTGCTTCCCAGGCATCCCACCGCAAAGGCAATCCGTCCCAATCCTCACCTGCCCCCCCGCCCCTTCGCGGCCGACACGCCCCGCGGGAAGCCCTACCTTTCAACGCCGTTCGACCCCTTGCAGAGCTTTTCCAGGCTCATGACGTTCTCGGAGAGCACGTCCGCCTGCTCCTTGAGGTTGGTGGCGAACGAGGCGGTCTGCTCGGAGGAGGCGGCGTTGGACTGCGTGACCTTGTCCATCTGCATCATCGCCTTGGAGATCTGGTCTATGCCTTGGGTCTGCTCCTTGGAGGCCTCGGCCACCTCCGCTATCAGCTGGGCCGTCTTGTTGACGTCGCTCGCGACCACCATGAACATGTCGGAGGCGGTCTTGACCAAGGAGGAACCGCTGTTTATGTTGGCGGTGGTGTCCTCTATGAGGCTTGCGGTGTTCTTGGCGGCCTCGGCGCTGCGGATTGCGAGGTTCCTGACCTCGTCGGCCACGACCGCGAACCCGGCCCCCGCCTCGCCCGCCCTCGCGGCCTCGACGGCCGCGTTCAGGGCGAGAAGGTTGGTCTGGAAGGCTATCTCGTCTATGGTCTTTATGATCTTCCCTATCTCATTGCCCGACACGGCTATGTGCTCCATGGCCTCGCGGACCTGGACCATCGCGGCCGACGAGCGGGAGACCGCGTCGTTGGTCCCCACCACCAAGGTGTTGGCCTCGAAAGCGTTGTCGGAGTTCCTCTTCGTCATGGAGGTGAGCTGCTCGAGGCTTGCGCTTGTCTGCTCGAGGGACGCGGCGTTTTCCGTCGCACCCTCCGCCAAGGAGTTGGAGGCCGAGGTAAGTTCGGACGACGCGTTGTCAACCTGCATCGCGCCTTCCGCAAGAGCCTTCACTATCACGTTCAAGGGCCCTAGGATGCTCCTCGTGATTAAGAGTGATAACGCAATCGAGAGGATGAGGCCTACAACGCCGCCCGCGACCATCACGATCCAGCTCTGCTGGACAAGGCCGAGGGTGGATCCGCTGAAGTTGTTGTTGACCGCGGTCATGGCCTCGGATAGCATGTTCACGGCCTCAAGGGCCTTGACCCTTGAGTCGACCCTTTCCTTCTTGTTGAGGTTGAGAAGCGGCATCAGGCGGTTAAGTTCCTGAACGGCCGCGGAGCATGAGCGACTGGTGGTGAGAATTACGTTAAGCTTATCCTTCTCGCTTGCTTTGGGATCGCCCAATATCTTTGTCGCAAGGGCGATGAGCTCGTTTACGCTCTTGCTGGCCTCTGCCAATTTGTCGGGGTCTTGGTTGAAGAAACCCTCGACCATGGCACTGTAGAACTCGAACGTGATCTTCTCCATGGCGAAGACGTTCTCGACCTCATCGAACCTAAAGCCTGCTCCCCCTTCCGTTGTGTTACTAAGTTGGGTCTTGATAAGATTCGACATTGAATTCTTGTAATCTTCGATGATTGCCATCAATGAATTGAAGGCGTTGGTCGCATTCACCCTTGCATCCTGCAACCCTTTTTTGAGAGCCGGCATTTCCTCCACGTGAGACGTATATTCAGTGTACCTGCTCTCCGTGTCGGCAACCAGTTTCATTATGTTCGGCTGCCTATCTATGATTGACTTGTCGTTTAGGCCTGTTTTGATGTTTCCCAGATGCTTGGCGTTATTCGCCCTGTGGACGGTCCTAGCCTCCCATTGGCTCTGAAGCCCACCGAAACCGTACTCCGCCACGGCAACGCCTTCTGAGACGATGCCTACATGCAGGCTTGCGACAAGATCATTGTTAGGGACGATTTTTTGCTGCAAGATTGTGGTTTGGGTTTTGACATTGAATAGTAAAACCAATATCACCCCTATGACTATTATAAAAATACCACAAATTGCCAAAAACCCCAGAATATTCCTATATTTCAACTGCATAACCGTGTCCAATATCAAAGGCACAAGCCGTCATAAAAGAGAATCCAGACAAAATAAACGCCAACAATCCTCAATTTTAGGCAACAGCATGCGGCAAGCCCACAGTTCCACTGGTACCGTGAGTAAAGATAAAAATGATTTCCCACTGAACCCTTAGGCAATAAGGCTTTCGCCAAAAAGCCAAAAGATCCTAAAACTTTCTTGATAGCCGCCACCCTTTCCGGATCGAGGGGACTACCGCCATCCGCCTTATTAAAAGTATATCATCCGTTTTTGGTTTTATCCAAGCAAACATTTCTTTTTTTTACATATTATTTTTTATTTTTATGCAATAAAACACCCTACCATGCATTTTAACAATGTTCTTTATGTATCATGCATTATTAATATTATTCCATATTTTTATATTGCTAACGTTCCCTATTTTGAGTCCTATCAAAATATCCCCAAATTTGTGTAATATTAGACATTTTGCCATAATTTCACAATCCCAAAGACGATATTTTTCGCATCATAAATCAAGGGCTGCGCTTAAACACATTGGACGGCCATATAATAATGTTGCGGGTAAAATAAGCTTTTCCTTGACTCATGTGAAAGTGCCGCATCAAAAACATTTTTTTGAAATATCTCAAAGTCACAACGCACGAATTGATTTCGCACTACAGGCTGCGACCCATGATTTCCAGAACTTTTCGGTTTTTTGGCTTAGGTCGTTTGTTGGAAACCATATCCCGGCATTTCTGCCGCAATCATCAGGCTGGGATAATTGCTTGGGGTATTTCGGCTGGGATATTTGCCTGGGATATTAGGCGGGAGGGGTTTTGCGGCACTTGGGCGGCTGGGATAATCTCGCGCGATTCATTATTCATGGGATTCATGGGACTTGAATCATCAAGCAGCGCAATCGGGGGCATCATTGGGATTTTAGCGATTTTTTCCAAAAATCATTTCCCAAGGTGCTTGCGCAAGGGCATCAAGGGCGCGCCCCTTGGCTTCCCCCGGTTCCGCAGGCATCCCGCGCAAAATCCCTGCTCCTTTCGCCCTCCCCCCAAGGCCGCTTGCCCCAGGCGCTATAAATCCCACCATGGGCATAGATGCCCCCTGGCCCCAGGGGGGGCTCGGGGAAGGCGGGGATCCAACGGGCGGATCCCCCCGAAAAGCGCTAGAATATGCCTCCGGGCGATAATCCCGCGCAGCCCCGGCGGCTGGGCCAAAGGCCGGCCCTAAGGGCCAAGGCCATGGAATCAACGGGGCGGCGGCGGGGCGCCGGCGGAAGCGAGGCAGGATGGCAGGAGGCGACGACACAGGGGCCTTGACCCCGCCCAGGAAACCCAGGGCAGCCAAGGGCCCTCCCAGGCTCTGGGCCCTGGTGGACTGCGCCTCCTTCTACTGCTCCTGCGAGAGGCTGTTCCGGCCGGATCTCCTGGGCAAGCCCGTGGTGGTGCTCTCCAACAACGACGGGGCCGTGGTGGCCATCACCCCGGAGGCCAAGGAGCTTGGCTTCGTGAGGGGTGACGCCTACTTCAAGAGGGAGAGGGAGCTGAGCGAGGCCGGGGTGGCCGTCTTCAGCTCCAACTACGCCCTGTACGGGGACATCTCCAGGCGGGTCATCCGGACCATGGAGTCGCTCGCGCCGGAGGTCCTCCAGTACTCCATAGACGAGGCCTTCGTGCCCCTGGGCAAGGCCCTGGCCCCCAACGCCCTGGAGCTGGGCGCGGCCATCCGCGAGCGGGTGGCCCGCTGGGTGGGGGTGCCCGTGCGGGTGGGCATAGGGGCCACCCGCACCCTCGCGAAGCTCGCCAACCACTGGGCCAAGAAGTCCCCTTCGGGCGTGCTGTTCCTGGCGCCGGGCTCCGAGCGGCTGGAGCTGACGCTCGCCGCCACCCCGGTGGGGGACCTGTGGGGCATAGGAAGGAGGGGGACGGCCAAGCTGGGCAAAATCGGCGTAAGGACGGCGAAAGACCTGCGGGACATGGAGCTCCCCGCCGCCAGGAGGCTTCTCACCGTCACCGGGGAACGGACCGTCATGGAGCTGAGGGGTTTCCAGTGCGTGGCGGACGACCTCAGCCCGGCCCCCAGGAAGACCATGGTGTCCAGCCGCAGCTTCGGGAGGAAGGTTGAAAGGCTCCAGGACCTGGAGGAGGCCGTGGCCTCCCACGCGGCCCGGGCGGGCGAGCGGCTCAGGAGCGAGGGCTTGGCCGCGCTGGGGCTCTCGGTCTTCATAGAGACCAGCCGCTTCGGGAAGGACCCCTTCAACGCCGGGGCCACGCTGTGCCTCGGCTCCCCCACGAACTCAACGGTGTCCTTGGTGAAGGCCGCCAAGGAGGCCCTCGCCTCCTGCTTCGCCCCAGGCAGGCGCTACGCCAAGTGCGGCATCATGCTGTTCGACATCGCAAGCGAGGAGGCCGGCCCCCCGGCCGGGGGCCTGGTCCCGGAGGATATTGATTCCCGCCCGGCGGGGCTGATGGGCGCGATGGACGAGATAAACGCCAAGTACGGCAGGGGGACAATCAGGGTCATGGCCGAGCCGGGAAGGGACGCCTACTGGAAGCTGCGCCGGGACAGGCTCTCAAAGGTGTCCACCTGCGACCTTGGGCTCTTGCCGCTGGCCCTTGCCAAGCCCTGGCCCGGCGGGGCCCCTGGCCCCGCCGGCCCTCAGAGCTTGTGAATGACGTAGGTCACCACCCCCCAGACCACGGTCCCCTCGCTGTCGGTTATGTCGAACTCCGGGTAATCCGGGTTGTCGGGCACCAGGAAGACCCGCCTGTCCTTCACCCTCAGCCTCTTGACCGTGAGCTCGCCCTCCCAGGCGGCGATGACTATCCTCCCGGAGTCGGCCGGCCTTGAGCGGTCAACCACCAGGAGGTCGCCCTCGTTGATGCCTGCCCCGCTCATGGAGTCACCCCTCACCTTGAGGAAGAAGGTGGCGGCCTCGTTGCGGACCAGGAGCTTGTGCAGGTCCAGGCGCTCCTGGACGTAGTCCTCCGCCGGGGACGGGAAGCCCGCCGACACCGGGACGAAGAAGAGCGGCGCCCCCGGCTCGCCGGAACCGCCTTCCTCCGGCACGAATATTGTGAAGCTCATGCCACCAAGCCTTGAAAAATCCATCGTCCCTACGCCGGGCCAATGGCCCGCCCCCATTCCCCAAGGAACGGCCTTTATGCCGTGCCTTGGGTTTTTTTATGCCTTTTATTCAGCATTATCAAAATACTAAATAAAATTAGAGATTTCAAGTGTCAGTTAGCGGCTTGCCGCCTTCCAGCCGCCTTCTCGCCGCCTGCCACCTCTTGCCGCTTCCGGCCAGCCCATGCAAGCCCCTGAAACCCGCCAAGGATCCTCCCAGGACTATCTATAATCATAATGTTATTTTTGTCCCAGGATTGCCGCCCCGGTCGGGCGCAGCCAAACGCCTCACAGGAAAGGGCCGCAGCGCAGGCCTATAGCAATAATCATAATGTTATTTTGCGCCTTGGGATTGCCGCCCCGGTCGGGCGCAGCCAAAGGCCCAATAGAAATGGGATGCAGCACAGTCTCATGGCAATAATCATAATGTTATTTTGCATCCAGGATTGCAGCCCCAGTCGGGCGCAGCCAAAGACCCAATAGAAATGGGATGCAGCACAGTCCCATGACAATAATCATAATGTTATTTTGCGTCCCAGGATTACCGCCCCCGCAAACCTAGGTAACCCGACAAGGTTCCAGCCAATATTAGCTATAATCATCATGTTATTTGCGCCCCAAGATTGCCGCCCCAGTCAAGTTCAGCCAAACGCCTCACAGGAAAGGGTCGCTCTCCCAAGTGCCACCCGAAAGCTTGCCCTCAGGGCGACCAATGGCCCGGGATTTCGCAAGAGATACCCTTGTTAGCCGGAAATTTTTTACTATAATCATAGTCTTAAATTTATATTTATTTTTTAACCTTAAAATCCCAGGCCAGGGCATGCCCAGGACCGTCGCCTATTCCACCGCACCTGCCAGATAAGTGAAGGTGAAGCCCCCCACCCCGCACAGGGCGATGAGGAACGCCATGGGGAAGTCCACCAGCCAGGACAGGGCCCCCACCAGGAAGGTAATCAGGGCCGCGAAGGCGAACTGCAGGACGCCCACCAAGGAGGAGGCAAGGCCCGCCATGCCGCCCGAGCCCGCCATGGCGAGGGCCGTGGAGTTCGCCGTGACAAGCGGCATGCTCATGACCGACAGGAAGAGCATGGCCATGAAGGCCGCATAACACGGCATGCCCCACAAGGCGACGAAGACGGCGGCAATCGACCCGAAGAAGGCCATGACCCCGAAACCCGCGAGAACCAGCGTCCTGGCCGAGTGATACCTCAGCAACAGGAAGTTGGCCTGGCTGACGATGGCCACCGCGACGGAGAGGCCGGCAAAGGAGTAGGCGTAAAAGGACGGGCTCAGGCCGTAGATCTCTATCAGGATGTAGGGCGAGGCCGATATGAAGGAGAATATGGACCCGGAGCCCATGGCGCTCGCGAGCGCAGGGCCCAGGTAGGACCGCTTGCGGAGCAGCCCCGCCAAGTCCCTCAGGATCCCCGCCGGGGGCCTCTTGACCCTGCTGTCCCTGGGGTGCGTCTCCCAGAGGAAGGCGAGGGTCAAAAGGAGCGCCAGGATCCCCAGGAACCCCGTGAATACGAAGCAGGCCCCCCAGGACCAGAATGTCACGAACCAGGCCCCCAGGACGGGGGCCGCCACCGGGCCTATGGTCTGGACGGCCATTATGGCCGTCAGCACCTTGGCCGAATCCGTCACGCCGAAGGAGTCCCGCACCACCGCCCTGCTGATGACCATGCCCGCGCTCCCGCCCAGGGCCTGGGCGAAGCGCAGGGCAATGAAGGCGTGGATGTCCCGGACGAAGACAAGCCCCCAGCTGGCCGCGAGGTACAGAAGCAGCCCCACCACGAGGGGCCCCCTCCTCCCGAAGCGGTCGCTAATCGGCCCGTAGAACATCTGCCCCGCCGCCAGCCCGAAGAAGAACACCGAAAGGGTGAGCTGGATCCCGCCCTGGGTCGTCCCCATGTCGTTGGCCATGGTGGGGAAGGCGGAGAGGTACATGTCTATGGAGAAGGGGCCGAAGCTGTTGAGGAGTCCCAGGAGGATCACCAGCCTCGCGAGGCCGGAGCCCGGCTTGCCCCTCGCGGGGAGGGTCAAATCGTCTTTCATTGGCGGTCTTTGGGGCGAGGGGGCCTGCGGATGCGGCCCCATGCCTTGGTGTTGGGCGGGCCCCCCGGGGCCCGTGGCCCCGGGGTATGGCTGGCGGAGGCAGCCATGATAGCACAATTCGATCCAAAGAGCCCAGGAGCGAAAAGCCCCCGGCCCGGGGCGCTGCCGCGCCCTGGGCCGGGGGCCGAAAACGGGCCCCCGGGGCCTTGGGGGGGCGGGGCCAGGGGCCCCGGCCGCCTATTTAGGAGTCGTAGGGGTGGACCACGTTCTGCGGGGTGCCGGCCAGGAACTTGGTGACGTTCTCCGCCGCGATATCTATCAGACGCTCCCTTGCCTCTTTGGGCGAGAAGGCGAGGTGCGGGGTGATGACGCAGTGCTGGGCGTGGAGGAGGGGGTTGTCGCGGCTGGGCGGCTCGTCTATCAGGACGTCCAGGCCGGCCCCGTACACCTTCCCGGAGTTCAGGGCGTCGGCCAGGTCCTGCTCCACTATCAGCCCGCCCCTGGCGGTGTTGATGATGATGACCTTGTCCCTCATCTGGGAGATGAGATCCTTGTTTATGTAGCCCTCGGTATCGGAGGTGAGCGGGACGTGGAGCGATATAACGTGGGAGGTGGTTATCAGCTCCTGGAAGCTCACGATGTCGTCGATGTCCTTCGGATCGAAGGGCGGGAAATCGCTGTTGAAGGCCTTGACCGTCATCCCCAGGGCCTTGGCTATCTGCCCGGTGGAGTGCCCGATGGCCCCGTAGCCGATTATGCCCATTATCTTCTGGTCCAGCTCTATGAGCGGGAAGTCCCAGTGGGTCCACTCCGGGGCAGCCCGCCACTTCTCGGTCCTCACCACGTCGTCGTGGTGGCCCACGTGGCTCACCACCTCGAGCAGGAGCGCGATGGCGTACTGGGCCACCGCCTGCCTGCTGTACTGCGGGATGTTGGTGACCACGATGCCCTTGGACTCGGCGTAATCGATGTCCACCACGTCGTAGCCCGTGGTGAGTATGCCCACGTAGCGCAGCTTGGGAAGCTGGTCTATCAGATCCTTCCCCAGCAGGGTGTGCTTCAGCATTATCAGCTCGGCGTCCTTGGCCCGCTCCACGACTTGCTCCGGGGCTGTGCGGTCATAGATCGTCATGTTGTCGACCGTGGCCTTTATCGGGTCCCAGGAAAGATCCCCGGGGTTTACGGTCGTGCTGTCCAGTACTACCAGATTCGTCATTTTCTCACCTCTGTTGTTTGGGACCATCTTACCAGGCCAGTGTGGAGCGAGGGAAACGCCGTCCTCTCGCAAGGGGAAGGGAGCCGCGGAACGCGCGGGCGCGTGGGCATGGGCATTCGGGTGGTTCGCATTGCGTTTCAGCAGTCCCTCGGAAAATATTAAAGCAGGGAAAAGTGAGAGTCAAGGACGAAACGTCAATGAATGCGATATTTTTGAGGGCTTTCCTCTGCCCCCATGCGCCACGGTCAGTGGCAACCCTTAAAGGATCCAAAAAACCGCAAAAGGGCAACATAATTTATTGGCCCAATCCCCAACAAACCCAAGATGGCCGCAGGCCCATGCGGGGCTGCAAGGATCGACCCGCCATGGGTCTTGCCGATGCCGCTGGTAAGATTTTGCTTAAATTTATCCTTGCCCTATCGCCTTCATTTTTTCCTGCCCATTGACTTCTTTTTTTCTTCCGCCATTGCTTTGTTTTATACCTGCCCTGTCGCATTCATTTTCCCCGCTTCGGTCCTTGCGCTTGTTTTCGCATATTTTCGCTTATTTTCCCCAAGACACCGTTTTGCACGTAATTTCCGGCAAAAATCTAAGGCGAGTAGCGATATTATCCGATAATTCTGCCCGATTTTTCCGCATATTACTTAAAATGCCACTAAAAAAACAGAGTGCGAAAAATTCCAGGATGTGTTTCATGATGCGCTCCGAAGAAACTTTCCAGGGATGCGCCCGGGGATGCTTCCAGGATGCGCTATCCCACGGCTTCTTATCCAGCCCGATAATACCTTGCGCTCCCAGGGCATGGGCTTTCCCCCTCCTTGAGCCAACGCCAAAAGCATCCGGCTTCAATACGCGCGAAAAAATGCCGCACCCCAATGCACCTGAAAGGATGCCTTGCATATGGTTGTGGCGCAGGTAATTTGGGCAAATATGAGTTTGGCACCTAAAATTCGGGCGCATGTGATTTGGTATAAAAACAATAAATGCCATCAAAGGGAAAGAACAAATGCCATCAAAGGGAAACAATAAATGCCGACAATTTGCCAACATATGCATCAACAACGCATAATCGACGAATACATAAAAGAGGCCTCAGGATTCCATGAATCAAATCCCAAATAATAGCACGCCCCGATTTTAAAAAATTTGCGGCTGCCCCCTTCCCTTTCCTACCTTTCTTGCCTTCCCTACCTTCCTTTCCTTTCCCTTCCCTTCCTTTCCCTGCCCTACCTTTTCCCATAATCACCGTTCCCACCTTAGCTTTACAATGCCTTGACAAAAGCACAGGGCCTTGGTAAAATACAAGCACATAATCAAAGGCTATGGCATTGCCGCCGCCGCTTTACGCTGGGGTGCCGCGGGACTTCCCGCAGCCGAGAGCACGCTCAGGGACCTGATGCGGTCAGTGCCGCCGGAGGAAGCGTGCAAAAACCCTTGGCCTATGGGTTTCACTAGGCCTGTCGCACGATTCCTTTGAACAATCAAAGGGAGTTTTTTTTATGCCCGAAGATTTGCCAAAGGCCCCGGACTTACCCAAGGCAGGGATTTCCGAAGCCCAGGAGGGCCCCAACCCCTCCGCCCCCGCACCTCAGGACATGGGACAGCAAAAGCCCTACGAAGGCCAATGGGGCGAGCCCGGGGGACCCGGGGCCGTAAGGCCCCCGGGTCCCAGGCCCTGGAAGCTCAAGGACTTGGCCCTTTTGGGGATGATAGCGATTGCCTTCTCGGTGGTGTACCTGGGGAACTTCAAACTGTTGGGGATGATTTACAAGAACGTGCAGCCATGGGGACTGGCATATCTCGCAGCCGCGCCTCTTTTTGGCGTACGGTTCATGGCCGCGACATTCGCTGGCATCGCCCTGCGGAAGCCGGGGGCCGCAATCATCGCCGAGATACTCACGGACACCCTGGCGGCGCTCATGGGCGGCTACTTCGGGCCCTTGATGTACGTGCATGTGCTCTTGGTGGGGGGCGGGGCCGAGGCTATCTTCCTTGCGGGACGCTACCGGGACTACGAGCCTGGCTCCATGTGCCTGGCCGCGATTACATGCGCCTTCCTGAACTTACTGAACCTGTTCACGGCTGACTTCAAGATTCTCCCCTTGCAGTTCATGGTCCCCGTGACCATCATAAGCATGTTTTCCGCGGTGGTGCTCGCAGGGCTCCTAAGCTACCTGCTGGGTAGGGCGATTTGGGGCGCCGGGCCCCGGGGCCCGGCGGAAGGCGGTCGTGCCTGAGGATGAATCGTTCGGCCTGTGCGCGCCCTTGAATGCCAACACGCCACATGGGCCCCAAAAACACCTGCCTTCAAACGCGCAAAAAGCGCCCACAGGGCATTACGGGGATGCCAGACCCGCGCCTTCCTCCGCGCCTTCCATGGGCTTTCCCCGCCCCTCCCGGCCCGCTTTGGAGGCATCCTCATGCCTCTTACGCCTGTATTGCGAGATGACCACTATCGCGAGAAGGAAAAGCCCCGGGCAGCCGAAGGGCCACTTGGGCGGCCTCTGCCGGGGGATCTCCAATCCCAGGACCCTGGTTGGGTCGTCCATGTTGACCCCCAGCTTCTCAAGGCGGCTGTTGAGCGCGACGTCGTCAAGGATCAGTGTTCCGCCATCCCAGGCGAGCGTCGCGCCCGCGCTCCTAAGCCTCTCCTCGGCACCCTCCCCCTTGAAGGGCAGCACCACCACCTGATCCTTTGTTTTCCCGCCCTCAAGCTCGGTCACTATGTGGAGCCTTATGGGGGTGTCCTCTGGGAGCTCCCCGATTGCGGCCATTATCCCGGAAGGCGGCCTCTCGTCGTAGGGCGCGAACAGGATGTCCCTTGGTATGTCCGGCCTGAACAGGAACACCATGGCCGCGAGCAAGAGGAGTACCTCCCAAAAGCGCGTCCTGGTCACGAAAAACCCCTGGGTGGCGCTCGCGAACGCCATGCAGGCAAGTATCGAGGTCAGGAGCACCCACAGGAAGTGGGCCGCATTCTGGATGTTTATCAGCAGGATCTCCTGGTTGTAGAGGAACACGAAGGGCAGCACGGCCGTGCGCAGCTCGTAGACGAAGCCCTGTACCCCCGTCTTGAAGGGATCCCCCCCGGATATGCCCGAGGCGGCGAAGGCGGCAAGGGCGACGGGCGGGGTGGCGTCCGCCATGACGCCGAAATAAAGGCAGAAGAGGTGCACGGCCAGAAGCGGGACGCCCAGGCCGTGGGCGGCGGATATGTTGTAGATGACCGGCGCCAGGAGGGTCGAAACTATTATGTAGTTGGCCGTGGTCGGGAGCCCCATGCCGAGAATTATGGCGAGCGCCGCCGTCATCAGGAGCACCACGGGCAGGAAGCCCCCGGAGATTATCTCAACCATCGTCGCCAGCACCTGCCCCACGGCGGTGAGGCTCACGGTCCCCACTATTATGCCCGCGGTGGCGGTCGCGAGCGCTATCCCCACCATGTTCTTGGAGCCGTTCACGAGGCTCAATAGAAGCCTCGAGGCGGAGTTCTGGAAGGCTGGCCACACCGGGTAGCCGTTCTTCCAGGCTATGAAGGGCCGCTTGGTGAGTATTATGAGGACCATCAGGAGGCAGGCGTAGTAGGCGGCGAGCCCGGGCGACATCTCCATCAGCATGAGCCCCCATACGAGGGTCGCGGTGGGGAGCAGGTAGTAGAGCCCGGAAAGGAGCACGGGCGTCGCGTCCCTGGGCTGCATGAGCTCGTCCGTGTCCCCCTCGGGGAGCTCGGGGAACTTGAAGGATAGGAAGAGGAGCCCCGCGTAGCCCAGGACCAAAAGGACGCCGAAGCACAGCCAGGACCAGCCGCCGAACACCTTGGGTATCCACGCGAGCAGGTAGTACAGGACGCATACCACGAGAACCGACGAGCTCACCAGGAGCCCCGCCCTGAGGAGCTTGGGAAGGAACGCGGACCTCTGCCTGGGTATCCCCACCATGCCCAGCTTGAGTGCCTCTATGTGGACTATGTAAAGAAGGGAGAAGTAGGCGAGAAGCGCGGGAACGAAGGCGTGCCTGACTATCTGGGCGTAGGGTATGCCCGTGTACTCGGCCATGAGGAAGGCCGCGGCCCCCATCACCGGGGGCATTATCTGCCCGTTGGACCCAGCCGCCACCTCCACGGCCCCGGCCTTCTCGGCGGAGAAGCCCACCTTCTTCATGAGGTAGATGGTGACGGGACCGCAGGTCAGCACGTTCGCAATGGAAGAGCCGGATATGCAGCCGTGGAGGCCGGACGCGACGACGGCCGCCTTCGCTGGCCCGCCCCGGAGGCGGCCCAGGATGGAAAAGGACAGCGCGGTCAGGTAGTTCCCGGCCCCGGCGTTCTCGAGCATGGCCCCGAAGAGCACGTAGAGGAAGACGAAGCTGGTGGACACCCCTATGGGCACCCCGAAAACCCCCTCCTGGGTGAGCCAGAACTGGGAAGCGGCCCTGGACAGCGAGGCCCCGCGGTGGGCTATGAGGTCCGGCGCGTAGGGCCCCAGGAAGACGTAGACGAGGAACACTATGGCGACGCAGGTCATGGGGAGCCCCATCACCCTGCGCGTCGCCTCAAGCAGGAAGATCACCCCGCAGGAGGCCACCGCGATGTCCACCTTGTTGGGGATCCCGGGCCTTTTGGAGAGGCCGTCCTGGAATATGAAGAGGTAGCAGGCGCAGAACGCCGCGCACAAGGCGAAGACCCAGTCGTAGGCGGGGATCCGCCTGTCGGGGCTCGACTTGAACATGGGGAAGCTAAGATAGGCCAGGAATATCGCGAACGCGAGGTGCAGGGCCCTCGTCGCGGTGTCGTTCAGGATGCCCACGCCCAAGGTGGTGGGCCATGGGGAGATTATCCAGACCTGGAAAAGGGCCCAGGCGATGGCCGTGGCGAGGATCAGGAAGTGCGGGAAACCGGAGGGCTTCCTCCTCCCGGTCTCCTTCTCCAGCATCTGGTCAATGATGGGGTGGGCGTGCCGCCTCTTAAGCGTGGTCATGCTGGCAAAGGGCCCTGAGGCCCCCCAACGGGGGCCCAGGGCGCTTTTCCGTGCCGGCTACTGGGCTGGGGCGGGGGGATCCGGCGGGACCGATTGCTCCTCTGCCGGTGGCTCGCCCTTCCAGAGGCCGGCCTCCTTGAAGTACTTGATTGCGCCCGGGTGGAACGGCACGGAGTTGCCCTCGAGGAGCTCCTCCTTGGTGAGCGTCGCGAGGGCCGGGTGCAGTCCCTTGAACTCGTCGAAGTTGTCGAACACCGCCTTGGTCACCCGGTAGGCCACCTCGTCGGGGAGCTTGGCCGACGCCATGAGGGTGGCCTTGGGCCCGAAGGTGGTCACGTCGCCGGGGGTGCCCTTGTAAAGGCCCCCGGGTATCGTCACTGTCGGGTAATAGGGGTACTTGCTTACGAAGGCGTCGACTTTGGGGCCCACCAGGGGCACCAGGTGGGAGTCGCAGGTGTTGGCCGCCTCCTGGATTGACCCGTTCGGGTGGCCGACCACGTAGACGTAGGCGTCAATCTTGTTGTCGCAGAGGGCCCCGGCCATCTCGGCGGGCTTTAGATCGGTCGCGAGCGCGTAGGTCTTGTCGGTCCAGCCGTACTCCTTCATGAGGAGCTCCAAGGTGTTGCGGTTGCCCGAGCCAGGGTCCCCTATGTTCATGCGCTTCCCGGGGAGATCCTCGAAGACCTTGATCCCGGAGTCGTCCCTCGCCACCAAGGTGAAGGCCTCGGACTGCAGGGAGAACAGCACCCTCAGCTCCTTGTCGGGGCCGGCCTCCTGGAACTGCTCGGTCCCGTTGTAGGCGAAGGACTGCACGTCCGACTGGACGATGCCAAGGCTGAGATCGCCCGAGCGCAGGGCGTTCACGTTGAAGACCGAGGCACCCGTCGACTCGACCGTGCAACGCACGTTGTGCTCCTTGGCCCTCCTGCCCTTGTCGACTAGGCGGCATATGGCGCCGCCCACGGGGTAGTAAACGCCGGTGATCCCGCCGGTGCCCAAGGCCACGAACTCGTCGCCGGGGGCGGCTGTAAGCGGCATGGGCGCAATCAAGGCCAACGCCAGTACCGTAAGGCATAATTTCCCGAACATCTTAAGGGATTTCATCATGACACTCCTTGGGGTTATGGGCAGCGCAAAGGCAAGCCCGGCGGGATGGGCCGTGACGCCCATTGGCGGGACCCCCGGCATGGGCCGGGGGGATAGGTCGGGCCGCGACGGGCCCGCCCCAGGGGGGCCCGGGCCTTGGGCCAGGCTATGTGGCTTTGCGCCCTTTATCATATCAAAACGCGGGGGATTATCCAAGCGTTGGCAGCGGTGGCCTTGAGGCCCTCGTGGCCGTCCCCCGATGGTTGCCCGATCGCGGGGCCGGGGAAAACCCCAAAGCCGCTACAGAGGCGAAGCTTATGCAAAATGGGTTCCGCGCTCACGGGCGCACGCGGGGATGCGGCCTTAAGGGCATGGCATTTAGGGCCCGGCGGGTTGCGGGTTGCGCCGTGGCGTCCCTTGCAAGGGAAACACTTAGAAGGCATGGTAGCCGCAACGGTTAGCAAAATCCGGAAGATGCCCCCGCATGGGGTGATTACGGAACGCGCTGGTTACGAAACGCCTAATTGCGTGGCATCAAGGCCCGCCCCGCAGGCGTGCTTTGCAAAGGGACTTGCCAGCGCCCCTTGAATGTGGCGCACGCGGAATCATGGAACGATAAAATCGCAGTATGCTTCGTTAAGTTGCGAAAAAATAAGGGAAAGTAAATCAATCTGGGGAAAATACGCAACAATTTAGGGAATTAGGGAAAATAGGGGGAAATATGGGGAAATATGGGGAAATATGGGGAAATAGGGGGAAATAAGGGAAAATTAGGGAAACAACGCCCAATGCCTTCATAAAGCCGGAAAGGACAAAGACCTTGGGGTTTTTCGAATCTTGGGCCAAGAGGACAAGGGTTTGATTAAGTGGGCTTGATTAAGGGCTTTGAGCGAAAGCCGCGATAATCCCCAAAACTGCTTGGCTCATTTCCTTTGGGTGGGGAGGACATCCGGAGCCGACGCATCCCACAGCTGGTAATAGCCCAAGTCGTCGGGTTCAAGGGACGCCCCCAGGAAATCGATGACTGACTCCCCTGCCTGGGTCGCCAGGGTTACCTGCTCCTTCAAGAGCCCCGGCATGCCTTCCCCACCCTCGGCGGGTGCCGGGGCCTGCGGCTGGGCCCCGGGCACCGGGGCACCGCCGGGATCCTGGCCCGTCCCGGAAGGAGGCACTATCAAGGGGTATTCCACGATGCCCGGGACGCTCCCCAGGCCCTGGGCCGACTCCGAATGGGATGCGCCGACGACGGCCCCGTCGGGGCCCGCGGGCATGGCGGGCGACATGGGATCCCTTGGCGGCCCTTGGGCTTCCCTCCCGGCCGGGCCCCGGGGGGATCCCGACCCAACGCCCGCGGGCATGCCGCCCGTTTCGGGAATGGGCCCAGGCTTGGGCTTGTAGGCGTCGGGTCCCGCGTAGAGCAGCTCTATGCGGCACTCCCTCTTGGCGCAGTGCCTTGTCGTGTATATGGGCGCCACCGAGGCCCTCAAGAGCGTTGCGCCCCCCTCCGGCTTTTTTTCGAACTCGACGGCAAGTATCGCCCCGCGCTCCCTGGGCTTGATGCGCTGGTTGGATATGAAGTTCCCAAGTGAGTAGGCGACAAGCGACCTTCCCCTTTCCGTCGGGATGAAGGTCACGGGCTGCAGGACGTGCGGGTGGGTGCCGATGATCAGATCCGCCCCGTTGTCCGCCGCGAGCTGCGCAAGCCTCTCCTGGCCCTTGGTGGGCCTCTGCTGGTACTCGTTGCCCCAGTGGAACAGGGCGACGGTCACATCCGGGGAGAGAGCCGCGGCCATTTCCAGGCCCTCGAGCACCGCCTCGTCGGATATGACGTTGAGCCTGAGGCTCTCGGGGTTGTCTTCCCGTGGCAGCGAGGAGTTGCTGCCGTAGGTGAAGTTCAGGAGGGCGAACTTGATGCCGTCGTACTCAAGAAGAAGCGGCTGGTTCTGGGCGATGTCCGCGTTCCCCAGCCCTGTCCAGATGATGCCGTTTTCCTCCATGACCTTGATGGTCCTTTGCGCCCCGGCGTTCCCCTGGTCGAATATGTGGTTGTTGGCCAAGGTCACGACATGCACGCCCATCCCGGCGATTGCCTCGGCCAGGCTGTCGGGGGAGTTGAAGGTGGGGTAGCCCTGGAACCTGCGGCCCTCCCCGGCGAAGGTGGTCTCCAGGTTGGCAATGACCATGGAGTCCCTGAGGTAGGGCGCGATCCTCGCGAACTGGTAAGCGAAGTCCCAGCCCTCCGGGCCCTTCCTTCTCGCGAACCTTATCTGCTCGCCGTGGCACATCAGGTCGCCCAGGAAAAGCACCCTGGTGGCCCGCTTGGTCCCTTGCGCGGGCGCGGGGCCCCCGGCCGGGGCCGGGGCCGCCTCGGCGGGGGGGCTTGCGGGAACCTGGGCGCCGGCCGCCGGGTCGCCCTGCCGGGGGGCCGGCTCGGGCGGGGCCCGGGGCGGGATCTCGAAGACCACGACCTCGTCGTCGACCTGGAACCTGGACGGATCCTCCATGGGGGGGGAGCCGCGCGCCGTCTGGGCGGAAAGCCCCCCCGCGAGTGCGAGGCTGGCTATCGCCATGGCCAAGGCTATGAGGGTTAGTGCGGTCTTTCGCATGGTGAGTGGGTCGCGCGCCTCTTGGGCTCAGGCCTTCGTGGCCTTAACGTAGAACTTGCGGGTCCTGGGGCCGTCGAACTCGCAGAAATAGACACCCTGCCAGGTGCCGAGCACCAGGGCCCCGCCCTCCACCAGGATGGTGACGCTGGAGCCTACGGCCGTGGCCCTGAGGTGAGCCGAGCTGTTGCCCTCGGAATGCCTGAACTCGGGGCGGTCCGGGAAGGCCTTGGAGAGGCCAAGCAGGAGATCGGTCTGGACATCGGGGTCGGCGTTCTCGTTTATGGTGACCCCGGCCGTCGTGTGGGGCACGAACACCGTGAGGATCCCGTCGCTCACCTGGCTCTTGGCCAAGGCATCCCTTGCCTCGCGGGTTATGTCGATCATGGCCTCGCGAGGTGTCCGCAAACTGTACTCATGCATGTTGCTTTTACCTGATAACGGTTGACGCTCCCCGCACGGATCCGTGATGCCTCTACAAGCGGATGTATGCTTTTCACCTGACCGAATCGAGGCGAAGGAAACGCTTTTTTTAGATATAGTAAGAAAAAAACCGATCCCGTGTCAAGGCAAAGGCCCCGGGGCCCCGGGGCCGCCGCGACTCCCCACGGGGCAAGTAAATATATTGGTATATAGATATATTAGGCTTTGTTATATAAATATTACCAAATAATTATGATATTGTTATGATCAAAGGTCGTGAACGCATACAATATCCCAAACAACGTCAAATCCCACAACAGCCGCAAGCGACAACACGCAGGCGCAAAAAACCCCTCCCGCAAGGCATGCTTCCCTGAGGGAGGGGCGTCAGCCCCCGGGGCCGTGGGCCCCGGGGAGGATGCGGGTCTTTCGCGGCTTCCTAGAGGCCGTGGCCGGTCTGGCTTGTGCCGTTCCCGTCGCCACTTTGGCGTTTCTGGGGGCCCATGGGGTTGAAAACCCTCTCAACGTGGACGGTTATCTTCTTCTTGAGGCAGAACTTCTTGAGCTTGTAGTTCATGAGCTGCGGGGATATCTTGAGGCTCCTAGCGGCCTTGGCGGCGTTCCCGCCGGCAGCCTCCAGGGCGGCGGCTATCCTTTCCACCTCGGCCGCCCGGTGGAGCAGTATCCCCGTGCGCACCGGCTCGTACTTGGGTGCCTTGCCCGTCTCCGCCTCGGCCACGGGCACGCTCGCGCCCCTAAGGACGTCCGCGAACAAAGAGGAGTTGAAGTGCGAGAGCCGCAGCACCTTCTCCTCCTGCGGGAGCTGGCTGATGGCTGACTCGAGCGTGTAATAGAGCTCCTGGACGTTCCCGGGCCACAGGTAGCCCTGGATGGCGTCGTTCACGTCGGTCGCAACCGATTCCACCTGCCTGTTAAGCCTGGAGTTCAGGGCCCTGATGAAGCTCGCCGTGAGAAGCGGTATGTCCACCGGGCGCTCCCTCAGGGGCGGTATCGAGATGAGCACCACCCCCAGCTTAAGCATCAGCTCGGGACGGAAGCTCCCCTCCGACACGGCCTCCCTGGGGTTGACCGTTGTGGCGCTAAGCACCTTGAGGCTCACCTCGCGCTCTTCGGTGCCCCCCACCCTGCGGATTTTCTGCTCCTCAATGGCCCTTAAGAGCTTGCCCTGGAGGCTGGAGGGCATGGAGTGTATCCCGTCAAGGAACAGGGTGCCGCCGTCGGCCAGCTCGAAGAGGCCCGGCTTGCCCTTGGCCCCGGTGAAGGCCCCCTCCTCGGTCCCGAACAGGACCCCGTCCAGGAGGCTCTCGGGGAAGGAGGAGCAGTTTATGGCAAGGAACGGCGCGTCCTTGCGGTCAGATATGTTGTGAAGGATCCTAGCGAACATGTCCTTGCCGGTCCCGGGCTCGCCGTGGAGCATGACCGGCGACAAGGAGTCCGCCGAGTTAAGTATTATGTCGAGGTTCGCAAGCATCGCCTTGTCCTCGGTTATCACGTCCTCTAGCCCCAGTGGCTTGGAGGCGCGTTTTTTGAGGGCTACCGGCTTGTAGCTTGCCTGGAAGGCCTCGAAGTTGTCGAGGGCCTGGCCGTACTCGCTTATGAAGGCGATGCTCCCAACCAAGGCACCCTCCCTCATTATGGGGAAGATGTTCTGAATGGAGTTTACAAGCTTGCCTTGGTGGGTGTGGTAGTAGCATGGGTAATTTGATAGGGGCTTGCAAGAAAAAATGGAAAGAAGTGCGGGATGGGTCGTGTTCTCCCCCACCTTGTAAAGATCCAGCAAGGTCTTGCCTAAGGCATGCTCGGGTTCTATGTTGTCTATCCTGCCTTGGGCTTTGTTGTAGAAGACAATCTCCGAATTGACGTTTATTATGGTGACCCCCGTGGCAAAGTCATCGAAGATCTGGGAAAGCAAGTCCGTGCTACCAAGACCCCACGTCAAATTTTCCAATCCAAACGAATGCATATGCTATTCTCTCTAAGGCGCGAAGCGGAAAAAAAACCAAAGGGAACCAGAGTCGATGCCAACTGCTCCGAATTATTCCCGGAATAGGGGTTTATGCGGATAATTGACAAGGCTCAATAATACACCGGGAAGGATATAATCAAGCATTATCGACAGCTGATCGCTCATTCATGGGTATAGTGACTCATGTGTCGCAAATGATACATTGTATTAAATAAAGAAAAAGTTGACTCATGAGGTAGGGCAAGGACTTATGCGGGGGTAAAAAGAATAATTGCAGGGGGAAGAAGGCATAGGGGGCAATGAAAAAGAAAACCCAGACCACATAACAAACAATAATTGGCTCAGTCGCCCTAAAACGGCCTGAACCTTGCGCAGGAGCCGCTAAAACTGTATATATTACAAAAAATCTAAAAGGTAAATGATTTAAAAGTTTATCTAATTTATATTTGATACCAATCTAAAAATTTGATTCCATAAAATGTGAGCACTTAAAGCGCAAACTGCGCCTTTTGGTAGGGATATCACACTTGCCGCGGTGTTTTTAGACCTCTGTCAATAAAAAAGACTCATAATCATAGCCCGTGCTGTGACAACATCCAATCTTATTGGACAAAAACAATAAAAGCCAAAAAATCGCAGAAGAAAATCCCAAAATATCGCCATGTGTTATTTGGACTTCGATAAAGTGCCGGAATATTATAGAAAGTTGTCTGCAGTGCCGCATTGTTTTATGACAATGGGTTTTTGGAGGGCCTATAGTTGACATCTCCCAAATTTGACAATATTGATGGCGTTGGGATCAAAGCATTTGGAACTTTTGCGTTCAAGGTAGGACGAGTTGTCTTATAGCAAGGTTAAGAAAGTCCCTTGATGCCAGCGGTATTTAATTGCTTTGCTTGGGTGGGAGAGATATTCCCTCAGGATTGCGGCAAAATATTATCGGGATTGCGCAGTATTCCTAAATGCCCGCAAATGATGGAAAGGGATGTATTGGGATTGAATGTGATGAAATGGGATGGATTGGGATGGGATAAAATGGAGGTGTTTTATAAAAATAGCGACAATAGTCCAAAAAACAGCAAATTTTTCCCAAGGCAACGGTTCATCCATTGCCAAGAAAACATGCCATCATGGGATGATTTGGCATAATCCCTGGCATTTCACCTCAGCGAGGGGAAAATATGGAAATTTACAAAAATAGCAAAAAAAGCGAGTAATTTGAAAATATGAAAAAGCTTAAGTTAATCGTCGAGGTGTATGAATATTAACTCATAGACGGTTCATGATAATATCCTGACCGGTTTGTGGTATCCTTATCGTATCTCTGTCCAAAAATTCATAAACTTCACACATAGAGCTGTCAGGGTCGCATAAGCTCCAAGTATTGTCTCGATTTTTGTTGTAAACTACGGATTTGTCGAGGACAAGCTCATCGTTTAGATAAAGCTCAATATTGTGCTCATAGAACACCATCGATAAACCTGAGCCAAAGAGTATCGCTGCGGTATCTTCGGAAAAGCCGGCTGAGGCTTCAGTGTCAACTTCCCATTCTCCAAGAAAAGGATTGTCAGATCCGCATGCGGTAAAAAAAACTATGAGTAATGTACCAGCCAATAAAGAAAGCATTGTTTTACTCATAAAATTCTCCACATAATAATTAATGACAGAGTCATTGATTTATTGAGGCATATTAATTAGCTATATGATATAAGATATATTCGTAAATTTGTCAGTTAATTAGCGCAGATGTCATTAGTTAAAAAACCAAGGGATCGCCTCAAGCGAAAGACCGACATTGCAAGATCCCTTGCTATTCATCAAGCTACGGTTACTCACTCACATTCGTCTAAAGATGGTATCCCCTACGGGAGTGGGCATCCTTATAGTGTTTTTGTCCAAAAAAACGATATTGTCGCAATCAGAACCTTCAGGCGAGCATGTGACCCAAGTGTTGTCAGGGTTTTTCTTATAAGATATGGGGTCTTCAATGACGACCTCCCCGTTTAAGGTTATTTTGTAACTATCATTTGTGAACTCCACCGTAAAATTAATATCGTTCGGTAACAGTTGGACTTCCTTGGACAATCTGGGACGAGATGCTTCCATGTCAATTTGCCACTTCCCGATAAAAGGATTACTATCCCCACAAGCGGTAAATAAAACCGTAAGGAAAAGACCAACTAATAATGGCAGTGTTGTTTTAAGCATACCGTTTTCCCTTTAATGATGAATTACACAATAATTCATTGAAGCATTTTGAGAGGATAGATTCGAAAGATTTGCCAATTTCAAAAATAATCGCATAAATAATCAGTGCGGAATCGCCAAGGGTACGCCTTATAGGGCAAGGGCCGACATTCTAGAACCCTCACTATTCTTCAAGCTACGGATAGTCTCTCAAATGCGCTTTAAGATGGCATCCCCAAAAACAGTAGGCATCCTCATCGTATTTTTGTCCAAAAATACGACCTTGTCGCAATTAGTGCCGTCAGGCTGGCATGTGCTCCAAGTGTCGTCGGGGTTTTTCTTGTAACTTATGAAGCTATCGGAGTAAACTTCCCCGTTTATGGATACAACAATTTTATCATTTGTAAACTTTATCCTTAAATCAATATCGTCCAGTAATTTTACATCCTTGGACAATTCGAAACGGGTTGCGCTCATGTCCATTTTCCAATCACCTATAAAAGGATTGCTGTCCCCGCAGGCGGTAAACATAACCATAAGGATAAGACCAACAAATAATGACAGTATTGTTTTACGCATACCGTTCTCCCTTAAAAAGATGAATCACGCAATAATTAAGTCCTTGAGGCATTTTGAGGCAGATTTAGGAAACCTTAATTGCTAGATTTGCAATATTTGCTTGTTTTTTTAATTTCATAAATTGTAATAACGGAATAACCAAGGGGATCGCCTCAGAACGTAAGTGCCGACACTGCAGGAAGCCTCACTATTTATGAAGCTCCGGATAGTCAGTCACATCCGCTTCAATACAAGACCTTCATCTCCAAACTTAATCGTGTTTTTGTCCAAGAATTCGAAAATGCCGCATCCAGTGCCATCAGTGTTGCATACGGTCCAAGAGCCGTCAGAGGTTTTCTTGTAACTTACAGGCATCGGAAATTTGGCACTATTCTTCTCCTTAAAATTTAAGGGAACCATGACAGTATCCTCTGTGAACACCACTGTTGGAAAGATATCGTCCGGTAAACTCTTCGAAACCTGGCCGAAAAATGGAACGGATTCATCAAAGGCGAATTTCCATTCCCCAATATAAGGATTGCTGTCCCCGCAGCCGGTAAACATGACCATAAGGAAAAGACCAGCTAATAATGATATCACTGTTTTACGCATATAATTCTCCCTTATAAAGATGAATCACGCAATAATTAAGTCGTTTAGGCATATTGAGGAAGATTGAATCAACTTGAAAGGCTAGATTCGTAATATTTGGTTTTTCATATAAGTGCATAAATTGTAATAACGGAATAACCAAGGGGATCGCCTCTTAGCGAAAGTACCGACATTCTAGAACCTTGACTATTTATCACGCTACGGATAGTCACTCACATCCGCATCAAGATGACATCATTGTAGCTATTGGGCATGTAAATCGTGTTTTTGTCCAAAAATACGATATTCAGGCATTTGGAGCCGTCTGGTCTGCAAACGTCCCAAGTGCCGTCGGGCTTTCTCTTGTAACTTATGTGGATTTCGATACTATCCTCCGATTGCATGTTCCATATGAAACTATCCTTTTTGAATTTCACCATTAAAATATTATCGTCCGATAAAAACTTCAATAACGGGCCCAATTCTGAATAGGTTCTCTCCATGTCGCATTTCCATTCCCCGATAAATGGATTGCTGTCCCCGCAGGCGGCAAACATAACCATAAGGAAAAGACCGGCAAATATTGGCAGTATTATTTTACGCATACCGCTCTCCCTGCGAAGATGAAACAATGGGTGAGTCCTTATGGCATATTGAGGCATATTGATGCATATTGATGCATATTGGGGCATATTCGAGCATCCTGGGCGGATGCATTCGCAATATTTGCGGTTTTTCCCATATAATCGCCGCTATCGTCGCTAGCGAAATCTTGGGGGCATAGCGGAATGGCGAATAGATGCCGTTTAATGATCCCCTTGGGCTTCCAAAGGCCTATTTCGGAATCAGGGATCTTGCGAGGTTTCGGGATAAGGGCTTTGATGTTTCAGCCATTGATTATCCGAATTTTCCACTTTCTTGTCAAGAGACAATCCCAAGCCGTCCGGGCCAACACATGCGGCCATGGATTTAGCCCCCGCAAGCCTCTCCCGAAGAAAAAAGGGCGGGGTGCCGGAAGGCGCCCCGCCCTTTTGCGGTAGGCCCCTGGGTGGGGCCTATTTCTTAAGGAGCCTCAGCCCGTTGGCAACGACTATCAGGCACACGCCTATATCCGCGAAGACGGCCATGTACATGCGGGTGAAGCCCAGGAAGGTGAGCAGCAGGAAGACGAACTTCACTGCAAGGGAGAAGCCGATGTTCTCCCAAAGATGCCAGAAGGTCTCCTTGGAGAGCCTCACGAAGGCCGGGATCTTCCTAAGATCGTCGTCCATGATGGCGACCGAGGCGGTCTCTATGGCGGTGTCGGTCCCGGCCGCGCCCATGGCGAAGCCTATGTCCGCCTTGGCCAGGGCAGGGGCGTCGTTTATGCCGTCGCCCACCATGCCGACCTTCCCGTCCTTGGCGAGCCCGGAGACTATGTCGAGCTTCCCCTCCGGGAGCAACCTAGCCCTGTAGCCGTCCACGCCCACCTCGGACGCCACCTGCTTGGCGGTGTCCTCGTTGTCGCCGGTGAGCATCATGGTCCTGATCCCTAGCCTGTGAAGCTCCCTGATGGCATCCAGGCTCTCCTCGCGGACGGTGTCGCTAACCGCGAAGAGGCCCAGGACCCTGTCCTTGGTGAACAGGGCCACGGCGCTCCTCCCCTCGCCCTCGTGCTCCTGGAAGAACGCCTCGGACTCGGGCGAGTCCCCCAGCACCCTGCGCAAGAGCCTTGGGTTCCCGAGATACAGCCCCATGCCTTGGATGGTCCCCGCGCTCCCCTCGCCCGGGAGCGCCTGGAATCCCTCCACCTCCAAAAGATCCGAGGGAGGGATCCCCTGGGCGGCGAACACGGCCTTGGACACCGGATGGTCCGAGCGGCCCGCGAGGCTGGCCGCCATCAGCCCCGGTCCCGCGGGGTCCTGGGCCCCGGGGAAGAGCTGCATGCCGGTCTGCACGGGCCTGCCGCTGGTGATGGTCCCGGTCTTGTCGAGAGCCAGCCATTTGAGCTTCCTGCCCTCCTCCAGGAAGGTGCCGCCCTTGACCAGGAGCCCCTTGCGGGTGGCGGCCGCGAGACCGCTCACGATCGTGACGGGCGTGGATATCACGAGGGCGCAGGGGCAGGCCACAACCAGTGTAATGAGCGCCCTGTAGAGCCACTCGGCCCAGCCGCCGCCCAGAACCAGCGGTGGGACTATGGCCACCAGCACCGCCGCGGCGAAGACCGCGGGCGTGTATATGGCCGCGAACCTGTCCACGAAGCGCTGTATGGGGGCCCTGGAGGCCTGGGCCTCCTCCACCGCCCTGAGTATCCTCGACAGGGTGGAGTTCTCGTAGGGCTCGGTCACCAGGTACTCGAAGGAGCCGGACTCGTTCACGGTGCCCGCGAAGACCTGGTCGCCCACGGACTTCTCCCTGGGCTTGCTCTCGCCGGTGATGGGGGCCTCGTTCACGGTGGACGCGCCAGAGACGATCCTGCCGTCCATGGAGAGCTTCTCGCCTGGGCGCACCCTCACCCGGGTGCCGACAGGCACCTGGGAGGCCCTGACCTCCGTCCAGGCGCCGTCCGGGCCCTCGACCGTGGCCTTCTCCGGGGCCAGGGCCATAAGCCCCGAGATGGCGGCCCTCGCCCGGGCCATGCTCCTATCCTCCAGCTCCTCGGCAAGGGTGAACAGCACCATGACCATGGCCGCCTCGGGGTAGTCGCCCAGAATGGCAGCCCCCGTGACCGCGACGCTCATGAGGGCGTTCATGTTGAGCTCGAGGTTCCTAATCGCTATGAAACCCTTCTTGTAGGTCGAGAATCCCGCGAGAAGGATCGCCACCGCCGCGAGGGTTATGGCCACGGCCGGGTGGAGGCCCAGCAGGTGGGATGCCTCGGAGCACAGGGCTATGCCCGCCGCCAGAAGAAGCCTGCCCCAGCCGACCGAGCCGGCGTGGTCCCGCCCCTCTTGCCTTTCCTCTTCCGGGATGGGGACGGCGTCCATGCCGATGGACGACAGGGCCCCCTCAAGCCCCTCCGTGGACCCCAGATCGTGGTACACGGTCAGATCCCTTTTGAGTAGGTTGAACTCCAGGGAGTCCACGCCCTGGAAACCCTCAAGCTTGCGCCGTATGAGCTTCTCCTCGACTGGGCAGCACATGTCGGCTATGTGGTAGCGGGAAACCTTCGACCGCTTTCCGGCGTCGGCCTCGAAGATCGGGGTGGCCTGGCAGCAGGCCGAGCAGCAGGCGGCTTTGGGTGGGCCCTTGGGCTTGGCCTCCTCCGCCTGGGCCGCCGGATTGGCGGCGTGGCCATGGGCGTCGTCTTGGGCGTGGTCATGGCCGTCGTCATGGCCGTGATCGTGGGCGGCGTCGCTACCGCCATCGTTCGCGCCTGTCGCGCCGTCTTCCTGGCAGGCCGGGAATTCAAACGGGAATGGGACCCGCTCGCCCTGCCCGTCCGGGGGCATGCCCATGCCGACCAAGGCCTCCCTCAGGGGCTCGGACGAGCCCAGGGCGTAAGAGACGAAGAGCTCCCTGTTGTCCAGGTCGAAACCAAGGGCCCTCACGCCCGGGAAGGACTGGAATTTCTCACGGATGAGCCTCTCCTCGGCCGGGCAGTCCATGTTCCGGATGCGGAAACGGACGGCCGGGGAATCGCCCTGGCTGACGGCCAGGCTGCCTTTGAAGGCATTTTGGCGGTGCCAGGGCATTGATGGCGGTTCCTCATCGTCGCCCGGGGGTCCGTCCGGGGCGCCCCTTCCGCCGCCCGCGGCCGGGCTGGGGGCGGGACCCGCCGTTGCGGGCCTTGCGGCTTCCCTGAAGTGCGGGTGGTTGTCCTCGTGGGACGCCCCGCAGAGGTGGCAATAGTGCATGATGGTCCTCCTGTCCATGAAGCCGGGCCAAAGGCCCGGGCTTGGTGGGGAAATCTCCCCATTGACAATCATAAACCCTATAGCTACTCTAAGGTCAAGGGCCAAGGGGCTTTTTTTTCAAGGAAAGGGGGAAAAAGATGTATTCCATTGGCAAGCTGGCGGAATTATCGGGCGTCAGGCCGGTGACCATCCGCTATTATGAGAAGGTTGGGGTGATGGGGAGCCCCGAGAGGCGGGAAAACGGATACCGCTGTTATTCGGAGGGGGATCTGTCCAGGCTCGCCTTCATACGCCACTGCAGAAGCCACGACCTCTCCATTGACGACATAAAGGAGCTCCTCGCCCTTAGCGAGGCCCCGGAGTCCAACTGCGGGGCCGTCAACGAGATAATCGACAAGCAGATAGGGAGGTTAGACGAGCTGGGGAAATCCATAGAGAGCCTGAAAAGCCATCTTGTGGACCTGCGCCACAGGTGCAGCGGGGCGGGGCCCGTCGCCCAGTGCGAGATAATGAAGGGGTTGTTGGCAGAGGATGCCCCCAACGCCGCCCTTTGCCCAATGCCCAAGGCCAAGGCCCCCGGCAAGGGCAAAGGGGGCTGACACGCCCGGAAGCCCCCTTCCCTGCCCTGGAGCCCCAAGATCCATTCTTACGTCGGGGGTTCCGCGCATGAAAACCGATAATTATCCGTTAACGCAGATAATACCGATGCTTTTCTTAAGTAGTTACTAAAAAATTCATGATAACTATATAATAATACGTTAAAGTTATCCATAAATTTAGATTAAATATAGAATATTACATAATTTTTTAAGTTATTATCTATAAAAATATCCCCCAATTCTAAAATCGCTTCATAATCGGAAAACTAAATCTCAAATCGCCGCGAACATCCAGCCAGCCCCATTTTATAAAATAAATTTTCAAATAACCCGCGGGGGGGTTCTTGCCAGGCCATCAATCTTAATCCCGCCTGGTGTCTGCTACAATGGTTCAAGGCTCCTTGTGGCCTAAACAAAAGGGGGGCCCCGGCCCAGGCGGGCTTCCTTTGGGACCCTTCACGAATGCCTTCCCCCCACCCGCCGCAGACCATCGGATTCGGCCACCCCCCCAATAATCAAGACATTGGCTTTCCGGCATGACATGGCCCCATGCGCCGGACTGCCAATGGTGTAGGTTGCCGGGCCTTTTTCGGCCTTTGACTTGTATCAACCATACCTTCATGGTACCTTGTTAAATCCTGCAATCAGTCCTGATGATCTAGTAAAAACCAGCAAGAATGCGATAAGCGGCGGAAAAGAACAATCCGTCCATTCTATCCAAGGGAGCAGCGAAATGGGATTCCGTTTCAAGATAATCATGATGCTATCGATAGTGACCGTGCTCATGCTGAGCCAGATCATCGTCACCCTAACCCTGTCGCGGTCACTTGACAACCACATAAGGACGGAGTCCGGAAAACTTGTCAAAGACATGAGCGGCATCATCCAGGACAAGGTGGAGCAGAGCGCCGCCGAGGCGTTGAGGGCGGACGCCGGGGAGCTGACATCGAACCTGGCGGTAGTCCAGAACAGCCTGCTCCTTACCAAAAAATACTTCGCGACTGAAATCCACAACGCGGCCCTCGGGCAAGGGGCGCTGACGTTGGCGGTCAAAGAGATCAAGGATTTCTGCGAAACGAGTCTCAAGGAGCTTCCCAAGCCAATATTCGGTTTCGGGGTGACGTTCGAGATAGGCGGTTTCTCCAAGGAAGAGCCGTTTTTCCTGCCCTACGTGTACCGGGAGGGCGATGGGATTGGCTATTCGGCCGCTGTGGACATCGAAGGCAGGGACGCGAACAACCCGCCCACGGACGCGGAGCAAAGCGCTTTCGTCACAAACGAGACCACCAGGGAGTATTACACCCTGTCCGTTCCGAGGGAGCACGACCGCAACACCCCCGCATCGGAGGAAACCCACTGGACGGTGCCCTATATGAGCACCCTTGCCGGTACCATCCTGGTTTCAGCCACAACCCCCTTGAACGACGGGGGGAAGGTCGTGGGCGTCGCCTACGTGGATCTCGCGCTTGGGAGCCTTTCCGACATCCTTGCCAAGATAAGCAAGAGGAACCCCGATTCCCTGGGCTTCTCGTTCACATGGGGCTCGCACGCCGTGCTTAGCGAACTGGGGTTCCCCGACTATGCCCCAAAGAATGTGCCCGATCTCAGCAAACCCGGTTCCAACACAGTCAAAATATCCAACGTGGCCGACATCCCCTCGGTGGGCCCGCAAATCATCACCCTTACCCAAGGGATGAAGAATGGCGAGGTCAAGATAAGCCACTTCGAGTACAACAACGAGGAATACAGCCTGCTTCTCTTTAACGAGAGCAACCTTTTCGGCATAGCGGTGCTCATGCCGCAAAAGGTGCTCTTCGCCGACACGATCAGGGCCCAGCAGCTCATGGAGACCCTTTACGCGAGCCAGGCGAAGATCCTGTGGAACATCCAGCTGGTAAACATCGTCTCGCTTGCCATCATACTCATACTGCTTGTGGCCATTACCGTATTCATCCGCATGGCAACCCAAAAGCTGATCGACCTGGCCGTGAAACTCGACCAAGTGGCCTTCGACATAAGCGATCTCTCGAAAGTGACCTCCGAGATCGCAAGCGAGCTCGAACAGGACAGCCAGGATCAGCAGGACTCCCTCAACAGGACATCGGAAGCCATGAAGGACATAGCCGTCCAAATCGAGTCGAGCAACAAATCATCCAAGAAGTGCATGGAAGCCATGAATGACACGGCGATGGTTGTGGAGAGGGGCGGTAACACGGCAAAGAGCGTCAAAACCGCCATGGACAACATATCCGGGACCACCAACGAGATAACGAAAATCCTCAACACCATGCAAAGCATCGCCTTCCAGACCAACCTTTTGGCCTTGAACGCCGCTGTCGAGGCAGCCCGCGCCGGGGAATCCGGCCAAGGCTTCGCCGTGGTCGCAGGCGAGGTCCGGACCCTCGCCATACGCTCCAACGAGGCGGCCACGAAGACCGACACCCTGATGGTCATCGCGAACCAAGGCGCGGAGGAAGGCGAGAAGTCCGCCGTGCAGCTAAACGAGGGCTTCGAGCGGATAGGGGAATCCGTGGAGAACGTGACCAAGCACGTGGAGACAATCTCTCAGGCAAGCCAGGAGCAGAAAAGCTCAGTCGACTTGGTATCCAAAAACCTCGAAGAGCTCAACAAGACAGTGGATATGAACACGCAGCTCTCCCAAAAATCGTTGAACAACTCCAACACCCTCTCCGAGAAGGCCGTGGCGCTCACCGAATCGGCTGTCGAGCTAAAGGAGCTCATACTCGGGAACGCACACGTGAACTGACCCAAGCCCTTGGGAATCGCTCCCGAGGCCCCCTTAACGGCCGCGGCCGGAGTGCGGCTTGGGCAAGAGCCCATGCAACCCCCGCCCATGGCCCCTTTATGGCCCCTTTATGGCCCCGGGGCTTCCACAACATTGGCGTATAAAGACCCCGGGTGGTCGATATAAGGCGCCGTCCAGCCATGAGCGCCAATCGGCCTGCCCGCTGCCGCCTTGCAAGGGGATCCAGAGGCCTCTAGAAGTGAGGCGATATGTCGCCCGTGTTGTAAAATACAAGCGAATTACCTTGCATAATCGGAAACGCCGCCTCCCTTGGGCAAAGCGTCAAAGGCACAAAAGAGGTTGCCATAATTGTGGCACAAATTAATGCCAAGATTTTCCAACTAAATAAAATCTTCTATGAATTATTATAAATCGTTTTCAGGCCCTTTGACATAACACCGCTACAATCCACACCCTACAAGGCTTTTGTAGCTATCAACCGCATATTGTTCTTATCCCATAAGCATTAATTTGTGGCAGCATGGACCATTTGCGTAACCAATAGGGTATTGGGTATAACAAAACGCAACATTTGCGCAAAATTCCGCCATTTCCCCGCTCTTCACAAGAGTCTTCCAAAGCATCCCGCAAACCAATTCCCTCTCTGACCGGCACACTATACAATAGTGGCGCCCGCAACGGCGCCATGCGCCTGTCGCGCCTAGGCCACGGCGTCCTAACACCATATCTAGCGATTCTTAGAACAAACTTGTAATTGGGCCCCATGCCAGGATGCTTTTGCCCTTTCCGGCCTCCATGCCGCTTAAGGCATTCCTCTTGGCAAGGCCAAGGGATCCTTGCCAATGCGCCGCTCCCAGGTATCAGCGTTTTTTTCAGAAAATTCCGAAAACCACTTATTTTGAATTTGCGATTGAATTGCCAGAATGAGATAAAACCAGAAAATATCAATCACAAAACGTAATTATATTAGCATTTGTAGCATTTTATATAGAGTTATACGCCACGCCAAAAAGACAAAAAAAGAATCGTAGTGTCAAAATAATATTAATTCCCTAATAATCGCCTGCTACATACAGCATATAGTGGTGTACACAAGCTGTGCTAAGCAACATGTCTCCTCTTGGCTATAATCAATTAAATAAAATTCGTTGCTTTTCCCTTATCTTTGGTGTACCTTATTTCTAAGGCCTGTCGACGCAAGCGTCGGCATGGGCCGAACTTTACGTGCTTTTTTACCGTTTGATCCGATCGCATCAAAGAAAGGACCTATGGGATGGAAAACATGACAGGCCCGCAAGGCCGCATCCCTGATCAAAACTTCAGCGAATGGCTGAAGCTCTATATACCCGGAACGGAAGTGGAAGCCACCTTCCCCATCCCCCCGGAATTCAGGGAATACTTCGAGGATTGCCTTTACCCGCCCAGCATCCTGTTCTACGCCAGGGCGGTGATGGACACTACCGCCAGATTGTTCAACAAATCCGGTGCGCCGGACTATTCCAAAATATTCCCGGACAAGGTCGCGTACCCCAACAGCGCGAGGCGCCTCAGGGAATGGGTAAGGCTAATGGAGGTTGTGGAGGTGGACCGCCCCAACAAGAGGAGCCGCATCCTCAAGAGGGCGGGCGAGCTAAGGTGCTGCGGCAACCTCTTTTGGGAGCAGCACTCCGAGTGGCCTGACTGGACCCTCCAGAAGCCGGAGGACAAGGCGATGGATCCGATGGAGGCCGAACGCTGGCGCCGTTGGGCGGAAACCCGCTCCCACACGGCCCTCACCTTGGTCAAATCATAGCCGGCGCGAAGCCGCCTTTAATGCGAAAAGGGCCCCGCGAGGGGCCCTTTTCGCATCCTTTTGGGACCGAGGGGGCTGCGATCCATGGCGGGATCCCATGGCTGGATCCATTGGTTGACACACCTGTGGGTGATACCATGAGGGCAACCAAAGGGCCGCTAAAGCCTCGAAAGTATGATTTCCTCAAGCTGCGCCGGCATTTCCAGCGGATGGAAATGGCCCCCTGGCAGCTCTATCACCTCGAGGGGGAAGCTTGTCCAGCCCTGCCAGGCGGACACGAGGGCGCGATCCACCATGTCGCTCTCGGCGTAGACGGCCGTTATGGGGGCGCCCAGCACGGGGATCGGCTCCGGCCGGGAATAGTTCTCCACCGCCACGAGGTCCGCCCTGTACACGGGCGTGAACAGGCCCATTTGCTCCTCGGTGGGGACCCTCTGGCCGAACAGCACGCCGAACCTATCCGCGCTTGTCTCCCACAGCTCAAGGTCCGGGAGCCCCGACATCCCCGGGGGTATGGGGTGCCAGCCCGGGGTCGAGTAGCTGGAGAGGAAAAGCCGCCGGGGCGCCCCGAGGCCGGCCCCGGTGATCGCCAAGGCCAGCAGGAACGCGTTCAAGGCCCCCATGCTGTGCCCGAAGACGTAATAGCCCTTCCCGCCCTCAAGAAAAGGCCTTGCCTGGGCAAGAAGGTCCGCGACAATGCCCCCCATGGAATAAAGAAGCGGCTCGTCCCGGCGTTTGCCGTGCCCGGGCAGATCCAGCGGGGCCAGGGAAAGCCTGGCCCCCAGCCTTTGGAAGCCTTCCAGGTAGTGGAAGGCGCTTCCCGAGGCGTGGGAGAGTATGAAGAACACGGGGCCATTGAATGCTTCCGGGTTCAATCAGCCGTGCCCCCCATACGGGCCTGTGGCGTTTCGCGCGCAAGGGCTCAAGGCAAGGCCCCCTGGGGGGCCTTCTCGGGATCCCCGGCCGCCGTGGGTTCCCCGGCCGCCTTGCCCGCCACGCCCCTGGACGCCGGGTCGCCCGCGAACAGAAGCCTCAGGCCCACGGAATTGTACCTCAGGGATGGTTTGAGCGGCATCCTGCGGGTGACCGTCAGGGTCTCGGGCTGGTTGTAGAAGGCCCCGCCCCGCAGCACCTTCTCGAGGCCGCTCCTGGGGCCGATGGGGTCCTGGTTCTGGCCGTTTGCGTAGAAGGCCGGGTTGTACCAGTCGGCCACCCACTCCCAGACGTTCCCCAGAACGTCGCGCAGCCCCAGCGGGTTGGGCTTTTTTAGGCCGATGGGGTGCGGCGTGCTCCCGGAGTTGCCCTTGTGCCAGGCGTAATCGCCCAGGTCGGCCAACTTTCCCGGGAACCCCGTGTCCTGTTGGGTGCCGCCCCTGGCGGCCAGCTCCCACTGGGCCTCGCTGGGTATCCTGTAGCCGTCGGTACCCTCCAGCTCGTTCAGCATGACCACGAACTCGAAGGCGTCGGCCCAGGAGATGTTGTGCACCGGCCCGAGGGGGTCCTTGAAGCGGCTGGGGTTCATGCCCGTTACCTTCTCGTAGCTTGCCTGATCCAGCTCCTTCGCGGCTATGTGGAAGGGCTCGCTGATGCTCACCTCGTGGACCGGGCCCTCGCCGGGGAGTGCCCCCTCGCCCTCGTAACCCATGCTGAAACTCCCGGGCCCCACCTTCACGAAGTCCATGCCCAGGCTGTTGCGGAAGCCCCCTGTGGCCTGGGGCGCCGCCTGGGCCTGCGGGGCCGCCTGGGCCTCCGCCCTGGCAGCCTGCGGGAGGGAAACAAACGCCAAGGCCAGGGCCGCAAGGAGGGAGAAGGCCGCCCCCGTCATGGCTCCCTTTGCCAGTCCCTTTGCCCCTCCCATGGCCCCCATCTTCCTGTGTCCTTCCCTCATATGCCTGCAAAACCCTTCAGAAGCCGCAAGGCCTGCCCCGCGGCCCCCCCTTGGATTAGCGAGAAGTGGTCCGCCTGGACCGTCTCCTCCGCGAACGGGCCCTTGGCCAGCCCGGATAGCCCGCTGGGGACGGCCCCCGGCGGGGGCACCGGGAAGGGGGACGCCAAGGCCGGCCTCAGGCAGAGGACCGGGGACGACAATGGCCGCGGCCTGTGGGCCCGCCAGGCCCCAAGCTCCCGCAGGGCCGCGCCCATCCTGCCCTCCCGCCTTTTGGGGCCGAAACCCTCGTAGTGGCCGAGCGAGCCAAGGAGGGCCAACGCGTCCGACTCCGGCGAGCCCTCGGGCTTGGAGGCCC
The DNA here is from genome assembly GCA_031278475.1 of Deltaproteobacteria bacterium. Taxonomy (GTDB): domain Bacteria; phylum Desulfobacterota; class Desulfarculia; order Adiutricales; family Adiutricaceae; genus JAISMF01. The sequence goes on from JAITKK010000056.1 coordinate 38,291, forward strand.
CCTCCGGGGGGGACAAGGGGTCCAGCAGCAGCAGGCAGCTTAGCCTCGCCCCGGACAAGCCCTCGTACTGCCTAGCGGCCTCCCAGGCGAGCGGCCCCTTGAGTCCCAGGCCGGCCAGCACGAAGCCCCCTTGCGGGAACCGCTCGGCCAGGGCCCTGGCATAGGCGCCCGCAAGGTCCGCCAAGGGCCCGTCGGGCCCTTGGGCGGCGGGTCGCCCGTCCTCGGGATCCCGGCCCCCGCCGCCCAGCCATGGGTTCAGGGCCAGCACCCCCTGCCCCTCGGGCCAGGCGTCCATAAGCCCCCTGAAGGCCATGAGGCTCCCCGCAGGCCCCGGGCAGAGCGCGAGCTGCGGGCCCCCGCCGTCCCTCGCGTCGTACAGGGCCGGGCCGACGCGCTCCAAGAGAAGGTCCAGGGCGGCCGCGAGCTCCCTCGCGCTCCTCGCGTGGAGGACCGGCTCGGGGCCAGGGGCCACGCCCGCGAGATGCGAAAGGGCGGCCGACACCTCCACGGCCTTCAGGGAATCCCCCCCAAGGGCCACGAAGCTGTCGTTAAGGTATATGGTGCCTCCCAGGGCGTCCTTCAAGGCCTTGGACACCATCGCCTCGGAGAGGCTTCTGGGGGCCTTGTCACGGCCCGCGAGGAGCCCCGCCCCGTAGGGCCTGGGAAGCGCCGCCTCGTCCAGCTCGCCGTCCGGGCCTATGGGCCAGCGGGGGAGCGTCACTATGAAGCGGGGGACCAGGGCCGCCGGGAGCCTTTTGCCAAGGTGGTCCCGAAGCCCCCTCGCGAAGGCCGCGTCCTGGGAGGCCGTCCCCCCGGCCTCTTCCAGGCCGGGGGCCCCCGCGCCTTCCGGGGCCCCCGGCCCCGAAAGGGGCCGGGCAGGGTCGCCTTCCGGGGCCGTCGGGGAATCGGGAACGCTCGGGCCCGGCACCGGGAGCGGCTCATAGGCGAGCCCGGCCTCGTCATCGTCCGACAGCTCCGGCATGTCCAAAAGGTCGAAGTCCCCGGATTCCCCGGAGAGGGTGTCCAGGGCCTCGTAGGGGAAGACATCCTCCTGGCCAAGCTCGCCGTGCTCGGGCCCCAGCGGGGCCCCCTCCCGGATGACGTAGGCGTAAAGCGAGCTTCCCCCGCTTCCCGGGGCCGCGAGAACCCTGCAGTCGAAGACCCCGGGGAAGGCCGTTATCAGCCGTTCCATGTCCCCAAGCGAGGGAGAGCGGCCGGCCAGGTTCAGAAGGGGGCGCATCCCGCCCAGGTGTGCCACCGAGCCGTCCGGGAGGATCCTGGCCCTTTCCGAGGTCCTGAAGTACCTGCGTCCGTTGGCCGGGAGAACCCCCGGATCCCTCGCGAAGGCCTTGGCGCTCTCCTCGGGGAGCCTCAGGTAGCCCTGGAAGAGCGTAGGCCCGGAGACGCAGAGCTCGCCCGGGTATCCCTGGGGCCTGGGCGAGCCGTCCTTCCCCAGGACAAGGGCCGAGACGCCCTGGACCGGGCGGCCGAGGCCCGGATCCCCGTAACGGGCGCAGAGAAGGGGCCCGGCCGCCTCCCGCACCCTGAACTCGGACCAGACCGCGTAGGGCAGGCCCGTCGAATCCACCGGAATGCCGCCGTTAAGCCTCAGGACCCGTAAGGCGCCCGGGGCCCTGAGCCCCAAAAACTCCCTTGCCAGGGCCCCGGCGATTGTCCCGTGGGCGACGCCGCCCTCCTCCATGAAATCCCTCAGGGCCTTCCCGGAGGCCCTTGCGCCCTGCCCTGGGAAGAGGCACTCCGCGCCCGCGAGAAGCATGGCCAGGATGTCGGGTACGAAAAACGGCGAGAACGGCGGCGGGGCCAACACCCTGTCGCCCTTCCCGATGCCGTAAAAGCCGGGGAGCCACAGGGCGTGGGAGGACAAGGCGTCGCCCCCGAAGGCTATTAGCGCGGGCCTTCCTGAAAGCGGCCCGCGGGGCACCAAGAGGGCCGCCCCCCCGGGAAGCGGCGGTCCCTCGGGCGGGAGCCCGGGGAAGGGGCTCAGGCGGCCGTTTTCGCGGACCAGCACCTTGGGGCCCTCGAAACCCTTGGACAAAGAGGACAGCCTCTCATGGGCAATCAGAAGCTCGGGGCCCGCCTCGGAAAGGTACGCCGAGACCGCATCCCTGGGCGCGAAGGGGTCAAGCGGGAGGACGGCCGCGCCCGAGGCGAGAAGGCCCACGATTGCGGCCACCAGATCCGGCCCGGGCGGGAGCAGCACGGCCCCCAGCTGCCCGTTCCCCAGCTCGCCCGAGAATTCCTGGAACTCCCTGGCCCGCGCCCAGAGCGCGGCCCTTCCCACGCCCGCGCCCTTCATTGCCAAAAGCGGCGTGTCGGCCCCGTCCGAGAGCCTTCCCACCAGAAGCCCGGAAAGCGCGGGTGCCGGCCCGGGGAGCAGGGCCTGGGCCGCGAGAGAGGGGTTCGGGTCCCTTTGGCCGGAAAACGCCTTGAACGCGAGATCCGGGTTGTCCGACGCGTTCCGCAAGGCCCCGAGGAAGGCGTCCCGCAGAAGCGTCGCGGCCCCCTCTGGCATCGAAGCCCTATTGAACTCCAAAAACCCCGATGCTTTGGGCTCATGAACCAGATGCAGGGCCAGATCGTATGCGGGATGAAGCCTCCCCGAGAAAGCCCCCCCGGCTTCCTCCGGTTCGTCAAGGCCCATGACGACTATGTGCCCCAGATAGGCGTCCGCCGGGAATTGCGCGCGCCCCGGGCCCAGGATCCTCGGAAGGGGCGGGAGCCCCGCCTTGCCGCAGTCTATCAGCTCCTGGGAAACACGGGCCGCGTCCGAGAAGCGGGTGTCGTCCGCGAATTCAAGCAGCATCGGGACGAAACGGGGTCCCTCCGGGCCCTTCCCCACCAAGAGCCCGAAGCCCCCTTGCCCGGAGTCCAGCCAGCGGGCGAGGCTCAGCCCCCAAGCCGCGGCCATGAAGGCCGGAACGCTCACCCCCGCCTTCGAGGAGGCCTCCCCTATCCTTTCCGAAAGCCCCTGGTCGATGCCAAGCCCCAAGCTGACCTGGCCCTCGGTAAGCAAACCTGTGTCGCCCATGCCCGTACGGGCGTCAGGGACATTCAGGCCTTCCAACAGCGCGACAGGCTCCCAGCCGGAAAGAAGCCCCCTTGCCCGTTCCATGTCGGAGGCGCTCGCGCCTTCCCTGTCGTCGTTCCCTATGAGGGAATAGGGTTTTTCGCCCGATGGCCCTTCAAGCCCACCGGAAATTTCCGCGATGCGCCCCAACACCCACTTGGCCCCCAAGGGATCCAAGGCGAAGAGGCCGTAGGCGAGCCTTAGCCTTGTTCCGTCCCCGGCTCGCTCCATGGAAAGGACGCTTAGCCCCCCCTTGCTTATGCCTGTGGCCGCATGCCCCAGCGGGAGTGGGTTCGGGTCAGGCGCAATCTGGTCCCCGCCCGGGTCAAAACCCGGGCCAGGGCCCGTAAGCGCTGCCTTCAGTGGCTCGCCCTCGGCCAACCGGATCCTTAGCATGGGGAGTTCGGAAACCAACCTGCCGAGAGCCTCTTCCACCTTGGCGGGGTCAAGCTCCACTGGGACCTCCAGGGTGGCGATGCCCTGGTCGGGCGCGGCGTCCCCCTGGGAAAGGGCCCTGTAGGCAAGGGACGCCCTAAGCGGACCAAGGGCGAAGCCCTCGCCTTCCCTGAGCCCCCGCGGGGGCTCACTTAACGGAAAAGGGCGGGTTTGGCCCTCCCCCGAAAGCGGATCCTGGGCCAAGTCCCCGTGCCCGTCCGCAGCGGCGTCCGCGCCCTGCTCCCCGGCTTGCCCAATGGGCAAATCCGAATCCCCGGCAAGCTCGGCCTCGAAGTTCAGTATCCCGGAATCCCCCTCCGATGGCCCGGGCATATCGGGCTCGAGCATGTCGGGCTCTAGTATCTCGGGCTCGGGCTCGAGGCCGAGGCTTTCCTCGGCGGACAGGCCGCCCAGCTCGTCGAGGCCGATTGCGCCCTCGGGAAGCACGAAACCCTGATCCAGAAGGCTTAAGGCCTCGGCCCCCAAGGCCGGGGGGATTTTGGGTTCCTTTGCGAACCCGGTCCCCGACCCGGTTCCCGACCCAATCCCCGAATCGGTTCCCGACCCAAGTTCCGGCCCGCTGCCGGTCGCCATGGAAGGATGGACATCCGGGCCCAGGGATGAGTCTATCTCGGGTTCAAGGGAGGGATCGAGTTCGGAATCATATCCCAGCTCCTCCGGGATGGCATCGGGCGACAGTTCCATAATATCGTCAAGGCCTGTTTCGGCCCACGGGCCATCGGCGGAATCAATCCCCCCGCCCGGAGGCTCGGCAGTCCTTGGTCGAAGCCCCGGGGAACCCGTCCCCTCTTGGCCTTCCGCGACCATCCCGTCGAAGAGCGCGAACAGCCCGGGGCTGGTATCCTCTGCCTGGGCCTCGGAGCCGTTCCCGCCGCGGGAGGGGAGGACGTCCGGACCGTCGATATCCTCGAGCTCGTCCGGGCCGGGCGGGGAAAGAGGCGCAAGCCCCGCGACAGGGGCATGGGGGACCGGCGGTTCATGGTATCTGCCGGTTGGGACGTAAGGGGGCCCGCTTGGTTGCGCGCCCTGCGCGAACGCGAGGTGCCTCGCGATTTCCCCCGCGAGGGACCATGGCGTGGAAAAGGCCATTATCTCCCGAACGCCCGCGGGCGCGCCCCTTGCCTTTAGTTCCTTGGACAAAAGGTAGGCATCGTCTTCGGTCATGCCGTTCGCGAGCATGGATTCCTGGTCCGCTATGTCCTCCCCGAAAAGGGCCTTGTGGGATTCCCGCACGGCCTTCAGGGCCTGCCCGAATGCCTCGCCCGAGACGCCCTCGGGCGGCGGGGGCGTTCCCTCGGGCGGGGACGCGAGCCGCAGGGTATCGATCTCCCCGCGGGGGTCCAATGGCAGCCTGTCGGATATTATCAGGTAGGCGGGGTTGAGCCACGGGGGGAGCGACCCCGCGATCCCGAGGCGCGCCCTGGAAAGCTGCCTCGCGCCCTCGCCTAGGTCGCCCTCTATCCCCGCGAACAGCCACAACGCGAGCGTTTCCTGGGACTTGTCGCTTAGGATGGTCCCCAGGCGCACGCCCTTCAGAAACGATTTCGCGAATATGCGCCGCTCGACGAGGGGAGGGGCGTAGATTCTTCCCTGGAGCGAGGGGATGTCGGCCGATGCGAGCGGGTTGAAATGGCCGTCGAGGTCCAAAAAGGCGCATTCGCCCATTGGGACCATTCCCTCGGGAAGCCTTGACAGCCGCGGCTTGGGCGTGAGCCCCATCGTTTGGTCCGGCCCCCTTGGGGCCGGGCCCCCAGAATCGCCGGCCTCGGCAAAAGCCCCGGCTTGGGGAAAGGAAGTAACGACAGGCCCTTCGCCTTCCTCTTCGCTTGCAAGCGCTTGGGCCTCAAGGGCCGCGGGTCCCGGCATTCCGGAAGCCGTGCCGGCCTTGCCTTTGTTTTCCGGGCCGCGCCTTGTCTTGGAGGCCCCGGAGAGCCATGCCAGGTCCACCCCCTCGAAATCCTTGGGCTTCAGGGCCAGCTTGTTGGGAGTCTTTTCCCGGGCCGAGCCGTCGGCTTCTTCCCCGTCTGGGCCCTCCATGCCCGGGGGGGTCTCGTAATAGTCCTCCGCGGTCTTCAGCGTGTCGGGCACGTGGAAGCGCGGGATCCCGTCGGACACCAGGGGCCCCGCGAGATTGAGCCGGCCTATCGAAAGCCGCGGGAGGGCGTTGCCGCCCGCCCCCAGCACGAAGGCGATGACGCCCGGTGCGGGCCGCCCCATGGGCTGCTCGCCCGAGCCAAGGGGGATGTCCCTGTGCAGGGCCGGAAAGCCCGGCCTGTCGTAGACGTAGGTGACCCTCAGCCCCTCCCTCCCGGCGTAGAGGGTGCCAGGATCGCGGCCGCCCAGGGCAAGGGCGCGGAGCTTTGGCAGATCGGCTTTTCCCAGAAGGGATTTGCCTACCCTCGCGGGAAGGTAGGCGAAGGATATGGCGTTGTCCCGGACGAAGGCGTGGAGGCCCTCCTGGCCGTGGCCCTCCCTGAAATCGCACTCGTGCTCGCAAAGGCAGGCCCCTTGGGCCAAGGCGGGCATGGCCTCGGAAAAGAGCCTCAGGTGCCCCAGCCCCTTGGGAAGCAAGGCCCTGTCGCCCGGCCTCAGGGGGAACAGGGCCTTGGCCGAGCCCACCCTGTTGAGCGCGTTGGAGTAGCTCAGGCACTCCGGGGCGACGCCTCCGCCAAGCGCCCCGAGGCCCTCGCCGTGGATGACCGCGACCGTCCTGTCGTCGCCATCGGGGGAATCCAAAAACTGCAGGAGCACGAGCCGGTCAAAGCCCCCTTGCGGGGGCTTTGGCCGGGGGGGCTCCAGGAACAAATCGAGGTCCAGGAATTTCCCGCGGTGCCCAAGGGAGGATAGGGTGGCGGCACTGGCTGTCGGCCCTATCACCGTGGTCAGCCCATCCCTCACGGCCTTTGAAAGCGTCGCGGCCGACAGTTTCGGATCCAGCGTCACAAGGGTCGCCTCGGTCCTGAGGATTGCGAGGGAGCAGGCGACGGACAGGGCCCCGTACGGGAGGAACAGCCCCACCTTGGGAAGCTCCTTGGGGGCCTTGGGGAAATCCAGGTAGATCCTCTGCTCCAGCCCGGAGACGAAAAGCTCCAGTTCCGAATGGGTGAGCGTCAGGGACTGCGAGGAGATCGCGGGCAAGTCCGAATGGACCACGGATGCCTTTATGGTCACCTGCGGGAGCGGCGGGATGTCGCCAAGGGGCTCGTAGCCGGGGCCCGCGGCCGCCCCGAGGACGTCCTCCAGCCGCTCTTTGGGGAGCCCGGGCGGGAATGCGTGGGCGCCGCCCTGCCCCTGGGCTTGGACCCCGCCATGGCCTTTGGCCCCCCTTCCCGCGAGCATGCCCTGCAGGGTGTCCCGCCACAGGGACAGGAAATCCGACAGCGGCTCCGTCCGGAAGCGCGCGGGCGAGGCGTGGAGCATCAGCTCCGCCCCGCCCTCGCCCACCTGGCAAGAGGCGGCAAGCTCGAACTCGGAGGCCCTGGGGACCCTCACGGGTATCTCGTTTATCTCAAGGGACGGCGGCCCAAGCCGCGACAGCCCCTCGTGGCAAAACGCTATATCCCCGAACGAGAGCCCAAGGGCCGAGGCCGCCCTGAGGGCGTCCCTGGCGTAGGGCGCGGACGCGACGGAATAATCCTCCAGCCCGCGCGCCATGCCCTGGAGCCCGTCGCCCGTGTCCGTGGGAAGGGCTATGGGGACAGGGTCCATGAGCTGCCCCACCAGGCCCTGGAAGGCCGAGGGCAGCCCCTGCCTCTGGGGCCCGAGCCTCGCATAGACGGCCCTGCCCTCCCCGGAATAAAGGGACAGGGTGGTGGCGAACGCGGCCTCGGCCAATAGCTCCGGCCTTACCCTCCAGTTCCTGGAAAGGTTCCTGAGCTTGCGGAAGGCCTGGTCGGAAAGCCCCAGGGCGAGCGGTCCTGAGGCGAGCCCCGGGTCCGGATCCCCCAAAGCCGGGGGCAATGCCTGGGAGAGGGATTTTACGCCCTGCAAGGCCTCCCGCAGGTAGGCCGAGGCGTCCTTCGCGGGTTCGCCCATCCAGGAGGACAGGGGCTTGGGCGTCCCCCTGGGGGGGCGCCCGGCCAAAAGCTCCTCAACAACCACCGATAGGCCGTAGCCGTCAAGGGCGAGCTCGGAATAGCTTATGAGGAGGTAGGAGATCCCCTGGGTCTCGAAGAGATCCACCCTGAAGAGCGGCCCGTCGGGGGGCCCCCCGTCGCGTATGCCGTCCGCGAAGGCCAGGACCCTTTCCAGGGCCTCCTTCGGGCCGTAGGAGGATAGCGAGGTATAGGCGAACGGAAGCCCGGCCTCCGGCATCGCGCCCAAGAGCGGCTCCCCGTCCCGCTCCAGGACCCTCAGGCGCAAGGCCTCGTGCCTATCGGAGAGCAGCCCCAGCCTTTCGCCCAGGGCGATGGGATCGAGCGCCGCGGCCAATTTCAGGAGCCTCTGCCTGTTCCCCCTCCCCACCGTCTCCCTGGCCCTCATAAGGGAAAGCTGGTAAGGCCCGGGAGGGTAGGCCCAGAGCGGCCGGAGCCCCGAGGCCTTCCCCAGCTCGGGCGAGGGGCCGGAACCAAGGGCCTGGGCCTTCGCGGGGCCCGCGGCCTCGCCTCCCGCGCCCCCTTGGGCGCGGGGGGCGGAAGGACCCCCGGTCCCGCCGGGCCCCCCGGGCCCGCCCAGGCCGTCGGGGGGCGCCGGGTGCATGTGGCCCGCGGCCTCCCGCAGGTCCAAAGAGGAGAGGAGTTTGCCGGGGTCGAGGATCCAGCCGTCCGCCAAGAGCCCCGCCGTGACCATGGTCGCGTGCAGGGAATCGCCCCCCAGATCCAAAAAGGAATCCATGGGCCTGGGCCGGGAGTCCGGGGCCAGCCCAAGGGCCTCGCGGACCCTTTGGAGCAGGGCCTTCTCGGCCGGGCCGCTGAGGCCGCCCTCGTCGGGGAGCGGAACCGGGGCCGGGAGCCTCGCGATGTCCACCTCGCCGTAGGGATCGAGCGGCAGCTCGGTCACGAAGGCGAGCCTCGAGGGGATCTCGCTGTGCCACATCATGCCCCACAGGCTTGAGAGCAGGCCCCGCTCCAGGCGCAGCGACTCCGCGGGGGAACCCGCGCCCGGAAGGGAGGTGTTGGGCATCACCAGGTACGCGCAGAGCGTGGGCATGAAGCTGGCCTGGAGGCTGTCGTCCCTCTGCGCGACGAAGGCGTCCAGCACATTCGGGAGCCAAGAGAGGGTCCTCGCGATCCTCGCGGGATCGACCGGCAGCCCGTGCCTTCCCGGAATCCTCCCGCCGACCTTGCCGGTGGGGTCGAAGCGCCCGTCAGGGCGCCTCCGGCCGAGGAAGCCGGTGAGGTACAGGCTTGTGCCGCCCCACTTGCCAGGTGCCGCCCCAAGCGCCGGGTCGGGCGCGAAGGGCCTCCCGCCCCCGGGCGGGTCGCCAAGGTAGGCGGAAGGCACGGTCTCGCCGCCTATGGAAAGCTCGCCCGGGTAGCCCGGGGCGAGCAGGCCGCCTTTCTCGCCCAGGACCCAGGCGGGGCTCCCCTCCAGGGGCTCGCCGAAGGAGTCCGGGAGCCTGCCTGGGTGCGGCTTGTCCAGCATGCACAGGAGCCCTGTCTCGGGGCCGCCCTGGAAGGCGATTACCCTTAGATCGGGCTTGCCGGCGAACAGCCTCGCCTCCTCCTTGCGCCCAGGCGGGGCCCAGGCGAGCCCCGGGCCCCTCGCCCACACGAGCCTCAGGTTCCCGCCCGGGTACGCGGACAGGAAGGGTTTGACGGCCATGGGCGGGAGCGGGATTACCGTTACGCCCCTGGATTCCGCCATGGCCGCGAGCGTCGCGGGGGTCGACCTGTCGGACTCGGAGGCTATGACCCCGGCGTTCCCGGAGGACAAAGCGAACAGCAGTTCCAGGACGAAGAGGTCCGAGCCCTTGGGGCTGGTTATGGCCAAGAGATCCCCTGGCTCCGGGAGTATCGCGCGCGACAGGGCCGCGACGGCCCTGGAGAGCGCGAGCTGGGTCACCCCGGTCGCGACCCTGCGGCTGGTCACGATGCCGCCAAGGCCGTCGTCCTCCATCTCGTGGTCTTTCAGGAATATGAGGGCAAGCGACGAGGGATCCGGATCGTCCGCGTCCGGGAGCCCATCCTCCACGGCATCCAGCGGGTAGTCCGGGGCCGCGGGCGGCTGGGACTGCGGGTCGCCGTTATAGTCGAGGAGGGCCTCGCCCGGGACGCCCCCCAGCAGCCCTTTCAGGGCCTCGGGGAAGGGCCTGGGGCCCATCGCCGCGAAAGGCCTGAAGGGCGCGAGCCCGGACCCAAGCTCGGCCTCGCCGAGGGAGGGATCCAGGAGAAGGGCCGGCCTTCCGGACAGAAGGCAGCCCAAAAGGGCCCCCGGGAAGGTCAGCCCGTCATCCAGGACCAGGGCGACGGGCGCGGGCTTTCCTGGATCAGCATTTTCGGTCGCGGCATCGGGCGCGGCATCGGTCGCGGGATCGGTTGCCGAATCGGTCGCGTCCCCCGCGAACTGGCGGAGCACGGTCGCGACCTTGGCCGCCTGGGCCCTTAGCTCGCCCCGGCCCATGGACCTGTCCTTCAGGAACAACGCGGCCCCGAAGGTCTCGTCCGCGCCGCCCGCGAGGGCAAGGCCGGCAACCGCCGGAAGGTCCCTGGGGGGCGCGGCCGCGTTGTTGTTTATGAGGACCTTGAGTTTCCCGGCCTCCAGAAGTATCGCGGGCGACAGGGCGATCGATGGGTTTTCGGAAGCGGCCCTGAGAAGGGTCTCGTAACCCTGGGCGTAGACCTCCAGCTGCCAGGGCTCGAAATGCCTGCGCTCGTAGACCATGTCGAGCGCGAGGCCGTCGCCCAGGAGCAGCCAGAAAAGGGATAGCGGGAATCCCTCGGCCCTGGACCCCGGGCTTGTCGCGCTCAGGGTGAAACCGACGCCGTCCGCCGAGCTTACCTTGGGCGCGGGCGGGAAGAACAGATGGGACAAGGTCTCCCGGCCGAGAGGCGACACCCTCGCAATCTCCGTGTAGGTGAGGATCCTTTCGCGGTCCATGGCAAACCCGTTGATGGACGCCTCGACTTCACGGGCGAGCCCCGCGAACGATGTCCCTTCCCGCGCGTCCGCCGCGAGGGGGAGCATCACGGCCATGGGCCCTATGGGGCGGTTGTCGCCCCCGCTGGATATGTAGCCCGTGGCGACCTTGCCCTCGCCCGTTGCCAGTGACAGGTATCCCAGCCATGCGGCGGAAAGGAAGGCGGAAAGCCCGACTCCCAGGGACGCCGCCGCCTTCCCGAAGGATTCGAGCATGTCGGCCTTGAAGCGGACGGGGACCAGGCCCACCCCCTCCATGTCCTTCTCGGAGGGCCTCGCGAGCCTGGACGGGAGCCTTGAGGGGACCCTCAGGCCCGAGAGCCTTTCGCGCCAAAAAGACTCCGCCTCCAGACGCATGGCGGCGTCCTGGGCCCAGGGGTCGTCCTGGGGGATCGCCTGCGCGGCTTCCGGTTTCACGCCCCCAAGTATGGCCGAGAGTATCCTCGTTATGGAATTGGGGTCCGCGGCTATGTGGTGCACGGAGAAAACGATGACGCAGC
>JAITKK010000076.1 GCA_031278475.1 Deltaproteobacteria bacterium
GGCGCGCGGCCGTCGACAGGATAGAGGACCTCTACGACAGGGTCCAGCGGGATCCCTCCCTGGGCCTGAGGCAGGTGGCGGACGCCCTTGGCCTGGAGGTGCGGGGCTCGGAGTTCTTCACGGCGGCCGACCCGCCCGACTGGCTCCCGGATCCCATGGAGGCACAGAGGGCCATGGCGGCCCCCTTGGGCCAATCCTCCGCCCCTGTGGACATTGCCGAGACACCCGACAGCCCCGAGAGGCTGGTTGTCTACCAGCCCACCGAGAGGCGGGAGTCCGTGATACCCGGCTTGGACGACGCAGGCACCCTGGAGGCCGCTAAGAAGGGCTGGCGGGAAGAGGCCGCGTCCAAGCTCGCCCTCAAAGAGGCCGAGGAGTGCGTGGCCCAGACCAAGAAGCTGGGATTCTCCATGGGGCTGGACAAGCTCCGGAAGGACAGAATGGAGTCCGGGACCACCGACTTCTTCCCCAGGGCCTCGCTCTCCATGGCCAAGCCGCCTGTAAGCGAGGCCGACACTACCCAGCTCTTCGAGGCGATGTTCCGGCTCACCAAGACCGGGGACGTGGTCGACAAGCCCATAACGGTAAGGCTCCCCGATGACGGGGGCGAGGGCTTCGTGGTGCTGGGCTTGGCCGACCAAAGGCCTGCCGACCAAGCCCCCTTCGAGGAGAACGTGTCCCGGCGCCGCGACCAGGCCATGGAGAGCAGGTCCCAGGCCGCCTTCTCCATGTGGGTGGGGACGGCCCTGCAGTCCGTGGACCTGCGCCTCCCCAAGGAGGTCCAGGAAGACGCTAGCAACCAGAGGCAACTTTACTAGCCAACAAAGGCCATAAAAGCCAACAAAGGCCCATAACGGCCGACAAAAGGGCGCGCGAGGCTTTTTCCCAGGAAGGGAACCCACCACCGTCAGGCACAGGTCAAGGCGACAGGCCCGGGAGGACAAGGGACAAGGATGTTTGAGAGACTGTCGGACAAGCTCACCCAGGCCTTCAACAAGCTCATAGGCAAGGGCAGGGTGACCGAGGAGAGCCTCAAGGAGGCCTTGAGGGAGGTGCGCCTCGCGCTGCTCGAGGCCGACGTCAACTTCGCCGTGGTGAGGGACTTCCTCAAAACCGTCTCCGACAAGGCCCTGGGCCAGGAGGTGCTGAAGAGCCTGTCCCCCGGGCAGATGGTCATAAAGGTGGTGAACGACGAGCTCACCTCCCTCATGGGCGGCTCCTTCCAGGGGCTGGCCTTCCCCCAGAGGCCGCCCTTGGTTGTGATGCTGGTGGGGCTCCAGGGCTCGGGCAAGACCACCACCGCGGCCAAGCTCGCGTCCCTCCTGAAAAAACAGTCCCACAGGCCCTACCTCATACCCGCCGACACCCAAAGGCCCGCGGCCATCGAGCAGCTGAGGGTGCTCGGGGCCGAGGCAGGTGTCCCGGTCCACCCCTCGGACACGGGCCACAGCCCGGTGGAGCTTGCCCGGGACGGGGTCATCCAGGCCCAGCGGGACGGGCTCGACGTCGCGATCATCGACACGGCCGGGAGGCTCTCCATAGACGAGGGGCTCATGGAGGAGCTCGCGAACGTCAAGAAGGCCTCGAACGCCCACGAGATCCTCCTGGTGGCGGACGCCATGACCGGCCAGGAGGCAGTGGCCATCGCCAAGGACTTCAACGACCGCCTGGATCTCTCAGGCGTCATCCTCTCCAAGATGGAGGGCGACGCAAGGGGCGGCGCCGCCATGAGCATGAGGGCGGTCATCCAGAAGCCCATAAAATTCCTTGGCACGGGCGAGAAGCTGGACGCCCTGGAGCCCTTCCACCCGGAAAGGGTGGCATCCCTCATCCTGGGCATGGGCGACATCCTCACCCTCATAGAGAAGGCCCAGGAGCACGTCGACCAGGAGCAGGCCAAGGAATTCGCGGAAAAGATCCTCAAGGAAGGCCTGAACCTCAACGACCTGAAGGCCCAGCTCCAGAACCTGAGGAAGGTGGGGACGGTAAAGGACATCATAGACAAGCTCCCGGGGCTCGGGAAACTCAAGAAGCTGAAAGACGCCCAGCCCGATCAAAGGGAGCTCGTCCGCATGGAGGCCATGCTGGACTCCATGACGAAAGAGGAGAGGCTGCATCCCGAGATAATAGACAACTCCCGCAGGAAGCGCATCGCCAAGGGCTCCGGCACCAAGCCCCAGGAGGTGGCCCAGTTCCTTAAAACCTTCACCGACATGAAGAGGGCCATGCGGGAGGCAGGCCGCGGCCGCGGCATCCCCGGGATTCTCAAGAACCTCCTCCGCTAAGGGGGGGGCGCCCTCCGATTTGACTGGATTTCCGGGGCGGGATAGGGTAAGGTACTGGGTTCCCCCGGAAGGCCGTGCCGCCGGGGGGGCCCGAAAAGGACCAAAATGCCCCTGGGGCCGCCTCGGCGGCCCCAGGGAGACGAACGACAGGCTCAAGGAGAAACGATGGCCCTGAAGATCAGACTCGCCCGCCTGGGCGCAAAGAAGAAACCCTTTTACCGCCTCGTGGTGGCGGACAGCAAGGCCAAGAGGGACGGGGCGTTCCTCGACATAGTGGGCTTCTACGACCCCAACCCCGACCCCTTCGTGCTGGAGGTCAAGCCGGTGCTCTACAGGGAATGGCTCCAGAAGGGGGCCACCCCCACCGACACCGTCAAATCCCTCGTGAAGTCAAGAAAGGCCTTGGATTAAAGGCCCCTAAATTGAAGGCTTTGGTAGCCCACATAGCCAAGGGCCTTTGCTCCCACCCCGAGTCGGTCACCATAGAGGAGACCGAGTCCCCCGACGGGGGGCTCGCGCTCACCCTGAGGGTGCACCAGGGGGACCTCCCCGCCATAATAGGCCGCAACGGCAGGATAATCAGGGCCATAAGGGCCCTGATGGCGATTCGCGCCGCAAAGTGCGGGGTCAAGGCCACCCTCAGCCTCGACTCTGGCGAGGGCTGAGGGGAAGTACCCCAATGGCCCACCCTCCCAGCCCCGCCCAGGCTCCAGCCCTTGCCCCAATCCGGCCGGTGTCATGGGATTGCGATACCCGCAGGGCATGCCCATGCCAAGGCCCATGCCAAGGCCCATGCCAAGGACAAGGAAACCCTTTTTTCCGGAAACCCCTCCCAAAACCAAACATTTCTTGCAATTAGCCAGTGCCGGCGTGGCTTCCCCTTGAAGCAAAGGCATGTTTCCGCCATGCGCATCGTGCCAAGCCAGGATCGCTCCAAGTAAGCCCCCGGGAAGCCCCCGTAAATCTCCGTCAACAAAACATCCGTGTTTTCGCTTTTGGTGTTTTAGGTGTTTTGTCTATTGGCGTTTTCGCTCTTGGTGTTTTCGCCTTTGGGTTTTCGCTAGTCGCCAACGGCAAGGAAAGCGATAATATCGTCCCATAAGCGAGCCTAAATTTCCTTAACACGCCAATATCATCACATTTCGGGCTGTAATCGGGCTATATTGGCAAAGGACGGCAAGCATCCCAAAAAACCTTTGGGGTCATCCGTTATCTTTTATTGCCTTGGCTGACAATCCATACCCTGTTCCCTTGGCTTTGTCGGCACTTCCGGATATTATTGGGTCTTCTAGATATCGTTAGGCGTTTTTGG
>JAITKK010000103.1 GCA_031278475.1 Deltaproteobacteria bacterium
ACCCGGCCTTGAGAACCACTTCATCCACACGCACCAGTTGCTGACAGTCGAGCAGGCATCCCTTGCCATAGGCATACTCAGCAACTGCGAGGGGCTGATGGCCTGACGCACAGACGCACAGAGGTCATATCCCTCAATGGGATTATGGCCTTGTCCCTTCCGCCTGTTGGGCCTATTGGCTTTGGGTTTTTGTTGACTATTCGCGCGCTTTTGCAAAGATTCCGGCACATTTGCAGAGGCAAAGTCGGATTGCAAGCCTTCCGACTTTGGCGCAAAACCGTTTTTCCCTATCGCTTTTTTTGCAAAAGTAACGGCAAAACGCAATATTTGAAAATTTTGCGACAAATTATATTTTGCAATATGTTTTTTTGGCAGGTTAATCGCCAATTTATCGCTGTTTCTTGGCCCGGGGATAGCGAATCGTCAAAACGCGGCAAACATGCAAAATGCGGGAAATCGGTAAAACGCGGGCTACCGTTGTATTTGGTGTAGTCGGGTTCTTGGCATTCTGCCTGGAAGTTTGCAGCGTTATGATTTGTATAACATAGGTTTACTGTATAACTTCCCATGATAACCGCAAATTACAATATCGCGCATTGGCATTTGCCGGCTCACTCGGGATCGTCCCGGCCGCTCTTTTTTATATCGTTTGCCATATCCCGGTAGCCCGGATCCTCGGGGACTTCCCCTGAGGCTTCCCCCTTGGGCAGCACCTTTATCCGCATGTCGGATATTATGTCGACCCCCATCTCCACGTTTATGGCCCTTATCCATTCGGCCTTCAGGTAGTTGAAGCGCTCCACGTAGGCAGGGTTGTCGGTGCGCACGTGGATGGTTCCCATGAAGTAGCCGTAGGCCGACAGGTGCGGCGCGTACTGGCGTCCCACCACCCGCTCGAAGAGCGAGAGAATCCTTTGGTTCTGGTTCGCGAAGTACAGGAACCCGCCGTTGGCGGATTTCCTTATGAGATCCCCCACGCTGGGCGGGCAGCCCGGGAAGCGCTTGTCCCTTCCCCTAGTATTTCCCATTTCCCCTTTCCCCTTTCCAATTTCCCGTTGCGCGGCGTTTTCCGATACCGCTGTTTCCCCAAACCCCCTGGGCTTGTCTTGCTTGTGATGCCTGTCATGCTTGTTATGCTTGTTTACTTTTCGCCCCTTGGGAACATCAGGGCGACGGGGCCAGGGATTCCGCGAGCCCCTGGAGCATGGCAAGGTGGTAGTAGAGGCCCTTTTGGGCGATCAGGGCCTCGTGGGTGCCTTCCTCCTGGACCGTGCCCTTCTCGAGCACGATTATGCGGTCGGCCTTCCTGATGGTCGACAACCTGTGGGCAACCACTATGGAGCTGCGGCCCTCGAACAGGGCGCTCATGGCGGCCGAGATGAGGAGCTCCGACTCGGAGTCCACGAAGGCGGTGGCCTCGTCAAGTATGACGAACTCCGGGGCGCCGATCAAGGCCCTCGCGCAGGCCAGGAGCTGCCGCTCCCCAGCCGAGAGGGTGCGCCCCTCGGACCCCAGGGTCTCGTCGTAGCCCTTGGGGAGCCTCTCTATGAACCGCGAGGCACCGACCGCCTCGGCGGCCTCCCGCACCATCCTGTCGGACACGTCCTTCCTTCCCAGCCTCAGGTTGTCCATGACGCTCCCGCCGTAGAGGTACACGTCCTGGGTCACAAGCCCTATGCGCTTGCGGTGCAGGCCGATGTCGAGGGTCTTCAGGGGGATCCCGTCGAAGAGGATCGAGCCCTTTTCCGGGTCGTAGAACCTTAGTAGCAGGTTTATGACCGTGGTCTTCCCGCAGCCGGTCTCGCCCACCAGGGCGAGCGTCTCGCCAGGGTTAAGCCCGAGGCTGAGGTCCCTCACGGCCCAGGGGAGATCCGGGCGGTACCTGAAGGAGACGTCCCTCAGCTCGAAGCCCCTCCCGGGGGATTTGGGCCTCACCGGGTCGCCCTCCGGGAGGGTGCGGTCGTCGACCTCGAGGAGCCCCAGCAGGCGCTCGATGGAGGCGAAGGCCGACTGGAAGATGTTCATTTTCTCGGCCAGATCCTTGATGGGCGTGAAGAAGCGGTTGCAATAGACCGCGAAGGCCGCGAGCACCCCAAGGCTCGCGCTGTCGCCCATGACCATCTGGCCGCCGAACCAAAGGACGGTCGCAAGGGCTATCGAGCTCACGAAATCCACCACGGGCATGAATACCGCGAATGCGTGGAGCTGGCGCATGCCCATCCTGTAGTTGGCGTCGTTCAGGACCCCGAACTCCGACACGGAGCCATCCTCCCGGTTGAACGCCTTGATTATGCCCATGCCCGCGTGTGTTTCCGAGAAACGCTGGTTGATGAGCGCGACCTTGGCCCTTAGGTCCCTCTGCTGCACCCTAGCTATGCGCCCGAATACCCTTGTGGAGAGTATCACGATGGGGCTGAGCGCGAGCGTGAGGAGCGCGAGCTTCCAGTTGAGCGAGAACATGATGACTATGACACCGGCAATCCCCAGGAGATCGCTGAAGAAGGTGGAGGCCGTGGACTTTACCAGGTTGTTTATGTTGTTGATGTCGGATGTCAGCCGGGTCGTGAGCCTTCCGGCCTCCAGGCGGTCGAAGAAGCCCTGGGAGAGCCCGAAGAGGTGCCTTAGCACCCTGGCCCTCAGGTTGTGGCCCAGCCTTTGGGAGGAAATCTCCAGGAACACCCTCTGGCCAAGGTCGAAGAAGTAGCCAAGAAGCATGGCGAGGGCGAAGACAAGCGCGAGTATCTTGAGCCCTTGGATGTCGGCGCCCCTCAATGCCAGGGCCGCTGCCTTGGGAAGGGCCGCGAGATCCCTTTCGCGGATGGCGACGTAACGGGGGTAGGGGACGATCCTCCCGCCGGAATCCTTGGCGAGCCTCGCGAGCTCGTCCTCGCTCAGGCCCAGGGCCTCCCTGGGCCTCACGTACCACCTCATGGGATCCAGGAGCCCCTTGTCCACCAGCTCCCTTTCCTTCCTTGCGTCAAGGCTGTCGGCCTCGCCCGCCGGGAGGAACCATATCCCTGGGCTCCCTGAGTCCTCGAGTTTCCCCAACAGATCCCCGAGGTCCGCCGGAGGCGCGCCCCCCGGCATCCTCAGGACCCTCCCCAAGGGCAGGATGTAGTCGTCGAGGGCCACCTTGGTGAGGTAGGGAAGCACGATGCCAATGAGCGAGGCAAAGACTATCATGAGGAAGCCAAGCGCCAGGATGTGCCTGAATCCCTTGGTGGAAGGCCACAGCGAGGATACGAGCTTGAGGTCGGAGCCCTTGCCCGAGGCCTTTGACCCGTCGTCGGCCGTGGCCCTGGCGCCCGTCCCGTCGGCTGCCAGGACGGCCTTTGCGCGCTTGGCCCAATCTTTTTTGGTTTCCTCGCCCATCGGTCAAGCTTCCCCGTCTTTTCCCGTCAACCCATGCATTTCAATAAAAACCCGTAACAATAAATAACAAACAAATAACAAACCAATAACAAACAAACAAATAACAAACCAATAACAAACAAACAACAAACAAACAACAAACCAACAACAAACCAACAACAGACCAACAACAAACCAATGACAAACCAATGACAAACCAACAACAGACCCGGACATTTCCCTATGACCGGATCGTCTTCTCAAAGGCCCTTCGTGGCCATTCGTGGCCATTCGTGGCCTTTCGTGGCCCTTTTAGGCCCTTCGAGGCAGCTCAGGGTTCCGTTTCCACGCCTTCCGCGCCCTGGCTCCCCTTGGACAGCCTGTCCTTTTCGACCTTCAGGGTGGCTATCTCCCGGATGCGCCTGAAATAGCCGGGTTCCTCGGAAAGGCTCTCGTAGCTGCCCTCCTGGGTGAGCCTGCCCCGCTCCAGCACAAGTATCCTTTCCGCCCTCGCGAGGCTGGTGAGCCTGTGGCTTATGACGAGCGTGCCGCGGCCTTCCCTGAGCCGGCATATGCTGTTCAGGATCCTGTCCTCCACGTTCGCGTCAACCGCGGAGAGGGTGTCGTCGAGTATCAGGTAGGGGGGGTCCATGAGAAGGGCCCTAGCGAGCGCGACCCGCTGCCTCTGGCCGCCAGAGAGCGTCATGCCACGCTCGCCCACAACGGTCGAAAGCCCCTGGGGGAATACGTCCAGGTCCATGGGCAGCTGCGCGAGGAGGCAGGCGTCAAGGACCTCTTCCTCGCTGGCCTCGGGTTTCCCGAAGGCGACGTTCTGGAAGAGGGTCCCGGAGAATATGTGCCCGTCCTGGGGCACGTAGCCGAAAAGGGACCTAAGCTTCGCTAGCGGGTATTCCTTGGAGTCCCGGCCGTCTATGAGGATGGCCCCCTCCTGGGGCTCGTGGAGCGCCATGAGCAGCTGGGCCAGGGTGCTTTTCCCGGAGCCGGTGGGGCCGGTCATGGCGGTCATCTTCCCGGGGCACAGCGATAGCGTGAGGGAGCTCAGGGCCGGGGCGTTGGCCCCGGGGTAGGTGAAGCCGAGATCCCTTAGATCCACCCGGAAGTCCCCGCCCTCTGGGGGATCGAACGCGAGCTCCTCCGGGTGCCCGGAAGGCTCCTCCACGGATAGCACGCCGCCCAGGCGGCGCAGGGAGGCCATGCCCTGCTGGAGCCTTCCCATGGTGAGCCCCAGGGCCATCAGCGGCCAGGTGATGAGCGTCAGGTAGGTGACGAAGGCCACGAACCCCCCGGCGGAAAGGGTTCCGGCAATCACCTGGGATCCCCCGAAATAGATGGTGAGCGCGAGGGAGGCGTTGGTGAAGAGGTAAAGGAGAGGGAAGAAGAGGCCGGTGAGTACCGCCATGCGCACGTTCGCGCCGACGAACTCCATGGACTTGGAGGAGATCTCCCGCATGGCGAGGGGTTCCAAGCCCATGGCCCTTATGACCCTGAAGCCCGAGAGCCTCTCCCTAACCCGCTCGGTGAGCTCCCCGAAGACGTTCTGGGCGCGGAGGACCCTCCTGAACATCCTGCGGTTGAAGATGATGGCCATCACGGTTATCAGCGGGAGCGGGATGAACGCGAGCAGGCAGAGCCCGGGGCTGATGGAGAGCATGAAGGCAATGGCCGCGAGCCCCAGGACCAGCGCGTCCACGAGGCTTACGAAGCCGTAGCCCACGGCCTGGCGGACCGCGTCGATGTCGTTGGTGGCGAGGGCCATGAGGTCGCCAGAGGGATGCCCCTGGTGCCAGCGCAGGGACAGCGCGACGAAGCGGGAGTATAGGCTTTCCCGCAGGTCCCGCTCCATCCTTCTGGAAAAGCCGTAGATGTTGCGCCGCCAGATGTAGCGGAGGATGGCGACCGAAAGCGCGAGCCCAAGGATCCACAGGACGGGGCGCCTGAGCTCCGACAGAAGCGGGCCCTCCCCCCCCAACAGGTCTATGGCCCAGCCCACCAGCCTGGGGAAGGTCATCTGCAGAAGGTTGCACAGGGTGAGTGTCGCGACCCCCAAGGCAAGGGACGCCGCATGCCTGCGGAAGAAGGCCCCGGCGACCGAGAGGTCGCCCAGCTTGGCGCGCTCGCCCATGGTGGGTTGCGGCATCCGGCTAAAGGGTGTCCGCCATGAAGGACAGGGCCCTTGGCAGCTCCCTTTCCCAGAGCTCCCAGGAGTGCCCGCCGCTTTCCTCACGGTACTCGTGGGGGATGCCGAGCTCCTTCAGGAGCCTCCCGTACTGGCGGTTCTCGGCCAGCACCAACGGATCCGAGAGCCCCACCGAGAGCAGCACCGGCACGCCCTGGAGTGCCTCCGGGTTCCTGCGGGTCAGGTGGTAGGCGCTGTTGTCCCTCCACAGCCCGCCGTCGCCATTGTAGGGGCCCAGCACCTCTTCGAGCCTCAGGTAGCGGTCCATGGGGGTGCCCAGGCCGTGGCTCGCGATGTCGGTCACCCCGCTCAAGGAGGCCAGGGCCCCGAACAGCCCCGGATGCCTGAGGCCCAGTGTCAGCGCCCCGTGTCCGCCCATGGAGATCCCCACGGCACCTATGCGCCCCGGGTCAAGCCTCGCGCGGGTCGCGAGGTCCGGGAGAAGTTCCCTTGTCAGGTACTCGTCAAGCCTCGAGCCCTGCTTGAAGGGGCTGTCCAGGTACCAGCCGAAGGGATCCCCGTCGGGCATCACGAGGTTTATCCCCAGCTCGTTCGCGAGCGACAGCAGCCTGCGGCCCATCCTGTCCTGCCACACGGGCCAGGAGTCCTCGGCACCGTGGAGCAGGAAGACCGTTGGGGCGCTTATCTCCGGGTTGGGCTGGTAGAGCAGGTAAGTGGTCTCCCGGCCCCTTGCCTTGGACTGGAGGTTGATCTCGGTGATGGTGGGGTGCGGGCTCACCACATCGGGGGGATCGGCCCAGGAGGGCGGGGGCCCCGGGCCCCCGCCCCCTGGTTCCCCGCCGTCGTTTCCCTGGGGCCTTTCCTGGCCGCCGGCCTCGGGCGCGGCCCCCCCCGCCATAAGATCCCCTTCCCCGCCCTTTTCCCCGTCATTGGGGCCGTCCCCCGCGTCAACGCTTGCTTGATCCGGGCCAGGGCCAACGGTTGCGGGGCTTTCGGCGTCGGCAGCGGGGCTTGCGGGGGGGACGGCAGGAACCCCCGGCTGGGGGGCCTCGGCCGGGACGGAGGCGACGGGGCCTTCGATCAGGCCATGGCCTTGGGCGCCGTTACCGCCGGGGGCCTTTGGGCTTCCGGCGTCGACCAACACGATCCCCGTCTCCGGCCCTTCGGGCCGGAAGCCAAGGATGACCGAGCCCCCGGGGCTCGCGAGTATCGCCTCCACAAGTATCGCCCCGCCCTTCTCGGTAAGGTGGATGGAGTCCTTGGCCCTTATCCTCACGTGCTTCCCGCTCTCGTTTTCCATGTAGGCCGTGTACTTGCCGTCCTTGTCGGTCAGTATCGGGTAGCTGTCGAAGAAGACGCAGTGGCCATACGACTCGCAGGCGGCCTGGGCGGAGGCGTTGATGTCCCTCACCTTCTTGTCGTAGGCGGCCTTGCCCATTATGGGGAGCCCCACCCAGAGCACCTTGGCGCCCGCCTTGTCCGCCCTGTCCAGCATGTCGCCCACCCTCTTCCTGTACTCCTCGTCCCAGCCCTCGTCACCCACGTGGTGGCGCTTGCGCCCCTCGGTGACGATGTCCTGGCTGTCGTTCGCGCCCAGGCACACGATCACGAGCTCGGGGTTCCTTTCGTCCAAGAGCCCCTGGAAGAAGTTCGGCCAGTTGAAGAAGTCGGGGCGCACAAGCCCCGTGGAGGATTTGAAGGAGCGCTTGACCGAGATTGCGGGTATCTTGCGAAGGGCCTTCTCCAGCGCGGGCCCCAGGCCCTCGGCCATGTTGGAGTCGCCCACCAGGAGAATCTCCGTGAAGGCCGCGGATCCCAGCGGGAGCCCGTAGGGCCCAAGTATTACCGGGGCGGGGGCGGCCTTGGCGCCTGTGTTGCCCGCTGGCTTGGTCATTTGCGGGGCCCCGCCCAGGCTCGCGACCTTCCCGAGCTCCGCGGAAAGGCTTGTGGAGAGGTATTTGGAGCCCAGGCTGTTGAGGCGGACGAGATCGTCCGCCCTGGGGTAGAGCCCGGCCCCGTCCGGGGTGTCGATCCTCTCGGAAAAGGCGCCGTCCGGGCCGGAGAAGAGGTCCCAGGTGGCAAGGAACAGGCAGTTGGGCGCCTCCTGGCATGCCCTGGAAACCGCAAGGTTAAGGGCCGCGACCCTTGCGTTGTAGGGTTCCCTCCCCATGACCGGAAGACCCACCCAGAGCACCTGCGAGCCGTTCTCCGAGAGTTTGGCCAGAAGATCGCCGGTGAGCCTGACGTAGGCCTCCTCCCAGGCCTGGGTGAGCACCGGGACGGGGTTGCCGTCCGCGCCTTCCAGCTCCTTTGTGTCGCCCGAGCCAAGGGAGAGCACCACAAGATCGGCCCCGAGCCCTTTGGCGGCGCCCACCAGCCCGTCGACCTCCTCGGCAGAGCCCGGCGCGAGGCCCATGCCCTCCCGGAAATACCCGGACGTCTCAAGGCCGGGCACATCCTTGAGGCTACCGTCCAAGAGCCCCTGGAATGCCTCCTCCATGAAGGAGTCGCCTGCCAAGAGGACCCTTTTGGCCGGGTACAGGGCCCCGGGCTTGGCCTCCTTGAGGCTACTGGCCGAGCCCTCCTGCGCCAGCGGGACAGGGCTGTGGGCGACGGGCCCCAGCTCGCTTAGGCTTCTGGGCCTGTCGTCGGTGCTTGGCACCGGGTCTGTCAGGGAC
>JAITKK010000079.1 GCA_031278475.1 Deltaproteobacteria bacterium
CTAGTACCCATCGTTTACGGCGTGGACTACCAGGGTATCTAATCCTGTTTGCTACCCACGCTTTCGCATCTGAGCGTCAGTCTTCGTCCAGAAAGTCGCTTTCGCCACCGGTGTTCCTCCCAATATCTACAAATTCCACCTTTACACTGGGAATTCCACTTTCCTCTCCGAGACTCAAGTAAGGCAGTTTCAAATGCACTTCCGGAGTTAAGCCCCGGGCTTTCACACCTGACACACCTTACCGCCTACATGCGCTTTACACCCAATGATTCCGAATAACGCTCGCCCCCTCCGTATTACCGCGGCTGCTGGCACGGAGTTAGCCGGGGCTTCCTTTAAGGGTTAAGTCAAGCGACGATCGTATTATTACCATCGCGTTTCTTGCCCTCCGACAGAGCTTTACAACCAAAAGGCCTTCTTCACTCACGCGGCGTTGCTCCGTCAGGGTTTCCCCCATTGCGAAAAATTCCTCACTGCTGCCTCCCGTAGGAGTCTGGGCCGTGTTCCAGTCCCAGTGTGGCTGATCATCCTCTCAGACCAGCTAGACATCGTCGACAAAATGGTAGGCCGTTACCCCACCATCAATCTAATGTCACGCGGGCCCGTCCTAAGGCGACAGCTTCCGAAAAGCGCCATCTTTTACCCCATCAACCGTAGTTGGCGTGGTCTTATTTGGTATTAGCGTCTCTTTCGAGACGTTATTCCAAACCTAAGGGTTGGTTACCCACGCGTTACTCACCCGTGCGCCACTAAGCCAAAACCAATTGAGTGTTGCCACCCCGTCAGAATTGGCCCCGTTCGACTTGCATGTGTTAAGCACGCCGCCAGCGTTCATTCTGAGCCAGAATCAAACTCTCCGTGTATTAAAAGACGGAAACGGCTTCCGAGGGTTCGGAAGCCTTTTAATCGAGCCCTAAAAAATACGCTTGCATGTCCGCTATTCAGTTTTCAAAGAGCGACCGGCGCCGATGATTAATGGGATCAAAATGAGAACCGCGATCCCAAAAAGCAACGTCCAGGGACATAACCCCAAACTTCGGTGCGTAGATCAATATATCAAGGGGCGGCTCAAAGGTCAAGCTTTTTTTGCCCCCACGCGAATTTTTTTTGAAGGGCCCGCGAAAGCCCCCCGCTGTCCCCCGCCCCCGTCCCCTGGAGGGGAAGGGGCGTGGCGGCTTGGGTTCCGGCATCGACGCCGGTCTTCCCCACCGCCTGGACCCTTGCGGCAAAAGGGGATAATACTCCTTTTTCACGGGGTGTCAACACTTTTTCCTCAAAATTTGAAAAAAAATGAAATCCCCAATGATTTCCGGTACTTACGGCTCGAAAAAAATGCCGCCCTCGCCTCCCGGGATGGGGAAATCGCCGCCAACGGGGGCCCTTCCCGCTACCCTTGGGCCCCTGGATCGTCAAGCCGTCACGCCACTTTCCACACAAAAAGTAAAAATATGGGGGTCTTTAGGCAAAAGCCGCGGGGTCTTTAGGCAAAAATCACGAGGTCTTTTCGGCAAAAGCCGCGGGGACTTTAGGCAAAAGGCCGAGGGGCTTTTCGGGCGGATTGCGGGCGGACTGGAAGGGCGTTTGTTAAATATGGATCTTTGAATATGGCTCTTGGCAAAGCCGCATAGGCTGCCGCTCCCGCCTATGCAAGCCCTTGCTGGAGGCTCCCCAGGACCCACGGCGCCATCAAGGCCCTTTTTGGCCCTCTTGGCCCTCTTGGGGACCCCATTGTCCCCCCCATTCTCCCCCTTTGTCCCCCAGCATGCCCCTACAGGCCGTCTATCAGCTTGTGCGCGTCGGCCCGCCGCTCCTCGATGTAAGCCAAGAGCCGGTCCCGGTGGCCTTCCCTGTCCTCGTCCCCGCCGTCGCCTTGGGCGACGTTTTCCGCAAGCGCGGGCGGGGCAGCCAGGCTGCGGGCCGCGTCCGACGCGGCCTTCGCCCTCCTCAGCTGGTGGGGCACGAGCAAGGTGGAGCCCCCCTCCCGGCCGATGTCCCCGGACCTAAGCGAGAGCAGGGGCTCCGCCACCTGCATCCCGAGGTAGCGGTGTTGGGGCGCAAGGTTCCTCACGTTGTTGGAGGACGCGATGCGGCCGAGCCTTTCGAGCTGCCGCCTGACGCCCCTGTGGTCCACGCCCATGAAAAGGCGGTCGCCTGGGTTGCCCCCCATGCCCATGGCGGGATGCCCGTGGTCGTAGGGCCCCATGGATCCCATGTATCCTTCCGAGTAGTACCCTTCCGAGTAGTACCAGTCCAGGTATGGCTCCACGTTGGCCTTGTAGCCGTCGTGGATCCTGTCCACCCCGCGCCTGAGCGAGCCCTTGGCCTCCTCCAGCCTCCCGCCCGCCCAGCGGTTCGCCCGGGCCAGGGCCGGGATGATGGAGGCGTGGTAGGGAACGCCGTCTATGAGCACGATGCTCGCCCTGAGGCTCTCCAGGTAGAAGGCCATCCGCCTTCCCGGCTCGCCGGCGGCAGCCCGCTCGAGCCTTTGCGAGAGGGACAGGAACAGGAAGGCCGCGAGCAGGCAGGGAAGGGCCGCCGTGCTGAGGAAGCCGAAGGCGCCTTGATTTTGGGGTTTCCCGGCGGGTTTCGCGTGATCCGTCCCCAGGGCGCCCGCCCAAGGCAAGGTCGCGAGCCGCAGGAGCAGGCCCACGCCAAGGAACAGGGGGCAAAGGAAGGCAAGGTTCAGGAGGAACCAGGGCCAAAAGCCCCCGGCCCTCGCGGCTCCCAGGGCCAGATCCCTCCCGCAGCCGTGGTAGCGGAGCCAATCGCCCAGCAGCGCGAGAAGCTTCGAGTCCGTCCCCTGGAAGAGCGGGGCCTGGCTTGCCCCGAGGCCCTCCGCGGGGGCGTGGGCGACATCCGGGAGGCAGGCCATGCCGACCGAGTATATGGCGAGCGTCACGGCAGGGCCCAGGAGGGAGGAAAGCCTGGCAGCCCTGAAGCCGCCCGGGCGGGCGCCCTGGCCCGCCCTCCGGCGGCCCCCGAGGAGCCAGAACAACGCGAGCTGCACCGGGAGCGACAGGAAGACGAAGGGCCACTCCTCGCTCCCCAGGGTCGCGAGGTTCAGGGCGAGGCCGCAGGAAAGGAACACGGCTATGAGCGCGGACAGCAGGTTCGCGAGCGGCCGCCTCCAGAACGGGGCCCCGTCCCCGCGCCCCGGGCCGTCCAGGCCCCGGTCGCAATACGACAGGGACACGTAGACGGGGACCGAGAGGATGACCACCCCCAAAACCCAGACGCCGTAGCGAAGATCCCCCAGGAACACGGCCGCGAGGCAGAGCGCGCCCAGTATGAAGAGGCCGATGAAGAAGGGCGCCAGGAGGTCGGCCCCGGGCACACCGGTGCCGTCGCCCCCGCCCGTCCCGGGCAGGGGCTTGGCAAGGATGTCCCCCGGCAAGCCGGGATCGCCATCCCCGATGATGGTCCCCTTGTCCATAGTGGCCTCCGGGATGCCCTGGGCAGCCCAGCTCTGATTATCGCCAACCGGCCGCGATGCGGCCTTCCTGGCCCTTGTTATGTGAAACTACGTGAAACCATGGCCTGGCAAGCAGGGCCATGGCCCCGGGCGTGTCTTGCGGCGAGCTGCCCCTGTTGCGACGAAGGCCGCATGTCTTGCGGCCTTCCGGCGTCAGCTTGCCTTGTCAGGCATCTTGTTCGGGGCCTTTGCCGGGCCTAGCCCTTCCCCCGGACGATGCTCGCCCCCAGCCGGTTCAGCTTCTCGTCGAGCCTGTCGTAGCCCCTGTCCAGGTGGTACACGCGGAAGAGCTCGCTCTTGCCCTTGGCGGCCAAGGCCGCGACCAAAAGGCTTGCCGAGGCCCTCAGGTCGGATGCCGTTAGTGGCGCCCCGGACAGGCCGGGAACGCCTTTCACCACGGCGGAGCGGCCCTCGAGCGATATGTCCGCCCCGAGCCTCCTCAGCTCCGACACATGCATGAAGCGGTTCTCGAAGATGGTCTCGGTGACGATGGAGGCCCCGTCGGCTAGCGTCATCATGGCCATGAACTGGGCCTGCATGTCGGTTGGGAACCCCGGGTGCGGGAGGGTGGTGACGTCCGTGGGTTTTAGCCTCCCCCCGGGGGCGCTCACCCTGAGCGACCCGTCCCTGCCCTCGCTTATGAGTGCCCCGGCTTCGGCGAACTTCTCCCGGACGGCGTCCAGGGCGCCCAAGGGGGCGCCCTCCAGGGTCACGTCGCCGCCGCTTGTGACGGCCGCGGCCATCAGGGTGCCCGCCTCTATGCGGTCGGCCATGACCGAGTGCTCGCAGCCCGAAAGCGAGTCCCTGCCCTCAACCGTTATGACGTCGGTGCCGAGGCCCTCTATGGCCGCCCCCATGGCGACCAGCGCCCTCCCGGTGTCCGTCACCTCGGGCTCCCTCGCCGCGTTGGCGATGACGGTCCTGCCTTTGGCCAACACGGCCGCCATCATGATGTTCTCGGTGCCCGTGACGGTAACCGTGTCGAAGCGCAGGGACGCGCCCTTGAGGCCCCCTTTAGGGGCCTTGGCCACGATGTCCCCGCCGCTAAGGTCGAAGCCCGCGCCCATCTCCCGCAGGGCCTTGAGGTGCATGTCTATGGGCCGCACGCCTATGGCGCAGCCGCCTGGGAGCGACACCTGGGCCCTGCCGTGCCTCGCGAGTAGCGGGCCCAGGACCAGGGCCGAGGCCCTCATGGTCTTGACCATCTCGTGGGGGGCCTCGGGAAGGCTCAGGGCCCCCATGTCCAGGATGGCGGCGTGCCCGTCGCCTTCCCCCTCCCAGAATGGGTCCACCCGGCCGCCCATGTGCCCCAAGAGCAGGCCCATGGTCCTGAGGTCGCCAAGCCTCGGAAGGTTCCTGAGCGTTACCGGGCCGTCCGCCAGAATCGACGCCGCCATGAGCGGCAGGGCCGCGTTCTTGGCCCCGCTCACGCGGACCCTGCCCGAGAGCTTGCTTCCCCCCTCTATGGTCAGCTTGTCCATTGGATCCGGACCCTAGGACCCGTCGGCCCCGTTGCCGTCGCGGGTGTATTCCAGGAAGGCGTAGGCGCTGTGGTTGTGGATGGACTCGAAGTTCTCGGCGGCTACCGAGAACCAGGTGAAGTTGCGGTCGGCCCTTAGCCGCACCGCGACCTCCCTTACCACATCCTCCACGAAACGCGGGTTCTCGTAGGCGGTCTCGGTCACGAACTTCTCGTCCGTGCGCTTCAGGAGGGAGTAGACCCCCGAGGATGCCGAGTTCTCCACAAGGGAGATAAGGTCCTCCATCCAGAAGAAGTGCTCGTAGCGCACGGTCACGGTCACCAGCCCCCGCTGGTTGTGGGCCCCGTGGCTGGAGATCTCCTTGGAGCAGGGGCACAGCGTGGTGACGGGCACTATGACCGAGATGCTAAGGTCCGGGAGCAGGTCGCCAGTCTGGGAGCCGGTGAGGACGCAGCCGTACTCCATCAGGGCGACCGCGCCCGTGACGGGCGCCGCCTTGGCTATGAAGAAGGGGAAGGTGAGCTCCAGGTGGGCCGTCTTGGCCTGAAGCCTGGACCTCATGTCGGTGAGGATCGAGGGGATGGTGGCCGTGGAGATGCTGTCCCGGTGCTTGGACAGGATCTCTATGAAGCGGGACATGTGCGTCCCCTTGTGGTTGTGCGGCAAATCGACGAACATGTTGACCGAGGCCACCGTGCGCTGGGAACCGTTGTCCCTGTCCTTCACGTCGATGGGGTAGCGTATCTTCTTGACGCCCACCTGGTCTATGTTGATGCGGCGTTCGTCCGCTCGCATCTGCACGTCGACTATGGAATCCCCGTTGTTGTTTAGGGTCGAGTCTTCGAAAATCATAATCTGCGGGACACCTGGCCGTGGGCACGGCCTTTGGGGGGGGAAGGGCCTGGGCCCTCCTCGTTGTCTTGGGGGCCCGGGGGAAGAGGCTCCCAGCCGGGGGGTGAGCCGCCCGCTTCCTGCGGGCGGCGCCGCCTGTTGACGCAAGATAGTATTTTTGTGGGCCTTTGGCAATCAAAATCGTGGGCCCGCCCCGGACAAGGGGGCGGCGGCCCGGGGGAAAGCCAAGGCAGGCCCAAGGCAGGCCCTGGCCAGGGGCCAAGGGCCATGGCAGGGGGCAAGGGCGCCCACAGGGCGGCCCTGGCAAGCCCCACCGCAAGGATCCCCGCCCATGCAAGGATCCCTGGGGGCCAGACGGCCCTTGCTGCCTTCAGGAACTCGAAAAAATTACTTCCCGCTTCCGATAATCCCGTGTTATGCCGCAAATTCTAGACCTTCGGGGGGGGTCTGTCAAACCTTAGTTGCATGGAGCCCCGCCGCTGGCCCGGCCGGGGCAGGGTGGCGGGTTCGGCGCGTCTGGCCGGTATGGCTAGGTTTGCGGCTTAGGGGGCACCGCCGCCGCCTTCCTCGGGTACGCCGGCGGGCACTGCGTCATCGGATACTGGCTCGGGGCTTTCCGGGCCAGCGGGCTCGGGGTTTTCCTGTGCTGGCGCGGCTTCCTGGGTGGGCGCGGCTTCATCGGATACTGGCTCGGGGCTTTCCGGGACAGCGGGCTCGGGGCTTTCCTGCGCGGGCGCGGCTTCCTGTACGGGCACGGCTTCATCGGATACTGGCTCAGGGCTTTCCGGGCCAGCGGGCTCGGGGCTTTCCTGTGCGGGCACGGCTTCCTGGGCGGGCGCGGCTTCATCGGATCCTGGCTCAGGGCTTTCCGGGCCAGCGGGCTCGGGGCTATCCTGGGCGGGCGCGGC
>JAITKK010000121.1 GCA_031278475.1 Deltaproteobacteria bacterium
CTCTCTCCTTCTCTTTTGGCCCATGCCCATACATTTGATGATGCCGTCAGCCAGCCCAGAATCCCTTGCCATTTTGGGGGCTTCCCATGGCCCTTGTGCGTGCTTCCAGCCTGCTTTCAGGGAGCCTTTCCGGCGCAAAAAAAGCGGGGAGGCCGTCCCCGCTTAATCATAAAAACCTGACCCAATCCCTGTCGGTTTTGGGTAAAGGTGCCGCCATCAGCCCTTGAAGCGGCCACCCGGGCCCTAGCCTTTCGCTTTCAGCCTCCTTGCCAAGAGGGTCGCGAGGTGCTCCACCCTTAGAAGCCGCCCCCTCTTCTCCTCCCCGCCCCTAAGCTGCACCACGCAGCCCGGGCAGTCGCTCACCACGGTGTGGGCCCCGGCCGCCTCCAGGATCCCAAGCTTCCTTGAGAGGATGGCGGCGGATTCCTCGGGGAACTTCAGGGAAAAGGAGCCGCCGAAGCCGCAGCACAGCTCCTCCTCGGGGGTTGGCAAATACTCGGCCGCAAGCCCTATGAGCTCCCTGGGGGCTTGGGTCACCCCGAGCCCCTTGGACATATGGCAGGGGCTGTGGTAGGCGGCCCTTTCCGGGGATCTGTCGAAGTCCCGGGGCCCCAAACGGAGCACGTCCTTGGCGTAGGTCGCGAAATCGGTTATGCGGCCGGCAAACCTTGCGGCCTTGGCCCTCGTTTCCTCGCCCTCGCCACCCACGAGCCTTTGGTAGGCGTGCCTGATGTGGCTCGCGCAGGAGGCGCAGAGCGTGAGCACACGGCTCGGGCCGTCCTCCGCACCGAAGACCTCGATGTTGGCCAGCGCTGCCCTGACGGCAGCCCCGCGCAGCCCGAGGGTAAGGGCCGGGAGGCCGCAGCAGACCTGGCCCATGGGAAAGGAGATCGAGGCCCCCTTGTGGGCCGCGACCCCCGCCGCGTCCCACAGCTCCTCCGGGAGCAGGTAGTCGTGGGCGCAGCCCGCGAATATCGCCGCGTCCAGGGAGGGGTCCGGGGCCGCCGCCACGGGCGGCGGCCCCGCTTCCCTGAAAGAGTCGCGGAACGCCTTGTCGGCCAAAAGCGGCAAGGCCCTGAAGCCCCGGTCGCCCGAGAGGGCTATGGGGAGGTGGCGCACGGGCCCGGGGCCCCCGAAGGGGCCCTGGGCTATGCGGGCGACCTTCAGGGCGGCGCCGAAGAGAGTGCGGTTGGGAAGCACCAGCGAGAGCAGCCTATCGGCCATGGGGGTGCCCTCGGCCTCCCTGAGCCTCGCCCTCACCTCGAAGACGATGGACGGCAGATCGATACCCGCAACGCACACCTCCTTGCAGGCCCCGCAGCCGATGCAGTTCCAGGCGAGGTTCCGGGCGGCCGCCGCCCCGTGCAGGAAATAGGTGAGCCCCAGGCCCACGGCCCCTATGTAGACGTGGCCCATCCTGTGGCCGCCCACCATCCTGTACACCGGGCAGACGTTCGCGCAGGCGCCGCAGCGGACGCAGTAGAGGAGCTCCCGGCAGGCGGGATCCTTCAGGATCCCGGTCCTCCCGTTGTCCAGGAACACTATGTGGAGCTTCTTCTTGCCCGTGGGGGACGCCTGGCAGTCGGCCGCCCCGCTTATGAGGGAGACGTAGGTGGTGATGTCCTGGGCGGTCGCGTTCCTGGGCAGCACCCGCAGCAGGTTCGCCGCGTCGGCGAGCCCCGGGAGCAGCTTGTCGAGGCCCAGGAGCGCCACGTGGACACCCGGGAGCGTCGCGCAGAGCCTCCCGTTGCCCTCGTTGGTGCATATGCCTATGGTCCCGCTGTCGGCCAGGGCGAAGTTGGCCCCGGTCACGCCCATGTGCGCCTCCTGGAACCTGGGGCGCAGGGCCAGCCTCGCGGCCCTTACCAGGGCCTCGACGGCGGCCCCCTCGGCCGGGGGCCTTGCTCCTTGCGGCCCGCCTATGACCCGGGATTCCTCGAAGGTCAGGGCCACCTCGTCCTTTGAGAGGTGTATGGCGGGGAGCACCATGTGGGAGGGGCCCTCGCCACGGAGCTGCACTATCCACTCGCCCAGATCGGTCTCGGATACGCTTATGCCCGCGGCCTCCAGGGCCGGGTTGAGGGCTATCTCCTCGGCCGTCATGGACTTGGATTTGACAATGGCGCTCACGCCGTTGTCCTTGGCGATCGCAAGTATCAGCTGGCGGCACGAGGCGGCGTCCCCGCAGCGGTGGACAACCGCGCCCTTGGACTCGGCGCGCTCCCTGAAGCGGTCGTAGAGCCCCTCAAGGCCTGAGAGGGCCGCCTCCTTGGACTCCCGGACGGCCTTGGTGAGGCTTTCCAGCCGCAGGCCTTTGAAGGCCTGCGGCCTGCTGGCCTTGGAGTGCAGGTAAAAGCGCTCGAGCGCGCCACGCAGGAAGGGGTCGGACAGGGCCTCCTTGATGGACCTGTGGTAGTCGCCCATGCCGGGGGCTTCGCCCCCGGCGCGATCGCCTTCCGGGCTTTTCCCGAAAATTGCCCCCTTCGCCATCTAGCCCCCCATCACAAGGGCCTGGACCCTCTGGGGGCCGTGGGCCCCCAGGGCCAGCACCCGCTCGATGTCGGCCGTGCGGCTGGGCCCGGAGACGAAGGAAACATGCCCTGGCCGGCCCATCATGGCCTGGACCTCGGGAAGGGCGTCCCCAAGGGCCATCAGGATCTTTTCCTCCCTGACCGCTATCACGTGGGTGAGGGATATCATGCCGGAAAGCCTCGCATCCTCCCCTTCCCCGGAAAGGACGAGCGTCGCGGTCTCGGCGATCGCGAGAGAGGCGAGCGAGAACGCGGTCCCTATCCAGCCCCTCACGGCCCTCAGCCCGTCGCGTATCACCCTTATGCCCCTCTCCGCGCCAAGGGCGCGGTACTTTTCGGGCAAAGCCCCCGGGAGCCCGCAGAGGAAGAGCATGTCGAGCCCGTCCTGGGGGGGCCCCTGGGCGAGCCTTTCCTGGGCGAGCCCCAGGGCGACGGCCAGGGCCCCGTCCAGATCGGCCGTCCTGGAAACCCCCATGGACACCTTGGCGGCGCTGGCCGTGAAGAGCCCCACCGGGTTTGTTTCCGCCCCCGCGGATTGCCCTTGGCTCATGCCCCGGCCCCCAGGGCGCCCTTTTGCCCGTCCCCGCCAGGGGTCTTGCTGTCGGGTCCCGCATGGGTGTCATCGGGTTCAGCATGGGTGTCGGGTTCGTCATGTATCCCGGGCGCCTCGCCCCTTGCCAGGGCCTTGTAGTCCAAACCCAGGTCCTCGGCGTAGAGCTCGGCCACGTGCCTGACCTCGACCAGGTCGCCCTTCCTCCCCAGCTGGTCCATGAGCTGGAGCATGCAGGCCGGGCAGGTGGTGGCTACCGCGGAGGGCGACACGGAGACTATGTTGTCCCGCTTCCTCTCGCCGATTTTTAGCGAGATGTCGTAATGGGACAGGTTGAAGGTGCCGCCGTTCCCGCAGCAGCGGTCCGCCTCGGGCATCTCGACGTACTCCCAGCCGGAAAGGCTTTCAAGGATGCGCCTTGGCTCCTCGGACACGCCCATGGACTTGGAAAGATGGCAGGGGTCGTGGTAGGTGACCCTTGGAAGGCCTTCGGGGCCTTCCTTGGCGCCGCTCGCATCGTTTGCATCCAAGCTCCCGGCCCCCTGCGGGGGCCTTTCCCTCGGGCTAAGGTCCGCTTTGAGGATGTTCACGAGGAACGCCGTCAAATCCACCACCCGGCCGGACAGGCCGTCCAGAAGCTTGAGGTCCGCCCCCGAGAACCATTCCCGGTGGCGTCGCCACTGCCCGGCGATGGCCGAGGCGCAGCTCGCGCAGGGCGTTACCAGCCAGTCGAAACGGGCGCCCCTCAGCTGCCTCAGGTTCTCCCTCACGAGCGAAAGGAAGCCCTCCCTGTCGCCCGAGCACAGGAGCGGCAGCCCGCAGCAGACCAGGCCCCGGGGCATGAAGACGCCCGCCCCGTGGTGCTTGAGGACCGCGAGGGTCGCCCTTGTGAGGTCCGGGAAAACCTTGTCCGGGGCGCAGCCGGGGAAGAGGGCGGCCGTGGGCCGCCCCTTCCCCGGCTTCAGGGATATCGGCCCGGCCCTTTCGGAAAAGCCCCCGAAGGGGAGCTTGGGCACATGCC
The DNA here is from genome assembly GCA_031278475.1 of Deltaproteobacteria bacterium. Classification (GTDB taxonomy): domain Bacteria; phylum Desulfobacterota; class Desulfarculia; order Adiutricales; family Adiutricaceae; genus JAISMF01. The sequence goes on from JAITKK010000121.1 coordinate 4,103, forward strand.
TGCCCCCGGCAATCGGGATGACGCCGGGCACGGCCCCTACCCCCGGGGGGCCCTTGGCCCCCCGGAGGAAGGGCCGCTGGAATATGCCCAGGACGTCGGTCAGGAAGGAAAACAGCCTCGGGTTGGGCAAAAGGAGCCTGAAAATGAGCCTTTTCACTGGGCCGAGGCCCTGGTAGGCGCAAGCCAGGGCCCTGGCGCGGACGAAGACGTCTATCAGCCTGACGCCAGAGGGGCACTCCTTCTCGCAGGAGCCGCAGAGCAGGCAGCGCCCCAGCCTGTCGGAGACCTGGCCCGCGTCGTTCGCGAGGCCCTTCCCCAAATCCTCCAGGAGGGCGAGCTTCCCCCTCGCCACGTCCGCCTCCCTCAGGGTGGCCCCGTAGACGGGGCACACGGACTGGCAGAAGCCGCAGCGCATGCAGGAGACCAGGACGTCGTCCATGGCCTTCAACCCGTCCCTGAGCCCGGACAGGGTGATCCTCGCGCCCGGGTCTTTCGAGAGCCCGGCCGGGAAGGCCGGCCCGTGAGCGCCCGTCATACTACCTTCTTCCCGGGGTTGAAGAGCTGCCTGGGGTCCAGGGCCTTCCTTATGGCCTTTGACAGCCCGATGGTCGCGGCGTTCTCCTCCCTCGAGAGCCACTTGGCCTTGGCTATGCCTATGCCGTGCTCGCCGGAGAGGGTGCCGCCCAGGGCCAGGGCCTCCGTGAAGATGCCGTCCACCATGGCCTCCACCTTTTTGAAACCCTCCCTGTCCCTGCGGTCGCAGAGGATGGTGGGGTGAAGGTTGCCGTCCCCCGCGTGCCCGAAGGTGCCCACCTCCAGGCCGTGCTCCTTCGCGAGCCGTTCCACGGCCGCGACCATCTCGGGCACCTTGGACCTGGGGACCGTCGCATCCTCCAGGACGGTCGTGGGCCTGAGCCTCGCGAGCGACGGGAGGGTGTTGCGCCTCGCGGCCCATAGGGCGTCCCGCTCTGCCGCGTCCTTCGCGACCCTCACCGAGCCCGCCCCGTTTTTGAGGCAGATGGACCTCACAAGCTCGGCCTCCTCCTTGACTCCCTCGGCGTGGCCGCCGTCGGTCTCTATGAGGAGGATGGCGCCCGCGTCCGTGGGGAGGCCTATCCTCGCGTTGGCCTCAACCACCTGGAGGCACTTCCTGTCCAGGAACTCGAGCGTGGAGGGAAGCACGTGGGCGGCTATGATGGCGGCGACCGTCTGGGACGCGGCCCCCACGGACGGGTAGCTGGCAAGCATGGCGACGGAGGCCTTGGGGGGCGGCACCAGCTTGAGTATCAGCTTGGAGAAGATCCCAAGGGTCCCCTCGGACGCGAGCATGAGCCCCGGCAGGTTGTAGCCGGTCACCCACTTGACCGTCCTCGACCCGCTTTTTACAAGCTCCCCGCCCCAGTCGAAAAACTCCACGCCCATGAGGTAGTCCTTGGTGACCCCGTACTTGAGCCCCCTTAGCCCGCCCGCGTTGAGGGCCACGTTCCCGCCCAGGGTGGACACCTGCTGGGACCCGGGATCCGGCGGGTAGAAGAGCCCCTTGGCCTCCATGGCCTTCGCGAAGTCGGCGGTGACGACCCCGGGCTCCACCACCGCGTAGAGATCCGCCTCGTTCACCTCCAGGATGCGGTTAAGCCTGTTGGTGAGTATCACGGCGCTGGGGCCGGCCCCGGGGACGGCCGCCCCGGACAGGTTGGTGCCAGCGCCCCGGGCGGTTATCTGGAGGCCCGCGTCGTAGCAGGCCTTGACGGTCCGGCCCAGGAGCCCCTCCGTCGCGGGGGCGAGCACCACGGAGGGCACGGACTGCCCCACCACGGCGGAGTCGAAGGCGTAGGAGAGAAGGTCGGCCTCCTCGGAGAGGACGGAGTCCTCGCCGAGAAGCTTCCTGAAGTCGCGCAATAGTGTCTTGGGAATTGTCATGCGGCTGGCGGCGGGGGCCGGGGTCATCGGCCTGGGGTGGAATGTGAGGGGACAAGGGCCGCGGCGTGCGGCAGCGGGAAGATGGCAAGGGCCAAGGGCCCGGGCCCTGGGACACTGGCAATCCGTCGAACGATGCCCAAGGCCCAGGGCATGGGCGCCTGACGGGCGCCTGGGGGGGCTGGCAATCGAATCCGGACTAATATTTTGACATATAAACGCCCCGTCGGCAAAGGGTTTTTGCGCGTCCCCGGATTTTGGCCAAGGATTTTTGGCAAGGCAAAATGGACAGGGGCAAGGGGGAGGCCCACCCCGGCTGGCGCCAAATTTTCGTAAAATCAGGGCGTTGAAGGGGATTTTGGCTTTTGACGGGTATCATAAAGTTATATAATCGTAGGTATCTGGCGCAAACGTTGGCCGCAGGGCTTGGCAGGGGCTTTAGGGCTCTGTATGGAAGCCTGGGATGGGCTTGGCCAAGGGCCGGAGGGCCCTTGCATTGAAGGCGGGGGTGCTTGGCCGGGAGAGTTCGGCTTGGGGGCAAGAGGGCTCTTGCTGGTTTTTCCATATTTATAATGCGCTGCAATACACCACAACCATATATAGTAGGATGACAAATGAAAACAATCGCCTTGCTCACGACAGTCCTGGCCCTCGTGTTCAGCCCTTCCCTTTTCGCCCAAACCTTCCACGGCTTCAGCTGCACGACCGACTGCTCGGGGCACAACGCCGGCTACGCCTGGGCCGAGGCGAACGACATCAACGAAGACGAGTACTGCGAGGGGATCTCGAAATCCTTCATAGAGGGCTGCCTCGCGTACATAGACGAGCACGAGGACATCTCGGATTACTATTCCCCCGAGGAAGACTTCAACGAGGACGACGATTACACTTGGTAAGGGCGGCAATCGCCCGTCCCGGGCAGGCGCCCCCCCTCTTCCACCCATCCGGACAACCCCAGGGGATTTCCTCCCCGGGGCCCTAGGGTCAGCCCCCACGGCCCACCCATGCGGGTATCCCTGCTCCTAACAAGTTCCGCCATGAATGCCATATTTATAACCAGCCGCCACCTCTGACAAATCCCGCCAATACGATCCCCCGGCCCTCACCTTTGACCTTACCCCCATTTGACCACCCTTACGCAAACACGTCCCAGGGGATGGGCTCCCGAGCCACTCGCGAGCCCCTATTGAGCCTTAAGGAAGCTGCCAGGGCTTATGCCAAGGAAGTGGATTGGCATCCTTGGGCCTTCCTTGGGGCTTCCTTGGGCAGGCCGTGGGGCTTCCGTGGGCAGTGGGCAGACCGTGGGGCTTCCGTGGGCAGTCCTTGGGCAGCCCTTAGGCAGTCCAAGGCTTTGCCCATAAGCCTTCGGTCGTGCTTTTTCGTCCAATCGCCTGATAATCCCGGTACCTTGGGGATGCCAGAATGCCTGGTGAAAGGTCGTGCGTTCGCCCAAAACGATCGTTTTTGGAAACATCGTTTTTAGGAAGGGTTGTTGCTTTTTCAAATCAGG
>JAITKK010000235.1 GCA_031278475.1 Deltaproteobacteria bacterium
AATTTTAATTATGGTGCATGGTGGGGCGGGCCTGCCGGGCCCGGTGTTGTGGTGGCTAGGGACGGACTCGGACCGCCGACACCCGGATTTTCAGTCCAGTGCTCTACCAACTGAGCTACCTAGCCACTGGAGGCTTTTATTTACAGAAAAACGGGCCGCTTGTCAAGCCCTTTCGGATGGCTTTGGGCCGCCCTGGGCCCTTGGGTTCCCGCCTGGCCGGGGGCGTCCTACTTCCCGAGGCAGAAGTGCCTGAAGACCTCCTCCAGGAGCTCGTCCGTGAACACCCTCCCGGTGATGGCCCCGAGGTGGTCCAGGGAGTCCCGCAGTATCATGCCGGCTATCTCGGGGACCTCGCCTGCCAAGAGGGAGCCCTCGGCCTGGAGCAGGCAGGCGTAGGACTGCTCCAGGGCTATCTGCTGCCTGAGGTTGGGGACGATTTCCGGGACGCCGTCTTCGGACACCCCGGCCATTTTGAGGATTTCCTCTTTGAGGGCCGCGAGCCCGCGGCCCGTCATGGCGGAGATCCAGGGCCCCGGGGGGCCTTCCGGCCCCCCGGGGTTCGGGTGCCCGTCCGCCTTGTTCCAGACCTCGAGTATTGGCGGGGAGTGCTCCCTGTCCAGGGAGACCGGGCAGGGGGGTTCAAGGCCGTCGTGAAGCCAGAGCACGAGGTCCGCATCGCTTATCTGCTCCCTCGCGAGCTCCTGCCCCATGCTCTCTAGCTCGTCCTGGCCGCCGTCCCGCAGGCCCGCCGTGTCCACCAGCTCCACCCTCACGGACGACCAGGTGACGGAGGCGGTGAGGTAGTCCCTGGTGGTGCCGGGTACCGTTGACACCATGGCCCTTCTTTTCCCGAGCAGGGCGTTGAAGAGGGCGGACTTGCCTGCGTTGGGGGGGCCCGCCAGCACGACCCTCAGGCCCTCCCTGTAGGGCTTGCCGCTCTTCCTGAGCTCGATGAGCTCCCCCATGCCCTCCTTCAGCCTGCCCAGTTCCTCAAGGACCCTGTTGGAGTTGCGCTCGGTCCAGTCCTCCTCGAAGTCGAGTATCCCGGTAAGGAATGCGAGCGACCCCTTGAGCGAGTCGAAGAGTGGGAGCACCCGGCCCCTGAGGGCCCCGTCCAGGGCCTTGGCCGCGATGCGGGCCTCGGCCCTGGACTCGGAGGCGACTATCTCGGCCACGGCCTCGGCCTGGTCCAGGCTAAGCCTGCCGTTCAGGAAGGCCCGCTCGGTGAACTCCCCTGGTCTTGCGAGCCTCGCGCCGGAGGCGAGCGCCAGCTCCAGGGTGAGTTTGGGCAGAAGGCTTCCGCCGTGGCCCTGCAGTTCCACCGAGTCCTCGCCCGTGAACGAGGATGGCCCAGGGAACCAGGCCGCCATGGCGTGGTCCAGGAGGGCCCCGTCCAGGTGGCTCACCACCTTCCCCAGGATGAGCTGGCGGGGGTTGTCGACGAGGCTGCGGTTGGGCTTGAAGAAGCGCCCCAGGGCGTCCAGGGCCCCCCTCCCCGACAGGCGTATCATCGCGACCGCCCCCGGGCCCGTGGCCGTGGAGATCGCGGCTATGAGGTCGGCCCCCTTATCCATCTGAGTCCCCGGCGGGCACCAGGGCCTGGTGGGCTATGGCGCCGGGGCTTATGACCAGGGCCGTCTTGTCTTCGTTCACGTCCACCAGGATCTCCTGGCCGTCCAGGATCTCGCCGTTAAGGAGCTTCATCGCCAAGGGGTCCATCAGCTCGGTCTGGATGGCGCGCTTGAGCGGCCTCGCGCCGTACACCGGGTCGAAGCCCACGGTCGCGAGGAACTCCTCGGCCCCGGCCGTTAGGTTGAGCGCGAGCTTCCTGTCGGAGAGCCTCTGGGAGAGCCTGTTTATCTGCAGGCGCACGATCTTCCGGATGTCCTCGAAGGAAAGCGGGTGGAATATGACTATGTCGTCGACCCTGTTGAGGAACTCGGGCCGGAAGTGGGCCCTTAGGGCCTCCATGGCCTTCCCCCTGGCCTCGTCTTGGTCGCCCCCGAAGTTGATGTGCTCGGAGCCGATGTTCGAGGTCATCGTTATGACCGAGTTCTTGAAGTCCACGGTGCGGCCCTGGCCGTCGGTCAGCCTGCCGTCGTCCAGTATCTGCAAAAGGGCGTTGAAGACGTCCGGGTGGGCCTTCTCCACCTCGTCGAAGAGGATGACCGAGTAGGGCCTTCTCCTCACGGCCTCCGTGAGGTAGCCGCCCTCCTCGTAGCCCACGTAGCCCGGGGGCGCCCCTATGAGCCTTGAGACCGAGTGCTTCTCCATGAACTCGGACATGTCGAGGCGGACCATGGCCTGCTCGTCGTCGAAGAGGAACTGGGCGAGCGCCCTCGCGAGCTCGGTCTTCCCAACGCCCGTGGGCCCCATGAAGATGAAGGAGCCTATGGGCCGGTTGGGGTCCGAAATCCCCGCCCTTGAGCGGCGGATGGCCTTGGACACGGCGTCTATGGCCTCGGTTTGGCCCACCAGCCGCTCTGAGAGCCTGTCCTCCATGTGGACAAGCTTCTCCCGCTCGCCCTCGAGGAGCCTTCCCGCGGGTATGCCCGTCCACTTGGACACCACGTAGGCTATGTCGTCCGCGCCCACCTCCTCTTTTATGAGCCTGTTGCCCGCGTCCTTGGCCAGTTGGTCCAGCTGGGACTCGAGCGCGGGGAGCTGGCCGTACTGGAGCTCGGCCGCCAGGCCCAGGTCGCCGTCCCTCTGGGCCTGCTCCATCCTGCCCCTTATGTTCTCTATATCCTCCCTCAGCTTCCCGGTCCTCTCCACCACCGCCTTGTCGGCCTCCCACTTGGCCGTGAGCTCCCGATCCTTCCTGGTGGTGGACCTCAGCTCCTCCTCCAGCTTGGTGAGCCTGTCCCTGGCCGCAGGGTCGTGCTCCTTCATCAGGGCCTCCCGCTCTATGGAGAGCGTCATTATGCGGCGGCGGGTCTCGTCGAGCTCGGCCGGGAGGCTGTCGATGTCGAGCCTCAGGCGGCTGGCCGCCTCGTCAATCAGGTCTATGGCCTTGTCGGGGAGGAACCTGTCGGTTATGTACCGGTGGGAGAGGGTGACGGCCGCGACTATGGCCCCGTCGGTCAGGGTCACCTTGTGGTGCACCTCGTAGCGCTCCCTCAGGCCCCTTAGGATGCTGATGCTGTCCTCCTCGGAGGGCTCCTCCACCAGTATGGGCGCGAAGCGCCGCTCCAGGGCCGCGTCCTTCTCTATGTTCTTGCGGTACTCGCTGGTGGTGGTCGCGCCCACGCACTTGAGCTCGCCCCTCGCGAGAGGGGGCTTCAGCATGTTCCCGGCGTCCAGGCTGCCCTCGGATTTGCCCGCCCCCACGAGCAGGTGCATCTCGTCAATGAAGAGGATGATGTCGCCGCTTGACGCCTCCACCTCCTTTATGACGGCCTTGAGCCTTTCCTCGAACTCGCCCCGGTATTTGGCCCCCGCGATCATGGAACCTATGTCCAGGGCCAGAATCCGCTTGTTCCTTAGCGTCTCGGGCACGTCGCCCGACACGATGCGCCTCGCGAGCCCCTCCACTATGGCGGTCTTGCCGACCCCTGGCTCGCCTATCAGCACCGGGTTGTTCTTGGTCCTCCTTGAGAGGACCTGCATGACCCGCCTGATCTCCTCGTCGCGGCCTATGACCGGGTCCAGCTTCTGCCTCCTGGCCTCGTCCGTGAGGTCCCTTGTGAACCTCTGGAGGGCCTGGAACTTCTCCTCGGGGTTCTGGTCGGTCACCCGCTGGGCGCCCCTTATGTCCTTGAGGGTCCGGAAGACCACCTCGCGGGTGAGCCCCCTGTCCGAGAGTATCCTCGAGGCCTGGGTGTCCCGCTTGTCCAGTATCCCCAGGAGCAGGTGCTCGGTGGAGACGTAGTCGTCCTTCATCTTCTCCGCCTCGGCCACCCCAAGCTCGAGGCAGGTCTTGAGGTCGCCCCCGGTGTAGCTGGTGACCCCTGGCCCGCTTATGCGGGGGAGCCTCTCCAGCTCCTTGTCCAGGTCGTCCTGGACCAGGGACTCTGAGACCCCGGCCTTCGCGAGGATCGGCCTTATCAGCCCGTCCGGCTGCTGCAGGAGCGCCATCGCCAGGTGCAGCGGGGTGATTTCCTGGTGGTTGCGGCGCTCGGCCAGGGTCTGGGCGTCGGCCAGGGCCTCCTGGCTCTTGACGGTGAATTTGTCGAAACGCATGTGTTCCCCCTCGGAGTTAAGCTTGTCAAATATAAAGGTAATACCGATTTTGCCGCTGTCAAGCCCGGGGCCCAGGGGAAGGCCCCGATTTGACCCGCCCGGCCCCTCCCAAGGGGCCGCGGGGCTCGTTTCCTGGGGCCTGGGGCTCGTTTCCTGGGGCCTGGGGGCTTTCCAGGGGGGGCGTTTCCTTGGGGGCCGGATGGGGGCCAGCCAGCTGTATGCGGGGGGGCTCTATGCTTGGACGGCCGGCCCGGGGCATGGGGACGCTCCAAGCGGGTCGCCAAGGGCAAGGGGAGGCCCTACTTGAATGATCCTTGGAGGGGGGAGGGGGCCAAAGTGGGGGCGGGGAAGCCCTTCCGGCGCTTGTGGTGAAATCACGGGGCCAGGGGCGGGGCATCGAGGCCGTTTTACAAAAAAACAACATCTTGCATAATTTTTTTTCATATGCAATGATGGCCGAACTGAAAATCCCTTTGAAAATAGAAATGGGCATGCGCCCCTTGACCATTCTGCGCACCCTCGGAAGTTGTGGCTTGCGGGTCCGGCTGCCCAAGCCAACTTTGATAGTGCTTGCAGGTGTGCGACACCAAGAACCAAAGCCCTGAGGAGTCAAGCTGAAGCCATTTTAGCCATGCGGGAACGAACCAATCATATGGGCCTGCCGATTCCCGGCCATAAGCCCTGTCCCAAGGGGCTTTTTGGCAGGGCGTGGTCGGTTAGGGCCCTGTCGCGAACTGCCAAGAGCAAACTTGGCGGATTTCTTATGTTTGCATCTCTCTCTCTCTCTCTCGTATCCCCTCTCTGTCACCCTATTTCACTCTCTAGCAAGTCTTTTCTACTTATCTCTCTTACTCTCAAGTTTTCTCAACCCACCAAAGCGACCCCGGACTTTTATCCAAGCCCCGAAAACAAAAAAAAGGATTTATCCCGCTATCCTGCCACCTCCCAGAGAGGGGCGGGGTTTTTTGGAGGGATGCGCCATTGTTGCGTCAAAGGGGGGCCGAAAACGTGGTTTTAGGCCGAAAAGGCGGCCGTTCCCCCTTGGTTACGGGATTTCGCCAAACCAGAAAGCAGGGTCCCCCGGGAAGCCCATCCTTGGAAGCGTTATTGGCGCGGGCTGCCTTGCCAGGCTTGCCATTTCAGGGCACCGGACGAAGGGGGAAAGAGGCGGGAAGTGGCCAACCTTGGCCCTTGGCCTTGGGACAGGGGCCGAATTCAGGCTTACCGGGCTGAAGCCCGGACGAAGCCCTGATGAATCCCAGTTGAAGCACGGATGAATTCCAATGAATCCCGGATGAAGCCCGGAATAAACCCGGATGATAATAACGAAGGGCCTGGATTGCAGGGACAGGGATAATCAACCCATCGGTTGGGCCAAAAACCGAAAACATACCATAAGGGGACAAAGAACATGCTAAAAAACACGATCATTGGGACGCTTTGCACGGTGATTATGGCTTTGGGACTGATGTCTTGCGGTAATTCTGGAAATGACAGCGAAAAACCAAGTGCCGAGGACAATAAGCCGGCCCCGAAGATAGAGGGCCAAGTGTACTCTGGTGGAATCCCCCTGCCGAATTCCGAAGGTATCGTAGTCACATTTGTTCTGTCGGATGATCTGAAAACTGCCAAGAGCCTAAGATTTGAGGGAAAGAAATATAAACTTCAGCCAAGGGAATATCGGCCCGGTGCGCCGGTAACAATCATGGAATATGGAAATGTGTCTTGGAATGCTAACTTCAGCAATAAGGAAATCGTCAATGGGAAATTGGCATCAGGTAGCATGGACAATTTTGTGTATGACTTAACCGTACTTGATTCCTGTTTGTACGGAACTGTAAAGATAGTTGATACTAGAAATCCCGGGAACTATGAATCTCAATCCGTGAGGGTGGTCTTGCCAAACGTTACCAATCCAAAACCAATCCCACCTGGCATTGGGTAAGGTTATTATTAAAACACTTGAGACATTGCCAGAAGATAGTTAGGTGGAAAAGCTGAAAAAAATCGGAAAAGGCCTAAATGGCTGAAATAGGTGCCAATACAGGTTCCGATATAAGTGTCGGTATAAGTGCTGATACGTGCTCTCAATTGACACATATATGGTTGGAAAAAAGCTTATCACATTCGGAAGTTTCATAGTGGATGCTTTCGTGAAAAGGTATTTATCATGTTCAAAAAAATTGCTTTTATCATCGCCTGCATTGCCGTAATGCTCATTGGATCAACAAGGCAAGGTTTTTGTGAGGGTGAAAATAATGTGATTGATACAGGGAAATATGGCATAATTACGTTTGAAGATATCCAAGATGGTGTCTCTATGCCAACGAAAAAGGCAACAGTGGTCATCCCGAACATAAACAGCCCAAAGCTTATCCCAGCCCAATTGAAAAACCCATCCCCGGGCACCGACACAGGCATGGGTGAGTTGGTGTATCAGGCTAGCGGTATTAGTTTGTCCCAGACTCATGATCGTTTTGGCGAACTGAAAGAAGTGGAGATGACTATCGCCACTGCGAATGGCGCAAAAACTGAAAAGAGTTTGGATAGTGGCCTTGCGCCAATGAGCTTGGTTAATGTGGCTGTGAGCCTTAGGGCGGGAAAGGGTTCGTTTAAGGTTGTGTTTAGGCACTTTGGCGCCGAGAACTTAGTTTTGGAATCAAAAGACGGGAAAGAGGTGAGTGGAAATGGGCAAATATTCGTGGACGAAGAGGGAAAGTTGCCATTTGACGTGACTGCGGTGAATGCCGGAAATGTAGTAATGACAATGAAGGTCAACTAGACGGGTATGCACTGAAGAAATGAGGTAGCTATTTGAGCTTTGGCATACCTCGGGCATGTAAGGTGAAATGTAGAAAATCAAGGGATTACGGGACTTTCGGATAATGAGGTGAGCCGCAGCGGCAGGCCTTCTCGTTAATATTTTCGATGTACTACGGTAAATGTTTAAGTATTATTCATGCTACTAAATAAATATACACCTTTTTGTATAGGGAGTGTGTAATAGCCGGGTTGACTTTGAGATAACAATGATCAAAAAATACGAATTCGCACGTGGTATTAGTAGCACTCCCATGTTTTTGTCCCATGGAAAATCATATCTTTTTATAAATAGCATATGGCGTTGTTTGACTCTTTGAGATTAACTGATTGATAAGATAGTAGTAAACAATAAACAAGGAGCCATCGTTGCTTTTGACGGTTAAACTAAGGGAATAGTTGACTAGGTGATGAGGGTATCCTGCCAAAAAGTGAGTATAATTAAAACATTTGGTATTTGATGAATCATGAAGTTTACGACATTATGATAAGATGCACTCTAGCAAATAATTTTCAAATGATGTGAAATTTTGACAAGCTTAATTATGATAATTGCTATTGGGTTTTATATTAGGTGAGTGGCATCTGCAACACTCTTACAAATTTTAATTTCGTGATTTTTGTAATCTTTCGTAATCTTTCAGGGGCTAAGCTCTGCATGGTGGAAAATAGAACCGCACTTATCTGAAGAGGTGATTTTAAAATTACCTTGATGGCATTTGATTATTGAAATCTCAACAATGGTAAATTAAAAAAAGTACTAGAAGAGGATTATCTAGGAGGGATTGCAAAATGTCATTCAAGCCTAACAAAATATATGAACCGGTAAACGGAACACAAGCAATATGTCTGCGACACGCCCTTTATATGGTAATCGTAGTTTTGGGGGCAATCGTCGCCTGTTCCGGATGTGGTCTTGGCTTAGTGCCCCATGAGACAGCCGCCATACAGAAAGGGCGTATTTTATTAAGTTATCTGACCAAGACGCACGATATACAGCTTTTTGCGGGAGATGACCCTGCAGTAATAGATGTAGCTAATAACTTATGGGTTGATGCAATCGACGGCTCCAAAACAAGTATGGCTGTAATACCAAGAACGCATATGCTGTTCTTGTCACCAGGACAACATGTTCTAGAGGTCAGAATGTATGCCAAATTATCGGTCAGTGAAGTCGAAGGTGGTACCAAGGAAAGTGATAGTGACAGAAAACGTGATTATATAATTTTAGGTGATTTAACCATAAGAGTGGAACAAGGAAAGCGTTACAAGATGTGGTTTGAAGATAACACTGTGAAGTTGCTCCCGGTAACCGATGCTGAGACGGATGCAAAAATTAACGCACTCATGCCGAAATACCACGAAATGCGGGCCAGTGCGCTCAAATGGATCCAAGAGCAGGATATGCACTTGGGACGATACATTGCTTATGCAAAAGAACATCCCAATATTTTGGAGGGAAAGTGGGTAAATGATCTAACTTCGCTAACTCAGACATTCGAGTTCCATGGGGACAAGATGACATTTACCTTCGACTCCATTTTATTAGATAGCACGTTGCACGGAACGTTTCTTTATGACGAAAATACCATTATTCCGTTTGTATCGACGATGTCATGGGCTTTAGGCGATACCCACAAAAACACACCACCGCACAAGGATCTTAATCCAGTCTATTACTACACATTGAGCGGCGATACCTTGGAATTAAAACAGGACAACTACTTGTCGGATATGCCAGGGTCCCAAACAGGGAAGTACGTCAGATCCCATTAATGGCTGCTCTTTTGGTATAGCAAGCTCCTTGGGCAGCTCGATAACCGGAAGGATTTCCGTACAGCTTTATAACATAAGGCACAATTAGATAGCCTTCCATCTCACATAAAAAGGATGAGTTTATGATTGAGATAATAGCAATTATTCTTCTGTGTAACAAAAACGCAAAGAACGCTAGAGCCAATGGCCGGAGCCCTGCTCTTTTTATCTTAATGACTTTGGGGTTATGGATAGGTTTCGAGATTTTCGGAGGCCTTATCGGTAATTCTGTGTGGGGCAGGCATGTGCTACTGACCTACGGTCTCGCACTTATCTTCGGCATAATAGGAGGGGTGATGTCCTACTTTATAACGAAAAACTGCAAGAAGGGCAACTACGTTCCAAAAATAGCCGGCAAGACTTTGGTGAACGCACGCCCTCTTGAAACTCCGGTATCTATCACTATAAAGCGAGAGAAGAGCTTTGTAAGTTCCTTGGTAAGTTATACCGTCGTTTTTAACGGAAATCCCGTGGCAAAATTAAAAAACGGCCAAAGCACTAATGTCGTGACCTATGTGCGGGAAAATGTGATTAACGTCATACCCGGTGCCATCGGTGAGTTAAAGCCCTTATATTTCGCAGTGATTCCAGGAAATAATGCCTTGGTGGTGTTCGGGCCTACCAAAATGTTGCCGAAATTATGCCAAGGTGTCGTTATCTTGGACGATGTAGCCGTACAATCACTCTCTACGCCTCAGGATCAGCCTCAGGATCAGCCTCAGGATCAGCCTCAGGATCAGCCTCAGGATCAGCCTCAGGATCAGCCTCAGGATCAGCCTCAGGATCAGCCTCAGGATCAGCCTCAGGAT
>JAITKK010000004.1 GCA_031278475.1 Deltaproteobacteria bacterium
AGTCACTCGGCAAAGTCCTATAGATGACAGTCCTAATTATGCTTGAATCATACTCAAAATCCCAAAATGAGTAACCTTTCCCTCCCCATGCTTTGCCGATGCACCTGAGAACGTTTCCAAGCTGGGGATAACATTTCCCAGAACTCCAAGCATCGGCCTTAGGAGCCGCAAAACAGGACTTAAGGCCTCCCCTTTGGCAAAGCTCTAAGGTATTCGATAGGATAGATAGTTAGCAATTCGTTCCATCCATCAATCAATTCATCGATTAATTCCATTCATCCATCCATTCCAGTCATTCCAGTCATTCCAGTCATTCCAGTCAGTCATTCATTCCATTCATTCCAGTCTCTCCAACATTTCCATGACTTTATTTATGCGATCCTTGTATTTTTCATACAATGCGTCCTCGGATGGGTTGAATATCACGGAATCGCCGTACAATTTTACAATCGACGCAGGGTCGGCCCCGCGCTTTATGGCGGAATTTGCGAGTATCTTGGCCAGCAATCCCGCCAACCTTTCTTCGGTCACGTTATTTTGGTCAAGGTAGCTTCTGGGGACATTCCCCGGATTTTCCCCGACCACCAAGAATACTTGGAAATCAGAATCGCTAAGGACTGGGAACTGGTAATTAGGCGGAAAGTCGAATGCCAGCTCTTGTGCCCCCAAAGGTGTGGGGAAAACACATTGAGCGGACAGACAAAATTCCACTAATAGCAAGAAGGCCAAGGAACTGATTGGGAATAGTGCTTTTTTAATAGTCATTTTAGAGCCTCGCTAATTCTCTATGTCCGCCTTGATTCAAGCTCCAAGGCATTCCTAATATCTTGTAGGTTTCAAAGTATGCGAACGGGTTGGCGTTTTGAAAGCCTCTTTCGTGAGGGCCTTGGCGGATACCCACACTGGCGGGACATCAAAGGTCTTTAGTTGGAAAACCTTGGTCGCCCCAATGAACGGATACGCATTGGGCTTGCCGTTACGGCAGGGGCATGCCATCGCGCCATTTTCGTCCCCCAGCCAAGGGGGAGGGAGCCTGGCGAACCCGCTGGGCCTCCCCGTCGGCATGCATTGGGTGCGCGGGCGGGTAGCTAGTCCGCCATGGTCGGCTTGGCTAAGGCTACCGTCAATTTATCCTTGTATTTTTCATAGAGTTTCTTCTCGGAGGAGTCGAAAAGCACGTTCTTTCCGAATTTTTCGGCATCTTCCTCCTTCCAGCCCTCGGCACTGGCCATTTGGTTGGTGCTTACCTTCAATAGGAGGGCATCGGCGTATTCCTCGCTAACCCCGTTCTCCTTCGCGAGATCGCTCAGGGCGACGCCCTGCGCCAACCCGTCCAAGAGTTTCAGGGCGAGCTCGAAATCCTTTTCCTGTAGCAAGGGGTACTTGTAGTCCGGCTCGCCCGGGGACTGGGCCCAGAGGGCGCCACCGGGCATGCCTTGGGTTGCAAGGAAGCACAGGAGGCTCGATAGCAACACTAAACGCACTGGGCCGAACACAACGGTTTTGAGGATCATTTCCTTACCTCGTTTTGGATGGGCGCGGGACTTGGGGCCAGGGAAGGTGCCTTTCCAGGCCCTCAGCGCCTCCGGCCTCCCTGCTGCCGCGGTTTCTGGTTCTTCTGGTTCATGGCCCGGGTGGCCTGGTTGTAGGCTTTGGATATGGCGGGCTCCATCTGGGCGATGAGCGCAAGCTCCTCTTCCGAGGGTGCCACGAACAGCGGGTACCTGCGGAGCTTGGGATCGCTTGGGTCCAGGAGCCTGTTTAGCCCTATCCCCACCTTAACGCAGACGTAGGCAAGCCTCCCCTCTGTCCAGCCCGTTTCCTCCAGTATCCCGTGGGCCTCGGCCGGATCCTCCCCCAAGGCCAGTATCCTCGGCAGCTGGGCCACGTAGTACTCCAGATCCATCTGCCCAAGCGGGGGTTCCCCGCTAATGAGGGTGTACAGGTGCGCGAGGCTCTTCGCGCTTATGGGCTTTGGGGCTGGCGCCTTTTCGGGCTTTTCGTCCTTCGCGGCCCCGTCCTTCGCGGCCCCCGCCTTTGGGGGGGCCGCGTGGCAAAGCCCCGGGCCCGAAAGCATTATGCCGAAGGCCAAAATAAGATTAAGGGCAATGGCAAAGGCAAGGGTTTTGGCCCTCGCAGCCCTTGGGCGGGAAGAAGCCCCCAACCGAGCTCCCCCCAAATGGCCGGCAAGCGGCCTCATGTCCGGAGGTACTCCAAGGCAAGGCCCATCAGCAGGGGGAACATTATCTCGTGGTGGCCGGTGAGGTCGTAGCCCTTGCCCGAGGACTGGGTCGGGCGCTCCACCACGTTAACCCTTGGGCGGTACTGGCGGACGAAGTCCATGTTGACCGTTGTGAGCCCGTCCTGCCTGAAGCCCAGGTTGCGGGTGAGCGACACGGCCTTTAGAAAGACCTCCGGCATGATTACGGCGGAGCCCAGGTTTATGAAGACCCCGCCCGAAAGGGTCGCCACAATCCCCGCGAAGCGCCGGAAGTCCGCCATGGAGGCCTCGCCCATGGCCGCCCCGTTGGCGCTGGGGTGGATGTGGAAGACGTCCGTGCCCAGGGCCACGTGGACCGTGAAGGGGGCCCCTGCGGCGCGCGCCCCCAAAAACACGCTCGCGCGGGCGTTGGGAGGGTTTTTGGAAAAAAGCAGGTCGGCCAGGGACTCGCCGAGGCCCCTGCCTTCCGAGGCGGCCCTGCGGGCCGCCTCGTTGATTATGGCCCCGGTTTCGTCGGTCACACCGAAGGCACCCTCGTCCAGGCCCGCCGGCACATCCTCGGAGGTGGCGCCCATGAGCGCCACCTCCGTGTCATGTACCATCACCGAGCCGTTCCCGGACAGGGAGGTAAGGATCCCTTTCTTTAAAAGGTCGTTGATTATCGGCCCCAAGCCCACCTTCACGGCGTGGCCGCCCATGGCGAGCATTACCGGCCTGTCGGCATCCCTTGCCTTGGCTATGGCCCTTGCCGCTTCTTTTAGATCTTTGGAACCCAGGATGTTGGGGAGGGATTCGCCGAATGCGCGAAGGGTTGCGGGTTGCTCCAGGGGATGCCCGAAATCCGACAGACCCACCTTGGAATGGCGGCCGGACAATGGCACCAGCCTGAGCTTGGAAAGATCCAGTTCGGGGGGCTTGGGCGGCAAGGGGGTTCCTCAGGGCGCCTTGGAGAACAGGATTTCGTCCACCAGGTGGCATATGAGGTGGCCGTAGAGGAGGTGCAGCTCCTGGATCCTCGGGGTGGAGGGGGCGGGCGAGTAGAGCACCTGGGTGGCTATGGTGGGATCCTGAAGGGACCTCCCGCACATGAGGATGCTGAACAGGCCCCGCTCCTTGGCTACCGCCAAGGCCTTCAGGACGTTGGGGGAGGTGCCGCTGGTGGACATGGCCCAGAGGCAGTCCCCCGGGCGCGACAGGGCGGCGAGCTGTCTCGCGAACACCTCGTCGTAGCCGTAGTCGTTCCCTATGGCCGTGAGCTTGGAGGTGTCGGCGGAGAGCGACACCGCGGGCAGGCCAGGACGCTCCCTCAGGAAACGCCCCACGAACTCGGCCGCGAAGTGCTGGGCCTCGGCGGCGCTGCCGCCGTTCCCGCAGATGAATACCGTGCCCCCGTCCTTGATGGACTTGGCGAAGGCCTCGGCAACGCCCATGATGGCGCCCTCCTGGGCCTTGGCCTCGTCGAGGGATCCCTTAAGGTCTAGGAAGGCTTGGCTTATGATGCTTATCACGTTGTACCCCGGCTTTTCACATAGGGCCCGATTATAGCACCTTGTCGGGCCCGTTAAAAGCGTGACCTTCCGGATGCCGCCCCAGGACTTGCCCCTGCGGGGCGCCCTTTGGCGCCCCGCGGGGATTCCGGCGGCTTGGCGCCCCCGCTAATTTCTTGACACTATCTGCAAAAGAAACTAATGTGACATTGAGTTTGCCATTGGCCGGGGCCCATGGGCCCCCCGGGAGGAGGTCCCATGGCCGGAAAACCCCTGGTAGGCGTGGTTCTGGGATCGGCTAGCGATCTCCCCTTGATGGGGGGCGCGGCGGAGGTGCTCGACTCTTTCAGGATCCCCCACGAGACAATCATATCCTCCGCCCACCGCCACCCGGAAAGGACCATCGCCTACGCCAAGGCGGCCTCCGGGAGGGGCCTCAAGGTGCTCATCGCGGGTGCCGGCATGGCGGCCCACTTAGCCGGGGTCCTGGCCTCCTCCACCATACTCCCGGTCATAGGCGTGCCTCTCGCGTCAGGGTCCTCCCACGCCGCGAACGGCCTCGACGCCCTGCTCTCGACGGTCCAGATGCCTACCGGCGTCCCGGTGGCGACGGTTGCCATCGGCGGGGCCAAGAACGCCGCCTACCTAGCCCTGGCAATGCTTGCGCTAGGAGATCCCGGGCTTTCCGAAAAGCTCGAGGCCTTCCGGGAGGTCCTCAGGCTGGAGGTCGAGGAAAAGAGCCGGGAGCTCTTCCCGGGCACCTGATTGACCGAGCCAACGAAGGGGGGGCGGGCTGGCCCGGGCCTTGGGCCCAAGGCTGCCCGCCCGCCGCGCTTTCAGGGCCGCGAAACCATGCGGAGTCGGACACCCGGGCCCGGGGCCTTAGGCCCCGGGCCCACCCACAAGGCAAGAGCCACAAGGCAAGATCGGCAAGGCAGGAATGGCAAAGGCAGACCCCAAGACACGGCTGCGCAACATAGGCATCATCGCCCACATAGACGCGGGCAAGACGACGCTTACCGAGCGCATCCTCTACTACACCGGCAGGACCCACAAGCTGGGGGAGGTCCACGATGGCGAGGCCACCATGGACTTTTTGCCGGAGGAGCAGACCAGGGGCATCACCATAATGAGCGCCGTCACCTCCTGCGAGTGGCGCGACGACACCATAAACATAATAGACACCCCTGGCCACGTTGACTTCACCATAGAGGTGGAGCGCAGCCTCAGGGTCCTGGACGGGGCCGTGGGGGTGTTCTGCGCGGTGGGCGGGGTGCAGCCCCAGTCCGAGACCGTGTGGAGGCAGGCCGACCGCTACCGGGTCCCAAAGCTCGCCTTCATCAACAAGATTGACAGGGTGGGGGCCGACTTCGACAAGGCCGTCCAGGAGCTGAGGGACAAGCTTGCCGCTACCCCCTTGGTCATAACGAGGCCCGCCGGCCAGGAGGACGGCTTCAAGGGGGTAATCGACCTACTGAACATGAGGCTCTATACCTGGCCGGATGACTCCTTGGGCGCGGAGATGCTGGAAGGCGACATACCCGAGGCCTTCAGGGAGGAGGCCGAGCGGGGCAGGAGGGACCTTGTCGAGACCGTGGCCGACACGGACGAGGCCCTGATGGACCGCTACCTCCAGGACGAGGAGATAGGCGTAAACGAGCTCAGGAAGGCAATAAGGGCTGCCACCATCAGCCTCAAGCTTGTCCCGGTCTACGCCGGGGCCGCCCTCCGCAACAAGGGGGTGCAGCCGCTCCTTGACGGCATAGTGGACTACCTCCCGGCCCCGCCCGATCTTCCCCCAATAGAGGCCGTGACCGCGGGCGACAAGCCCGTGCTCATAGAGCCCAAGGACCAGGACCCCCTGGCCGCCCTGGTCTTCAAGATCCAGATGATGGAGCAGGGCCGCAAGATGAGCTTCCTGAGGATCTACAGCGGCCGCCTGCGGGAGGGCGACGAGGTCGTCAACTCCCGCACCGGCCAGAAGGACAAGGCGGGCCGGGTGCTGAGGCTCAACGCCGGCAAGCGCGACCGAATCCCGGAGGCCGTCAGCGGCGATCTGGTCGGGGTGGTCGGCCTCCGGAGCGCCGTGACCGGCGACACCTTCTGCTCGCCCGAGCGCCCGGTGTCCCTGGAGTCCATCACCGCCGCCGACCCGGTCATCTCGGTGGCCGTCGAGCCCGAGACCGGGGCCGACCAGCAGCGCCTGATGGACGCCCTCACCAAGATGACCGAGGAGGACCCGCCCTTCAAGCTCAAGGTCGATTCCGACACCGGCCAGACCGTCATATCCGGCATGGGGGAGCTCCACCTCGAGGTCCTGGTCCAGCGCCTGGGCCGTGAGTTCGGCCTCAACCCCCGGGTGGGCAAGACCCAGGTCGTCCACCGCGAGACCGTCACCAGGCCCTAGATCGGAAGAG
>JAITKK010000024.1 GCA_031278475.1 Deltaproteobacteria bacterium
ACCTGCTCCTCGTCGAGCCTGTTTTGCCTCAGGTAGGAAGGGATCCTGTCCGCGTAATCGCTCTCCCTGGACATGGCCATTATCCTCGCGAGGTGCCCGAAATAGGCGTCGTCCAGGACGGGGTAGCTTGCGTCGCAGCCTTGGGCCCGGAGCCGGGGCGCGAGAATTAATGCCGCGAGCATTATCAAGACAAGGGTCAAAAGGGACCCGGGAAGGGCTCCGGGCGCGCAAAGGCCGTGACCCGGATGATTGCGGGGATTGCGGGGATTGCGGGGATTATGTGTCATGGTGTGGGCCTCGTTGCGGGAACCCACGGCATAGAAGGGCGTCTGATAAATGCCAAGGGATCCCAAGCACTCAAGGGAATGCTGAAAATCCTGAAACCAAAGCGCGGGAAGGCTGCGGCCGCGATCCCTCAAAACATTCGCCAAAGCCGCAGCCGCATTGGGATGCTTTTTTCCGGGAATTAACGCTTTCGCGCGATTGACGTGTTCCAAACACCTGACATTATAAGGCCTGGACCCTCCCCCAGTCCAGCCCGCAGGGTCGCCCAAAAGCCCCCCGCCAATCCTTTGGCATTGGCTTTGCCGACCACTGTTACCCGAAAGGTTCGCGAATTATAGGCAAGTAAGAGGCGAATTATAGGCAAGCCATAGGCGGGTTATAGGCAAGCTACAGGCGAATTCCAAGCAAGCCATAGGCGGGTTATAGCAAGCTATATGCCGGTTATAGGCCTTCCCATTACCCGAAATGTCGGATAATTATAGGCAAGTTATAGGCAAGTTATAGGCAAGTTATAGGCAAGTCATAGGCAAGTCATTGGCGCATTAAAGGCAAGCCGGAGGCCAAGTGCCGTAGGGCGCATGCCGCAATCCTTCCCTTCAAAGCCTTTAAAATCCCTCAATAGCCCTCCAAAGCCATCCTAAGCCATCCTAAGCCCTCCAATGCCCTCCATAGCCCTCCAAAACCCTCCAAAACCCTCCAAAGCCCTCCAAAGCCCTCCAAAGCCCTCCATAGCCCTCCAAACCCCTAAAAGCCCCTAAAATCCCTTGGCCCGACCTCATCCGGGCCCGGCCCTAGTGGCCGGGCCAGCCACCCAAAGTCTCCTGGGGGCCACAGGCCCCCCAATGGCGGCCAAGAGGCCCAAAGGCAGCCTTAGAGCCACGCCCCGGGGGCCGCCGCAGCCTTGTAATTTGCGCCCGCATGTGCTAGTGTATCCTGGTTTTACCGCCCCCCGGCCGGGGCCGGGCCGAACGTCGGCCCGGCGAGGCCTCCCAGGGGGCCACATCACGGACGCCCCACGTCAAAGGTGCCCCTCTCAGGGGTTTCCGGGGCTGAAGACACAACCTTTGGAGAGAACATGTCGCTAGTAACAATGAAACAGCTGCTGGAGGCCGGGGTCCACTTCGGCCACCAGACCCGCCGCTGGAACCCCAAGATGAAACCCTACATCTTCGGGGCCAGGAACGGCATCTACATAATCGATTTGCAGAAGACGGTGAGCCTTTTCAAGCTGGCCTACAACTTCGTGGTCGACACCGTCTCCCAGGGCCGCAGCGTGCTCTTCGTGGGCACCAAGAAGCAGGCCGCGGACGCGATACAGGAGGAGGCCAACAGGGCCGGGATGTTCTACATAAACTCCCGCTGGCTGGGAGGCACCCTCACCAACTTCGTGACCATAAAGCAGAGCATCGAGCGGCTCAAGAAGCTCGAGAACATGAAGGCCGACGGGACCATCAACCTCTACTACAAGAAAGAGATAATCCAGATGGAAAACCAGATGGCCAAGCTGCGCAAGAACCTGGGCGGCATCAAGGAGATGGACAGGCTACCAGGCGCCATCTTCGTCATAGACCCCAAGCGGGAGAACATCGCGACCGCCGAGGCCAGGCGCCTCAAGATCCCGGTGGTTGCGGTCGTCGACACCAACTGCGACCCCGACGAGGTGGACTACATAATCCCCGGCAACGACGACGCCATCAGGGCGATCAAGCTCATGGCGTCCAAGATGGCCGAGGCCTGCCTCGAGGGCAGGTCCCGCTGGGAGGAGCAGGCAAGGGCCGCGGGCCCCGACAAGGACGAGGCCGAGGAGCTCCCCGACTCGCCGCCGCCCGCGAGCCCCATGGAGCGGGAGCTCCAGGAGAACCCCGAGAGGGGCGGCATGAAGTCGGCCAAGGCCCCCGACGGCCCGTCGCTTGCCGCCCAGCCCTACGCGGAGACCTTCAACCCGGAAGGCGACCTGGAGTAGCGATCCCCCAGGCGTAGCCCCCGGGGCCCTGCGGGCCCCGGGGGGGCTACGCCGGAGCGGGCGCCCAAAAGGGCCTACCAAAGATTTTCCCAAACAACACAACGGAACCCAGCACACGGAGGCCCGGGGGGGCGCGATCCCCCGCGGGAGCGATATATTATGGAAATCACCGCCAAGATGGTAAAGGAGCTCCGGGAGAAGACCAACGCCGGGATGATGGACTGCAAGAACGCCCTGACCTCGACGGCCGGGGACATGGAGAAGGCCAAGGACTGGCTCCGCGAGCGCGGGCTCGCGACCGTCGGCAAAAGGGCCGGTAGGGTCGCCAAGGAAGGGGTCATCGCCACCGCGGTGTCGGCCTCCGGCAAGCAGGCGGCCATACTCGAGCTCAACACCGAGACCGACTTCGTCGCCAAGACCGACGGGTTCGTGGCCCTCGCGAACGAGATAGCCAAGCACCTGGCCGACACACCCGAGATCCCCGAAAGCCTCGACGCCCTCCTCGGGCGCAGCTGCGGGAACGCCCTGTTCGGCACGCTCATAACCGACAACACCGCCAAGACCGGGGAGAAGTCCGAGCTCAGGCGCTACAAGGTCATAAAGGCGGAAAACGACGGCTTCGTCCACGCCTACAACCACGCCGGCGGCAAGCTCGCCGTCATAGTGTCGGTCTCCGGCGGGACCCCGGGGGACGCGGCCGAGCAGGCCGCGCACGAGCTGGCCATGCAGATAGCCGCGCACGCGCCGCAGGCGATCGAGATAAAGGACGTGGACCCCAAGGACGTCGAGAGGGAGTCCAACATCTACAAGGAGCTTGTCAAAAACAGCGGGAAGCCCGAGAAGATATGGCCCAAGATAATAGAGGGCTACCTCAACAACTATTACAAGCAGGTGGTGCTCCTGGAGCAGCCCTACATCAAGGAACCCAAGCTCTCGGTCAAGGCCTGGCTCAACTCCCTGAAGGGCACGGCGGGGCAGCTCGCCGTGGTCGCCTACGAGCGCTACCAGCTGGCAGAGGAACTGGCGGAACCAGGTGCCTGAGCCAAGCGACCCCAAGGCCGGAAAGATCCCCCGCAGGCCGCTAGGGCGGGTGCTCCTGAAGATATCCGGCGAGGCCCTTCAGGGGGATATGGGCTTCGGGCTCGACCCGGACACCCTCGACAGCGTGGCCGGCCAGATAGTGGAGGCCAAAAGCGCCCGGGACGTGGGCATGGGCCTCGTCATAGGCGGGGGCAACATCTTCCGCGGCGCGATAATGGCGAAGCGGGGGCTCAACCAGGTGACCGGCGACCACATGGGCATGCTCGCGACGGTCATAAACGCCCTCGCCATGCAGGACGCCCTGGAGCGCAAGGGCCTTGACACGAGGGTGCAGACCGCCGTCCCCATGACGGCGTTCGCGGAGCCCTTCATAAGGCGCAGGGCCATAAGGCACCTGGAGAAGGGCCGGGTGGTCATATTCGCGGCCGGCACCGGGCACCCCTTCTTCTCGACCGACACCGCGGCGGTCCTCAGGGCCATCGAGATAGGGGCGGATGCCATACTCAAGGCCACCAAGGTCGACGGGGTCTACGACAGCGACCCGCTCCAGAACCCAGGGGCCAAGCCCTACGCCTCCATCACCTACATGGAGGCCCTGAAATTGGGGCTCAGGGTCTTGGACGCGACCGCCCTGTCGCTCGCCATGGAGTACCGCCTGCCCGCGACGGTATTCAACCTGCGGACCTACGGGAACATCCTCCGGGTCATCCAGGGCGAGCCCGTGGGGACGCTGATCCACGCGGACTGAAGCCCCGCCCCGAAACGCCGCAAGATGACCGCCCACCATCCCGGAGGACAAGGCATGCTGGAAGACGTATACACGGACATGAAGACCCGCATGGACAAGACCATCAAGTCCCTGGACAAGGACTTTTTGAAGATCCGCACGGGCCGCGCCTCTCCCGCGATACTTGACGGGCTTGCGGCCAACTATTACGGCACGCCCACCCCGCTCGCCCAGATGGCGTCCATCTCGGTGCCAGAGCCCAGGCAGCTTCTCATCCAGCCCTGGGACCAGAGCTCCATTGGCGAGATCGAGAAGGTCATCCTCAAATCCGCTCTCGGGCTCACCCCGCAGAACGACGGCAAGGTCATACGCATCTCCATTCCGCTCCTTAGCCAGGAGAGGCGCAAGGAGCTCGCGAAGCTCGTGGGGAAGACCGCGGAGGAGGCGAAGATCGCGCTGCGGTCCATCCGCCGCGAGGGGAACGACTTTTTAAAGGAGCTCAAAGGCGCGAAGGAGATATCCGAAGACGAGCAGGAGAAGGGCGAGGCGCAGGTTCAGAAGATAACCGACGAGTTCGTGGAGCGGGTGGAAAACGCCGCCAAGGCAAAGACCAAGGAGATAATGGAGTTCTAGCCAGGGGCGAAACGCCCCGGGCGAGCATGGGGGTCACCCCCCATGCCCCCCATGCCCGTCCCGCGGGCCGAGGCTGGGCCCCACGGGCCCTGCCAAGGCCCGCCCAGGGACGCACGAGGAGGGATCCCCAGGAAGATGCGCACCAAGCGAGAAGGCCCTACCCCCGGCAAGGCGCTCTTCGTGTTCCTCCTGGCCATGGCCCTGGTCATGGCCCACGAGGCCGACAGGGTGTCATCCTGGCTTGAGGATCTTGCCAGAAAGGGCGACGGCGCCCCCTTCGCGCTGGCGCTCAACCTGGCGTCCGATCTAAAGGCCCTCTCCATTTCCACTGGGCTGTCCTCCTTGAAGGCCAAGGAAACGCGCCTCATAGACTACCTGACCCCCACGAAGACGGTGGGCGCGATTTCCGAGCCGGACTTTGGGGGCCTCCCGTCCCCGCCTGACGGCACCAGCGTCCGCCGCACCCTCGCGGGCGACGCCCCCGAGGCCCCGACGCAGCCAGCCCCGGCAACGCCAGCCCCTCCTGCGCAGCCAGCCCCAACGCAGCCAGCCCTT
>JAITKK010000164.1 GCA_031278475.1 Deltaproteobacteria bacterium
GCGAACATGGTAAGTGAGTTCGTTGACTTGGACACGGCGCACGGGATTGTGGTGACGGCCAGTGAACAGATAAAGGTATTGGAAGAGGCGAAACTCCACTACGAGGCATACAATGATTCCGGAATGAAACTTTACACGGCCCAAAGTCTGAAAAATGACCTTAATATCCATATGCTGCAAAGGGAAAAAAAGCTCGTGGAGTCGGAGGGGAGGAGGCTTAGGACACTTAAGGAAGAAAGGGTGGCCGCGGCAAGGGGCGCGAAGGAGGCCTTTGATGATGCCGACAAGGAACTCAGAAGGCTAGAGGATCTGCGTCGCACAAAGGGCGGCGATCAGATAGAAAGGCTCGAGGAAGAATTAAAGACGCTGAGGAAGGATGCGGTCAGAAAGAGCCATGACAGGGATTTGGTCTTCGGTCATTGCAGAAATCTGGGGATAAATTTGCCCCACGATGCTGACTCATTCGCTGCGGCCTTGGACAATGCCCAGAGGCAACTGGAAGTCTTCGGTATGGAGATCAAAGCGCTGAAAGAGGATAGGGACAAGCTCATACTGGAAAAGGACAGGACCGAAGGCATCCTCAGAAACAACAAAAGAGAGCTCGAATCATTGAAGGGCCGAAAGAACAACATCCCGGCGGAGAACATCGAGACAAGGGATAGTGTGCTAAACGACCTTTACCTCAAAGAGTCTGACCTTCCGTTTGTGGGCGAGCTCCTTGAAGTGCTCACGGATGAGGCCCGCTGGAGGGGCGCCATTGAGCGCGCCTACAAAGATCTTGCTCTGTCAGTGCTCGTTGAAGACGACTTAAGCCCACGCATTGCGGAGCATGTATACTCAAACAATCTTGCGGGAAGGTTTTCCTTCATACGCAAGATGCCTAATAATACCGACAAATTGACACCTTTTGACACAAACGACCGGAAATATCTCTCCCAGAAGCTCGAAATAAAGGAAGGGCCTCACAATCTCTGGCTTTCAAGGGAGCTGCGTCGCGCCTATGACTACCTCTGCGCGGAATGCTTGGACGAGTTCCATGCCAACGAAAATGCAATCACAGACACCGGACTCATCAAAGGCAGACGTACCTACCACGAAAAAGACGATACTGAAGCCATATCGTACAGGACCAACTGGGTTCTCGGTTTTGACAACCTCGAGAAGGTGGGACTGTACACACAGCTGGTTTCCGATGACAGCAAACGTTTGACTGACATCAATCAAAACATAGAGCGTGACGACGAGGATATACAAAAGAAGGAAAGCCTCACTGAGGAATGCAAGAAGCTCGCGTCTTTTGACTTCCAGAGGATCGACGTCGCAAGTGTCGAAGCCGCAATCGAATCCAAGACACAACTTAAACTCAGTCTCGAGCTGGATCCGGAGCTAAAGAATCTGGGTCAGGCAATCGAGAAGCAGGCCAAGGACAGGGAATCGGCCTCTGAGCGTTATATCTCGGCCAAATCAAGTGTGATGACGACTGACAATGATATTAAAAAAATAGAAACCAGGCTCAACAGAGTAATCCAAGACTCAACTGGTTTAATTGCGGACTACGAAGCTGGATTAATGCTAGATAAGATGATATCAAGAATATGCGACGAGCTGACACTCCACAATTTTTACAACACCAAGGAAAAGCTCGTAAAAGAACTTAACGATGACATCAACAAATACACCAAACTCTCTGAGGAAGCCAAATCCAAAACAGAATTCCAATTCAAGCATTTTAAGCGGGAATGGCCGAAAGATGCCTCAGACCAAGAGGCAGACATAAATAGCGCACAGGAATTTTTGTCACTTTTGGAAAAGCTCAAAATAGAGGATCTCCCTCGCCATAGGGACAATTTTGTCAAGCAACTTACCTTCCAGAGCAGGAAATACACAACCGATCTCCTCGCAATTTTTGACCAAGAGACAAAAAAAATCATCAAGCGTGTGGGAATAGTAAACGACAGCCTCAAAGACGTGCCTTTCAACTGCCTTGACAACAAACCAACCTACCTCATGATTAGGGTAACCAAGCGTCACATACCTGAATTGGACGAATTCAAAGAAAAAATCCATGATGTATCGAGGCATTTCTTGAATAATCCCAAGCACATGACCGAACAGCGTTTTGCGATCCTGAAGAAGATTGTGGGCGATCTCGCCTCACAGGACAGGGATAAGGTTCTTTGGAGGGATACCGTGATCGACGTGCGTAACCATTTGGATTTCGTGGGTGTCGAGATCGATGCCGAAGGAAATGAGGTGGAGTCATACCGCAGCGGTTCCGGCAAATCCGGCGGCCAAAGGCAAAAGCTTGCGGCAACATGCCTCGCAGCCGCTCTCCGTTACCAGCTGGGCGGGCGCGAGCTTGGCTATCCCGCCTATGCGACAGTCGTTTTCGACGAGGCCTTCGCGAAGACCGACAACGAGCACACCAAGCTGGCCATGGACATATTCACAAAGATGGGGTTCCAGATGGTTATGGCGACCCCTAACAAGCTGATAAAGGTAGCGGAGCCATACATTGGCGGCGCTGCCTACGTCTACATAACAAATCGCAACAAATCCATGATTACCGCGCTGCAATACGACCCCGAGCGTAAGGCCCTTGACTTGGGCGAAGCCCGTGGGAGCTTGGCCCCCCCGGAGGAAGACTTTGCCGGCACTCTCGCCGCGGACTCTGCCGCGGCTGACCGGATTGCCCCTGGCCACATTGACGATCCCGCATCCGAGGATCCGGCCGGAGGCGCATAAGTGGCGGGGGCGGGCTCGTCCCCCGGCCAAAGCCACGGCACAAAGACTGCGGCACCAAGATGAGAACAGTCACCGAAGTCAGGAGAGAGCTCCAAAGCCGCTTCGACCGCCATTACCACGAATGGCTCCTAAACCCGGAGCCCGCCCCTGGCCCTGGCTGGCCCCAGACCGTAAGGCTCAATCCGCCCAATGAAAAAGAGGCGATGGGGTCCATAGATGCCGTCAGCAATTGGATTGGCTCCTGGCAAAACTTCGAATCGGATGAATGCCAGGTTGCGTGGAAGGAAACCCGGTGGCCCAACCTCGGAAGGCAGGAAATCCCGGTTTCCCTGTCCATACCCGATCCCGTGGCCCTGTGCCGACTGATCGGCAAGTCAAGGGATTGGGCCCAGGCACGCCTGCGCCTCGCCTCGCTCGACGCCGCCTTCCCCGGGCAAGCCGGTTCATTTTCCAAGTTGCGAAACGAGCTTTTCCTGATGGGCGAGGCGGATTTCATAAGGCTCAGGGGCGTGATCGCCTGGCTTGCGGACCACCCGCGTTCCGGGCTCTACCCGAGGGAGCTTCCCATTTCAGGGGTCGACAGCAAGTGGCTGGAGTCCAACAAGGGGTCGGTTGGGGCCCTCCTCTGCGCCCTGACAGGCGAGAAGCAGCCGCTTTCCGGCCTGTACGACACCTTGGGGCTCAAGTCGCCGCCGGATCTTATCAGGGTGAGGCTGCTGGATCCCTCCCTGAGGGCGGCCCTTGGCGGCCTTGGTGATTTCGCCGCCCCGATAGGCGATCTTACCGGGCTCCGGATCAGGCCCAAGGCCGCCTTCATCGTCGAGAACCTGCAGACCGGGCTCTCGTTTCGGGATCTCCCCGGCTCCGTCCTGGTTATGGGGCTAGGCTACAAGGTCGGCCTCCTTGGCGGAATCCCTTGGCTCAAAGCCGCCACCTGCCTCTACTGGGGCGACATAGACACCCACGGCTTCTCAATCCTGTCGAGGGCCAGGGGGCAGCTTCCGGGCCTGCGTTCCATCCTGATGGACGAGGGGACCTTCCTGTCCCACAGGGAGCTGTGGGTGACCGAGGGCAGGCAATTCGCCGGCGACCCCAAGTGCCTCGCTCCCGAGGAGCGGGAGCTGTTCCTTTCCCTAAAGAATGGCCGCTGGGGCGGCAAGCTGAGGCTGGAGCAGGAAAGGGTTTCCTGGTCCATGGCCTGGCCCTTGATCCGGGAGGAGGCCGAAGCCCTAGCCTGAGCCTTGCATGGGGCTTTCCTGGCCCTTTCCCGGGCCGGTCCCGGGGCCTTTCCTGTTGCCAAGGCCGCGAGGCCAGCCGCGGGGCCAGCCGCGGGGCCACGGGAATGGCCAAAATCCTTTTTGCGGTTGGTTTTTTTTGGTATATTGGGGGGGACGTAACCCAGCGTCTCTGGGAACTCGCGCCCAAATTAAATTTTTTGACAACTTTAATTTTTATAATTGTATAAATTAAGAGTGATTTGATAATAGTTAGGAGTAAATTCTAATGAAATCAGGTATCAAATCCGGTCGCCTGGCGAAGTTTGCGATTCCCGCGCTCTTCCTGACCCTGCTGTGGGCCTCACTCCCCGGCACGGAAGCCTTCGCCCAGGAGGCGGCCGCCCAACAGCCGAAACAGGCGATAGCCTGCGACAACAACAAGCTGTGCGGCATCATCGGCATTGACGACGATTGGGACGTCGAGCCCAGCTTCAAGGACATAAACCCCTTCTCCGACGGGCTCGCATGCGCCGAGGACCAAAGCGGCAAGTGGGGCTTCATCGACATCAAGGGCGACTGGGTGGTCAAGCCCTTGTTCGACGATCTGTACTGGAGCTTCAGCGAGGGGCTCGCGAAGGCCAACCAGGGCGGCAAGTGGGGCTTCATCGACACCCAGGGCAACTGGGCCATACCGGCCCAGTTCGACTACGTGGACGATTTCATCGACAGCATCGCCGGGGCCTCCCAGGGCGGCAAGTGGGGCTTCATCGACGTGAACGGCGCCTGGTTCGTCCAGCCCGAGTTCGAGGACGTCTACTACTTCAGCGACGGCCTTGCCGAGGCCAAGAAGGGCGGGAAGTGGGGCTTCATCGACGAGTACGGCGACTGGGTCGTGCAGCCCGAATTGGACGACGTGGAGCTGGACTTCAGGGGCGGGATATCCCGCGTCGAGAAGGACGGCCTGTGGGGCTTCATCGACAATGAGGGCCGCTGGGTCATAAACCCGCAGTTCGACGACGTGGAGGATCTAAACGAAGGCCTCGCAAGCGCCAAGAAGGGCGGGAAGTGGGGCTTCATCGACAAGAACGGCAAATGGGTCATAGAGCCCCGCTTCGACTCGGTGCTTTTCTTCAGCGGCGGGCTGGCAGGTGCCTCCGAGGGCGGCAAGTGGGGTTTCATAGACAACAAGGGCGCATGGGTCATAGAGCCCAAGTTCGAGGGCGTCTTCAACTTCAGCGAGGGCCTCGCCCGCGCCAAGCAGAACGACCTCTGGGGCTTCATAGACAAAACCGGGGCCTGGGTCATCCAGCCGGAGTACCAGGACACCTGGAACTTCAGCGACGGCTTGGTGAGCGTCGAGAAGGACGGTAAGTGGGGGGTCATCGACAAAAGCGCCAAATGGGTCATAGAACCCCAGTTCGATCTCGCGATCCTTTTCAGCGGCGGGCTTGCGGAGGCGAGAAAGAACAACGAGTGGGGGATCATCGATACCAAGGGGGCTTGGGTCGTGGAGCCGCATTACTCATACCTTTCCCTGATCCTGTGACCTGATTCCCAGGCTAATCAAATGGCATAAAGCGACAAATGTATCCCCAAGCAAAAGGGGGCGCCCCCTTTTCGCGTTCTTGGAACCATGGATTTCCCAAATTTGTTTATGCAAACTTCAATCGATGATTAATGGGAATGCGCGGTAATAATGGGGAATCGCGGGGAATAAGCGTTTATTGGCGGGAATTACGGGGGAGTGTTGGCCGGGTTCAGCGGGCGGCCTTGTAGCCGGCGGTCACCTTTTGCGGGAATTTGTTGTTCGCGATCCAGTACAGAAGCGGAAAGGCCAGCTGGGTGTTGGACACAAGCGAAAGGGAGGTCTTCTCCGACACCTGGAAGTCCGGATCCTGGATCCTTTCCTCCCACGAGTCCTCCATGGTTGCGGCCTCCGCCGAGATAGGGGAGACCTTGTCCGTTGCTACCAGGAACTGCATGCCTGTCAGCGTCTGCATGTTGTTCAGGTAGAGAAGATCCATCCTCGCTTGGTAGTGTACGTCGCGCCTCGTGGCTATGACCTCCGCCCGGTTGAGGAGGTCGTCTATCATGTCCTCAAGGGCGCCTGCCTTTTCGGGGGCTATGAGCTTTATGAGCAGGGAAGTGTGGACGACTATGCGGTTGGACCAGTAGACCTTGGCCTCCGCTATCTTCGCGGGTTGTGACTTGGCCTTCCCTGTAACCTTGTCGCCCAACAGCCCCACGAACTCGGTGAGGACGCGCTGGTCGTTCATCTGCCCGGCCATTATCACCACAAGCCTTGACAGGGCCTCGGAGTATACCGAGAGCTCGCGGAGCTCCCTCATCTCCCAGGACAGCTTCTTGTCGGACCACACCCGATCGAGGTAGGCCGACCTCTCCTGTTGGTAGGCCCCGTAGTTGGCAGGGTCAAGGGCCGACAGGGTCAGGAGCAGGGCGAGGTCGGCGCTTCTCAGGCTGAGGGCCTGGATTATCTTGGGATCCTTTAGCGTCCCGAGGCTTTTCTCGAAGTCCGCCTTGATGGCCCCAAGCCCCAGCTCAAGCCCCTCGGGCCCTGCGGGCGCGTCGCCAGGGTCCTGGCCCCCTTGGGCAGGGACCCCTTGGGCATCCTTGGAGCCGTTCGGGGGGGCGTCGGCCGCCGCCTGGGCGCAAAGGGCGAGCATGCCCAAGGCGAGGGCGCAGGCCAAGAGGGTAAGGCATGGCGCGGGCGCGCCCCTGGCGCGCCCGCGCCTTCCGGCTCCGGTTTCAGGCTTGAGGCCCTGGGCTGTCCGGCCCATGCGGGGCCCCTTCCTCAGGTCCCCTCTTTCCAGGATTCCAGGTAGTTCTCCTGCTCCTTTGTGAGCTTGTCTATCTTGAAGCCCATGGAGCCGAGCTTGAGCCTCGCTATCTCGCGGTCGATGGGCTCCGGCACCGGGATCACCTTCATGGGGAGCTTGCCCTTGTTTTTCACGACGTACTCCGCCGCGAGGGCCTGGTTCGCAAATGACATGTCCATGACGCTGGAGGGGTGGCCCTCGGCCGCGGCAAGGTTTATGAGCCTGCCCTCGCCGAGGATGTAGATGCTCTTGCCCGAGGACTTGAGCACGTACTCCTCCAGGAAGTCCCGGATCTGCCTGCGGTGGGAGCTGGCCTTCTCCAGTCCCTTCAGGTCGAGCTCCACGTTGAAGTGCCCAGAGTTGCAGACGATGGCGCCGGACTTCATGAGCTCGAAGTGCTCCTTGCGGATGACGTTTATGTCGCCCGTGACCGTCACGAAGAAGTCGCCGATGGGCGCGGCCTCGGCGAGAGGCATGACCCTGCAGCCGTCCATGAGGGCCTCGAGGGCCTTCAGGGGGTCGACCTCGGTCACGATGACCCTGGCCCCCTGGCCCTCGGCCCTCCTCGCGACCCCGCGGCCGCACCAGCCGTAGCCGCAGACCACGAAGTCGGAGCCCGCGATGAGCCTGTTGGTGGACCTTATTATGCCGTCGAGGGTGCTCTGGCCGGTTCCGTAGCGGTTGTCGAAGAAGTGCTTGGTCATGGCGTCGTTCACTGCTATGACCGGATACTTCAGGGCCTTGTCGTGGGCCATGGCCTTGAGCCGGATGACCCCGGTGGTGGTCTCCTCGGTCCCGCCCATGACCTCCGGGAGCAGGGCCGGCTTCTTGGAGTGCAGGGTGGAGAGGAGGTCGGCCCCGTCGTCCATGGTTATCTGCGGCTTTGTTTCGATCACGGAATAGATGTGCTGGTAGTAGGTGTCGTTGTCCTCGCCCTTTATCGCGAAGACCGGGATCTTGTCCGTCTTCACCAGGGCCGCCGCCACGTCGTCTTGGGTGGACAGCGGGTTGGAGGCGCAGAGCTGCACTTCCGCCCCGCCGGCCTTGAGGGTGCGGCAGAGGGAGGCGGTCTCGGTTGTGACGTGGAGACAAAGACCCAAACGGATGCCCTTGAGGGGCTTTTCCTTTTGGAAGCGCTTCTTGATGAGGGCCAGGACGGGCATGCTCTTGGCGGCCCACTCTATCCTGGCGTTACCTTTGTCGGCCAGGGCCAGATCCTTTACGTCGTGTTTCACTAATTGACTCCTTGTAGGGTTTGTTGGTTATTTGTCGCAAAGCCGTTTGTTTTGATTATGTAAAAACCAATATGTGGTATCCTTAAAATTATTTTGACTATCGGTGCTAATCGTTGGCTATCGTTGACTGTCGCAAGCTGGCCGCAGGGCGGATTGTCAGGGGTTTTGACCAATACGCGGGGGCCTGCGGGGTTGGCCCTGGCACCCCTAAGGCGGGGACGATTCCAAATGCCGGACGCCTGGCAGCGGGATGGCGGCAAGGCGATGGAGCGATGGTTTAATGATATTGAATCGCAGGATGTTTATCAAGTTTTTTGGCTTTTTTTCACGTTTGTTTGCTACAAGGGCGGCCTTGGCCTTTGTTTTTGCAAAAAAGGCCGTGCTTTTTATTGTATAAAAAAATCCTTTTCCATTATGCCCTATTAGCGTAATTTAGATGATAGTTGCGGCAATTATCAGAAAAGGAACAAAGACGCTTGCAAATTGAGCCCCGTTTTTTCTGCCAGGATCAAGGAATTATTTCTTGGGATGGGGAATTTCATTTTCCTTGGCATCTTTTTTGAAAAATCACTGTTTTGCGCGTTTATGATTTTGAATCAACTCAATACGTTTTTCCCTGTTTTATCCTCTGTCCATTGTGTCATTGTTTTCCACCCCGCTTTCTCCCTGTCATAGTTTTCTTTCCTTTTTAAAAATACTTCCTTGTTTTTGCACCAATTTTAAGCCCGTCTTTTTGATATTCCCCATTTTTTAAGTCATCAATTGTTTTTTTCAATTTAACAAATCGTTTGTATTTTTGATTCATTTTTTGATTGTTTGCAATCTTTTCCCGCCATTTTCCCTGCCATAAAAAACATTCCCTGAGATTATGATTGAAGCCCAAATTTTAATATGTTTTAAAATCCCCCCATTTTCCCTAATACCCCAACTTTTCCCAACCCTTAAAAATCC
>JAITKK010000222.1 GCA_031278475.1 Deltaproteobacteria bacterium
TGGAGTTCATCAACAACCAGACAAGGGGCCAAAAGTGCCTGAAACAGGCGACCAGGGTGAGTAAGATTGGCCTCGCCATCTCGCCTTTCGACAAAATAAAGGTCGCATTCTCACAATGACCCGGGCCTTGACGGCATTTCCTTAAAACGCCCAGCGGCCTTTTGGCCGTTTTCCGTGCCTACTCTTTTCCGGAAAGGCCCACGCGTCGTAAGGATTTGCCCGCAAGGATTCCCATACCCCCCGCACACCCCGCAACCACCAGCAGGCCCCGCAACCCCACGCAAACCCCGCAACCCCTGCGTCAATAACTATCCCACTTTCTGGTTATTTTATATAATTTTATAACTAATAAGATTACCTAATCTTATTATAAGCAATATTGTATTCGCATTGCACTACCATCGGCCGGCCCGCGGAACCTTTTGACAAGGGCTTCGCGGGTTTCGCGTTTTTTTCGGACCAAGCTCCGTCCGCCTTGAAAAAACGGTCGGCCGGGCATATAATTTTCCTAAGAACCCACCCGAGCTTTCGCCCGGGCGCGAAATGCGCCGGATTTCAGAGGGAAAGGCCACGGCCACCCAGGATGACAGCCAACCTCCACCACATAAACCAGATGATCCTCCAGCTGCCTACGGTGAACGGCTACGTTTCCGCCCAAGCCCAGGCCGCGGAGGAGGCCATCCGCCAGGAGAGGCTCTTCCAGGCCGCCCAGCTCCACCGCGACACCGTGGAGATTGTCTCGAGGCTCCAGGACACCACCAGGGTCAACCCCGTCCACAGGGACCCGGACGACAGGCCCCAGGAGAGGTACAGGCCCCGCTTCGCGAAGCGGCGCCCCAGGGAGGCGAAGGCCCCCGATCCCTACCTCGCCCCTGTCGAGAGCGTTGTCGACCGCAAGATATAAAGGACCGCTTACCCCCCCTCCTTGAGGAGCCAATAACAGCTTGGACTTTCCCATACAAGTATTCATCCTGGCCCAGATAGTCCTGGAGCTCTCCCTCTTCGTGCTGCTCATCCTGGTATTCTTCAGGACCGGCAGGAAGGGGTCTGGCAAAGGGACGACGGACCCAATCCCCACCGAGCTCCAATCCACCATCACCCGCTTCATCAGCGAGTCCGAGCGCATCTCCCAGTCCTTCTCCCAGAACCTGGAGGACAAGAAGAAGCTCTCCACCGAGCTGATAATGAAGCTGGACCTGCGCCTTGAGTCCTACAAGCGGCTGCTCGCCGAGACCGAGGCGGCCCTCGGCAGGGCCGTGGAGAAGCTCGGCGCCCTGAACGACGAGGGCGCGAGGCTGGCGTCCCTCCAGGGGGCCGCTGACACCAAGGCCAACCCGGCCGCCCCCGAGGTGAGGGCCCTTGTGCTGAAGCTCGCGAAGGAGGGGCTCTCGGTGGAGGAGATAGCCGTGCGGGCAAGGCTCAACCGGGGCGAGGTGGAGCTGATTATGGATCTCGAGGATCAGTTCGGGGGCGTGTAGGCCAGGCGTTTGGGCAAAACCCCTGCCAGGGATCCCTCGGCCAAGGGCTGCTTGTGCCCCCTCGTTTTTGGCCATCCCCTAGGCCTGTCCCCTGGACTGTCCCCTAGGCCTGCCCCTTGGGTCCTGGATCCCGCTCAGGAGGCCCCGATGGTGTCCCATGCGAGTGTCGCAAGGGAGCCAAGGCCCTCCTGGTAGGGCTTCCCGCCAAAACCCTCCACCCAGCCGTCTTTCCCGAAAGAGTCGGTGATGAGAAGGAGGGCAGCCAGGGCCGCGCCCCTGAAGCGGGCCGCGGCGAAGAGGGCCGATACCTCCATCTCCACGGCGATGGCCCCGGCCTTCACGGAAGAGTCCCGAAGCTCCTTTGTCTCCCTCAGGGGGCCGTCAGTGGACCACACGGTCCCCGGCCTGAAGCAGCCCGCGGCACCGGCCTTTTCCCTGAGCGTCCCGTAGAGGCCCGGGTCGGGCGCGAGCTCGGCCGGGTAGTGCTGGGAGGTGCCCTCGCTGGAGAGGGCGTTGTCCGGCTGGAAAAGGTCGCCTATGGCTAGCCCCTCCGAGAGCGAGCCCGCGAAGCCGGCGAAGAGGATCCTCCCGGCGCCCCCGCCTATGAGCACCTCCAGGGCCATCACGGCCATGGCCGAGCCCAGCACCGGGCCCGCCAGGAAAAAGTCCCTGCCGCCGAATATGGCGGTCCCGCCCAGCATGAATATGGAGCAGAGCTTGCCCAGGGGCTCCGGGGCGGAGGCCTTGAGGGAGGCCACCAGCCCGGGGGTCGCGGCGAGTATGCCCTTTTGGGGGAGCCCGGCCGCGCCCTTGGGGAAGGGGAAGGGCGGCTCCCAGAGAGAGTTCAGCGTTTCCGGCATGCTTTACCTAAGGGGAATGGGAATTGGCCTTGCGAGGCAGGGCCCTGCCGAGGGGTAAGGGCGAGCCCGCGGGCCCCGGCCTAGCCGGGGCCCGCGGTCGCCACCAGGTAGGTGAAGAGGACGATCAGCACCGAGGCGATGGCGAACTTGAAGAGGCTCCCGCCCATGCAGCCGAGAAGCGCCCCAAGGCCAGCCGAGGAGGCCTCCTTCAGCTCCTTCCGGCCGAAGGCCATCTCGAAGACGACCGCCCCCACGAAGGTGCCCACTATCAGGCCGATTATGTTGAAAAAGATGACCCCTGCGATGGCCCCGATGACGGAGCCTACCATCCCGGCCTTCCCGGAGCCGAAGGCCTTGGCGCCCACCGCGCCGGCCACGTTCTCGATAACGACGCTCGCGACCGTCACAAGCAGGACGGCAAGGATTACGGGCCAGCCGTAGGCCACCCAGCGGTCGTAGAAGCCGTAGCCGAGGAAGACCGCGAATATGAGCGGGATCCCGGGCACTATGGGCAGGAAGCAGCCCATCGCGCCCGCGAGGAGCAAGAGGTAGGCCAGCGCCAAAACCGCGTAATCGAGCATGCCCCTCCCAAGGGGCCGGGGCCCGGGGCCTTTGGCCCCGGGCGCGGCCCTCCGAAACCGCCAACAATCGCAGGCGACCGCCTGCGACCGTTCACAACAGCTATTGACTCGGAATGGAATTAGTACTAGACTTTGCGCAGGCAGGGAACGGCCGGAAGCCGGGCCCGGCCAATACCCGATCCCAACAAGGCAGCATGCCCGCAGCGGGGCCGTACCCAGGTCCCCATCGGGCCAAAATACCACAGCCCTGGGCCCGCCGCAAGGAAGGCCGGTACGAAGGGCCCCCGGGAACGCGGTCTTAGGAGTTCCAGATGAGCGAGAACATATTGGTCCTGACGGACGACACCTTCGACGATTCACTGCCAGCCGGCACGACCCTGGTCGACTTCTGGGCGCCCTGGTGCGGCCCGTGCCAGGCCTTGGCGCCCGTGCTGGAGGAGCTCTCGGGCGAGCTCAAGGGGAAGCTCGACTTCGCGAAGATAAACGTGGACGAGAACAACGACATGGCGGCCAAGTACAAGATCCGCTCCATACCCTGTCTAATAATCTTCAAGGAGAAGTCCGAGGTGGGGCGCATCGTTGGCCACAAGGACAAGCAGGAGCTCCGCAAGGAGCTGGAGAAGTACGTATAGCAAAGGGGGAGCCCGAAAACGGCAGGGGGCCGTTTTTTGGGATCCTTTCCAAAACCAAGCGACAGAGGTTCAAGGGTGAGAAAGCTAAGCTTAGCGGGCCAAGTGGCCCTCCTGATACTTTTCGCGGTGAGCAGCCTCGCCGCCCTTCCGGGCTGCAGCGCCTCCAAGGATCTGTGGGCCAGGGTGTGGGGTTCCTCCACGCCGGGCGACGACGAGAGCCCGAACCCCGATAGGGATCTGGCCCAGAAGGCGCAGGAACGCCTGGACGCGTCCGACTACAAGGAGGCGGCCGAGCTATTCCAGCAGCTGAGGGACCAGTACCCCCAGAGCCCGTACGCGCCCCTGGCCCAGCTTAAGCTGGGGGACGCCTACTACCTGGACGGCAAGTACGAGGAGGCCTACGCGGCCTACAACAACTTCACCTCCAACAACTTCGAGTCGGACGCGCTCCCGTACGCCTACTACCAGAAGGGCATGTGCTTCTACCAGCGCATGAACGGCATAGACCACGACCAGTCCCCGGCCAACAAGGCCATTCAGGAGTTCGACTCCCTGGTCACCACCTTCCCCGAGTCCAAGTTCGCCTTCATGGGCCAGGCGCGCATAGCCGAGGCCCAGAACCTCCTCGCGGGCCACGAGTTCTACGTGGGCGAGTTCTACTACAAGCGCAAGGACTACGCCGCCGCCATGCGCCGCTTCAAGGGCCTGATAAAGAGCTACCCCGACTCGGGCTACCACCAGAAGGCCTTCAACTACATAGCCGAGTACCAGGATCTGCTTGCCAGGGGCGAGATAGACGAGGGCAACCAGAGGCCGCCCGAGTACAACAACCCCTTCACGGTCCTTGAGTCCAGCGCCTTGCCCTTCTAGGGCGCCCAAGGCGCGCGCAACCCTTCCGGGCCTCCCCGGGCTTGCGCCCGGGGAAGTGCCCCGAGCCCTGTCCGACCCCCGCGGGGCCGTGCCCCGCGGGGGTTTTTTCGATCATTTTCCTGTTGCGCCCTTTTATGCCTTGTCGCGCCTTTGTGCGCGCCCTTTTATGCCTTGTCGCGCCTTTTGCGGCCCTTTTGGCGCTCTTTTTTGTGCCTTGTTGTGCCTTCTTATACCCTCTGGCCATCCATCCTTCCGTCCATCCTTCCAGCCTTCCATCCTTCCTTCCAGCCCCCCTCCCTCAGATCCCCTCGCCGTCGTGCCCCTTGTCGCCCCCCTCGCCGTCGCCCTCCTCGCCCAGGGACTCCACCCTCACCGTGGCTATGGCCTGGCCGTCGGTAGCCACGACCGTGAACCTGCCGCCGTAGCCCTCCCAGACGTCCCCCACGGAGGGCGAGCCGCTGAATTTCTCGGCAAGGAGTGTGGCGAGGGTGCGGTATTTCTCCTCGGTGTCGGCCGTGAGCCTGAGCCTCACGTGGGAGCCCAGCTCGTCCAGGGACACGGTCGCCTGGGCCAGCACCCAGCCCTCCGGGCTTTCCAGTATGGGGGGCTCTTCCCGGTCGAACTCGTCGCGGATCTCGCCCACGATGGACTCGAGTATATCCTCCATGGTGAGCAGCCCCTGCCAGGCCCCGTACTCGTCCCAGACAAGCCCCAGCTTGGTGTTCTTCTTCAGCATCAGCTCCAGTATCGCGTCCGCGGGCATGTTCTCGTAGATGTAGGTGGCCGGGCGCACGATGGACTTGAGCCCGTCGAAGCCGGGCCTCAGGAGGTCCTTCGCGTGCACGAAGCCCACCACGTTGTCCCGGTCGCCCTCGTAGACGGGGAGCCTCGTGTGCCCGTGGAGAAGTATGGCCTCGACCGCCTCCTCCTTGCCGCTGGCCACCGAAAGGGTCACCACCTTGGTGCGGTGCACCATGATGTCCCTCGCCAGCCTGCGGTCCATGTTCATGACGTTGTTGAGGAGCCTCTCCTCCACCTCGTCGAGCTGCCCGTCCTTCTTGGACTCCTCGATCAGGAGCTTCAGCTCCTCCGTGGAGTAGGCGGGCGACTTGCGCCAGCCCGAGGCCCCTATGAGGGAGAGCACCACCTGGGCCGAGGCGTTGAGGATTGTGACGAAGGGGCGGAAGGCGTGGTGGGCGATGAGCATGGGCCAGGCGAGGAAGAGGGCGGTGGGCTCGGCCGCCCTGATGGAGATGTTCTTGGGGGCGAGCTCGCCGAAGGTGACATGGAGGAAGGTGATGATCACGAACCCGGTGAGGACCGAGAGGGAGTGGGTGAGGGTGGGGTTGTCCACGCCAAGCCAGGACAGGAGCGGCCTCAGAAGCCTCGCGACCGCGGGCTCCCCCAGCCAGCCGAGGCCCAGGGACGCGAGCGTTATGCCAAGCTGGCAGACGGAGAGGTAGTCCTCCAGGTGGGTCTGGCCGTAGAGGGCGGCCCTGGCCCTGGAGCTGCCGGACTGGCTGAGAAGCCTGAGGCGGGTGCCCCTCACCCGCACGAAGGCGAACTCCGCCGCCACGAACATGGCGTTCAGAAGCACCAAGCCCAAGGCCGCCAGGACCATCATCAGCGTGTTGAGCAAGGGCTCCCTCCCTAACGGGGCCTAAGGGGGCCCCAGGGCGGCCCCGTCCGCCGGGATGCCCCTTTCGGCGGCCCTTGGGGCCTGCCGAAAGGGGAACCCGGTGCTATCAATATGCGATCATTGTATGCTATACTTTTTCCAATTTAAAGAACCCCGGGGGCCGGGCACCCGGGCTGGGAGGGGGGACGGTTATGGCGGATAGGCAGGCCGAGGCGTTCGTCAGGGGAGAGCTTAGCGACCCCTTCACCTATCTTGGGGCCCGGCCCATTTGGAAGGACGGGAAGTCCTGCGTGGTCTTCAGGGCATTGGTCGAGGACGGCGCCGAGGTGGTCGCCTTGCTAAAGGAGGGCCCGCTCGCCCTCCGGCCCATGGGCCCGGGGCTCGAAGGCCTCTTCGAGGGCTATTATTTCGGCGACCACGAGTACGCCCCCTACAGGCTGAAGGTGCGCTTCGCCAACGGGACCGAGTCCAGCTTCTACGACGCCTACAGCTTCCGGCCGGTGTTGGGCGAGCTTGACCTCTTCCTGTGGAACGAGGGCAACCACTACCGGGCCTACGACAAGCTGGGGGCGCACCCCATCACCCACGAGGGGGTCAAGGGCGTGCTCTTCGCCGTCTGGGCCCCTTCGGCCAAGAAGGTCGCCCTGGTGGGCGACCGCAACTACTGGGACGGCAGGCGCCTCCAGATGAGGCCCAGGGGCTCCTCCGGGGTCTGGGAGCTCTTCGCCCCGCACTTCGCCGAGGGCGACCTCTACAAGTTCGAGATAACCACCCAGGCGGGCGGCCCCCCGCTTGTGAAGTCCGACCCCTTCGGCTACCACATGGAGCAGCGGCCCAAGACCGCGTCCATCGTCTACGACCTCCACCACTACGACTGGGGCGACGAGGCCTGGATGGCCGGCAGGCCCAAGGCCAACCAGCTGACCAAGCCCCTGAGCATCTACGAGGTGCACCTGGGCTCCTGGAGGCGCAGGCCGGACGGCACCTGGAAGGACTACCGGGAGGCCGCGGACGAGCTGGTGCCCTACATGCTGGACATGGGCTTCAACTGGCTGGAGCTCATGCCCATAGCCGAGCACCCCTTCGACGCCTCCTGGGGCTACCAGGTGACGGGCTACTACGCCGCCACCTCCCGCTTCGGCACCCCCGACGACTTCAGGTACCTCGTGGACAAGTGCCACCAGGCGGGCATCGGCGTGATAGTGGACTGGGTGCCTGCGCACTTCCCGAGAGACTCCTTCGCGCTCGAGTTCTTCGACGGGACCCACCTCTACGAGCACGCGGACCCCAGGCAGGGGGCCCACTCCGACTGGGGCACCCTGGTCTTCAACTACGGCCGCAAGGAGGTCAAGAACTTCCTTGTGGCGAACGCCCTCTTCTGGGTCGACCTCTTCCACGTGGACGCCCTGAGGGTGGACGCGGTCGCCTCCATGCTCTACCTCGACTACTCCCGCAAGGAGGGCGAGTGGATACCCAACCGCTACGGCGGCAGGGAGAACCTCGAGGCCCTGGAGTTCATCAAGACCATGAACACCAAGCTCTACGAGCTCTTCCCGGGCGCCATGACCATAGCCGAGGAGTCCACGGCCTTCCCGGGCGTCTCGAGGCCCGTCCACCTCGGCGGCCTGGGCTTCATGTTCAAGTGGAACATGGGCTGGATGCACGACATGCTGGACTTCATGTCCAAGGACCCCATCTACCGCCGCTACAACATGGAGCGGCTCACCTTCGCGCTCCTCTACGCCTTCCACGAGAACTTCTGCCTGCCGCTCTCCCACGACGAGGTGGTCTACGGCAAGAGATCCCTTTGGGACAAGATGCCGGGCGACTACTGGCGCAAGTGCGCGAACCTGAGGCTCTTATTGGGCTACATGTACGCCGAGCCCGGGAAGAAGCTTCTCTTCATGGGCGGCGAGTTCGGCCAAATCAGCGAGTGGGACCACAACTCCCAGCTCTCCTGGGAGCTGCTTAAGAACCCGTCCCACAAGAGCCTCCAGAACTTCACGAGGGACTTGAACCACCTCTACCTCAACGAGCCCGCGTTGTACCAGCTGGACTACGACTGGAAGGGCTTCGAGTGGGTCGACTTCAGGGACTCCGACAGCACGGTCATAAGCTTCCTGAGGCACGGAAACGACCCCAGGGACTCCATCTTCTTCGTCTTCAACTTCACGCCGGTCGTGAGGGAGGGTTACCGCCTGGGGGTCCCGTCCGCCGGGTTCTGGAAAGAGCTCATAAACTCCGACTCCGACATCTACGGCGGCACGAACGTCGGCCACGCGGGCGGGGTCCACACGGATCCCATACCGTCCCACGGCCGGGCCCAGAGCCTGAACCTGACGCTCCCGCCGCTGGGCTTCATCGCCTTCAAGAGGGGTTAAGCGGGATCCCAATGGCTTATCAGGTCATTCGCAACACCCTCATATATTTCAGCCCCACCGGCACCACCAGGGCGATCGCCAAAAGCATCGCCCAGGGGCTCGCCATCAACCCGAGGGAATTCGACCTGACCCTTCCCGGCCAGCGCGGCAGGCAGGTGCTCCTGGACGACGCGGAGTTCCTTCTGCTCGCCTTCCCGGTCTACGGCGGGAGGCTCCCGGTCATCGCCCGCGACTTCGTCGCCTCGCTCCCCAAGGGAAGGCGGCCCGTGGCCGCCGTGGTGGTCTACGGGAACGTGGGCTACGGGGACGCCCTTCTCGAGCTCTTCGACCTCTGCACGGGGAGGGACTACGAGGTGAAGGCCGCCGCGGCCTTCGTGGGCGAGCACTCCTACTCCCACGTCCTTGGGAAGAACCGCCCCAACCACGCCGACAAGGAGTCCGCGAGGGTCTTCGGGGTCGGCATCAGGCAGACCCTTTTCGGCAACTGGTCCGTCAACCGCGAAAGCCTCGTGCGCAACCGGCGCAACAGCTCCTACAGGGACTACGAGCCCCTGCCCAAGGTGGGCTTCTCGATCAGGCCAAGGTCCTGCGAGGTCTGCAGGGTCTGCGTGCACAGCTGCCCCACCGCGGCCTTCATGGACGGGGATCCCAAAAAGATAGACCTTTCCAGATGCATAGTGTGCGCCGCCTGCATAAAGCTCTGCCCGCACAAGGCAAGGACATTCGCGGACGACGATTTCCTCGACGATGTCGCGATAATGGTCGCGAACAACTCGGATGCGAAGACGCCCACCACCTTCCTCCCGCCGAACCTGCCCGAGTACATGGGCTGATTGGCCGCTGAATGGGACAGCAATTGGGATAGTACTTGGCATAGTAATTAGGGCAAAAAGACAGCAATTGGCATAACAATTGGGACAATAATTGGAACGGCAATTTGGACAGTATTTGGAATAGCAATTGGGACAGCACTTGGGATAGCAATTGGGCTGAGGGAATGATCCCCCAAGCCCCTTTTAACTGAGGGATGCCCATGAGCAAAGACGACACGCCCCCGGCAGGCGACCTGCCCAAGCCAGCCAAGAAGAGGCAGGTAGTCGAGATCGTGCCCGACCGCATCAGGTGGGGCAGAACCGTCCAGGTCGGCTCGGAGCCAGGCGAGCGAAAGCCCCGTCCCGAGCGGGACAAGAGGCGCGCGGACGGTTTGGCCGCCCCCAAGAGGGCCCCGCGCCCGCAGTCTGAGGAAAAGGCCCCCAGCGACGCGCCCGGGAAGGCGGCCCCCGGCGTTCCCGCCAGAGGGGGGGGCCGCAAGGCCGCAGCCCCCCAGGACGCGTTGCCTGTAACGAAGCTTAGGCAGAAGAATCAGACGCAAGCCGGGGAGGGGCAGGCCCAAGCATTGCCCGCGGCCGACAAGGCACAGCCAAAGAGCTCCCCGGGGAAGGAACCCGCCTGGAGGACGGCCGCCGAGGTTGCGCCCCGAAAGGCCGGGGCAAGCGCCAAAAGCGGGAAATCCCTAAGCCCTAAGAAGGTTCCAAAACAAGAGCCCCCTTTCAGGCGCAAGAAGCGTCCGGCAGACGGCAAGAACAAGCTAAATGACAAGGATCTAAAGGATGCCCCAAATGTTCTCCCCAAGAGGGCCCGCAAGATACTTACCCTCAACAATCCCGAGCTATTGAAAAAGGCGGCCGAGTACAGGGAGAAGCACCACCTGGATGACTCGGAGGCGGCGAACGCGTCCGCTACCGCGACAGGTGGGATTGCCGCCACAGGCGATCATTTGCCCGGGCCTATGCAAGTGATTGGTTCCGTTCAAAGGAGGAAGGGGAGGCTTTCCAAGCGGAACAGGAGGATTCTCCGCAAGTACGGCCTGGGCTCAGGCGTATTGTCGACGAATCAGTCCAACAAAAAGCTCCTTAACTACCGCATGCTATTCACCGAGCCGCCGATTGAGGACATGCCCGACGAGGGGATTGCTGAAAACATAAGGCTCCTGCTTCTGGCCTACGCCGATCACAAGTTTCCTAAAGAGTACGTTAAGTTCGTATCATTTCTTAAAAACAACATGTGCTTCGGCATAACGGATGCGCAACTTGACAGGCTCTTGGTCATCATGAAGGACCGAAAGCACGTGACCCTGGGCAAAGACGGGACGGTTGCGGTAAACGTCGGTATTACCCCCGCCATGCTTCCCGAGAAGCCCAAGACAAAGGCCTAGCGCTGAGCCACTAATACCTTAATGGTTTGCGCTAATTCAGCAAAGTTTATCGCCATAAGCTTGTTTTACGGCACTAAACGCCAAACAAATCGTGCATTACCTCACGCAATCGCCCTGCGCCTTTTGTGGGTGATCTCTTGCGTGCCCATAATGGGAACTTTTTCGGGTATTTGGCACGGATTGTGTTGATTGCGAACAGTAACTTGATGCAATCGTTTTGGGGCCTGATTTCGATTCCGCCCAGATCTAGGAATTCCTCCCATTTTTGTTGTGTTACCTTCCCGCTAGGGGTATCAATGAACCTGATGACGGCAAGCTTACGATTGCTGAGGTTTTTGTTGATGCCGGAGCTTCTAATTGCCGAAAGTAGCACGCTCCGGAAGGAATTTGCGTT
Organism: Deltaproteobacteria bacterium; assembly: GCA_031278475.1. GTDB lineage: Bacteria > Desulfobacterota > Desulfarculia > Adiutricales > Adiutricaceae > JAISMF01. The sequence continues at coordinate 11,051 of JAITKK010000222.1, forward strand.
GGTTCTAAGGATCGCCCAGACGGAGAGGCTTTTTTGGGGTACGCCGTCCTTGGTCAAGTGGATCTTAACATCAGCTGTCATCTTCTTGGGGTTTACCGTTGACAGGTATTTCGGCTCGAAGGATAGTCCTTTGAATGCGAGATCGTTTTCGTACGCAAAGCATTCCATGAAGGAAATTAAGGCA
>JAITKK010000238.1 GCA_031278475.1 Deltaproteobacteria bacterium
AATTTCAAACGCAATAATATGCTAATAAATTAATAAATAAAAGTAAATAATATAAAATTTGACAGTTTTATATAAAATTATGCTACCCTGACCGCAGCAGCTTGCTGATGGAGGACCAGGCCTTGGTCTTGCTGGCCTCGTACTGCTTGAGGTCGTTCTCGTTGTGGTTAAGGGCGAAGGCGGACAGGCTCTGGGCCTCGCTTATGAGGAGATCCAGTATGGTCACCACCTCCGCTATGTACTTCTTGTCGCCGGAACTCAGGCCCATGGCCGAGGTCTGGAAGAGCGTCAGCCTGTCCCGGGAGTTCTGGAGGTAGATGGTGGTCTCCTTGAGCATGGCGTTGACCCTGTCGGCCTCGTAGACGCCCGTGCTCAGAAGGTCGGCATAGGTGCCTATGTAGCCGTAGGCCTGGAAGACCAGGGCGACGCTCAGGGTGGCTATGGTGTTGAGGTCCAGGCTTTCCCTGTCGGAGTCCCCGTTGGGGCCCTTGGCCGCCTGGGCGAAGAGGGGGCCTGGGGCCAAGGCGCAGGCCAAGAGGATGGCCAGGGCGGCCAAGCCAAGGCCCGTCTTGCGGATGGCGCTTATTTGGCTCATGTTCTTGCTTTGACCTAAAATAGTTCTCTCAGGTGGAGGGGCCCATGGGGCCCCTGGGGGGTGGGGGGCATTGCTTGCGCATGAATATGGGATCTTACCCTCATTTTGCGCCATGATCAAGCCATGGGGGCCCAAAGCCGCCATGGGAGCGGTTTTTGGGCATATCCCGCGCACCCGGGCCAAGGCATGGGGGGCACGTTTTTGGCATTCCGTTCGCCCTCCCCTTTTCCCGTTTTATCTCCGTTTTGGGCGCCAGGGGGGGCCAGGCCATTGGCGTCAACGTTTGCGTGGCCCGAACGTTAGCGTGGCCCGCACAGGGGCCCCGCCCCCGGCGGGGGCGGGGCGCCTTTTCCCTGGGCGGGGCCTTTTGCCTGGGCGGGCAACACCACCGCCAGGGGCATGCGCCCCAAAGGGCGCCACGGGGCCCCTCGCGAATCTTGACCTCGGCGGTTTTGGGGGCTAATATGTGTGGTTAGCCCTTGCTGACATACCCAAAAAAGCCCAGCGGCCCGACCGGGCCCGGCGCGGCCCTCCCCCAGGAGAAGGAGACACCTAACAGATGCCCATGACGACCCAGAAGCCCCCTATCCCCAGAACGTCTTCCAAAAGGATCCTCGCGCTCACCCTGGCCATCGCGCTGGGTTGGGCGATCGCGCCCTGGGGCGCGGCCCCTGCAGGGGCGGCTACCAAGGTGGACCGGATCGTGGCCCAGGTGAACCGCAACATAATCACCCTCTCCGAGCTTGAGGCGAGGCTCGCGCTGCTGTCGCCGGCCCAGAAGGCGGCGCTCTCCGCGAGCGGCGAGAGCGTCGAGACCATGGTGCTCAACAAGATGATCGAAGAGGAGCTCCTAAGCCAGGCCGCGGCCGCCTACAACATCACGGTCACGGAGTCCGAGATAGACCAGGCCATAGGCACGATCCTCACCGAGAACAACATAAACCAAAACCAGCTGATAGCCTCCCTCAAGCAGGGCGGCATGACGCTCCCGGCCTTCAGGCTCCAGCTCAGGCAGGAGCTGCTCACCAACAAGCTCATAGGCATGACGGTCGTGAACAAGCTGGTGGTGACGGAAGGCGAGGTGACGTCGTTCCTTAACGGCAAGCTCCCGGCGGGGGTCGAGCCGCTCATGAGCGCCTCGGGCGTCTCCGACTTCGACGGGGTGAGGATAATCTACCTGAAGTGCACCCCGCAGAGCGCCCGCCAGATCATGGCCAAGGCGCAGAAGATCCGCGAGGAGATCATGGCCGGCCTCCCCTTCGAGGAGGCTGCCAGGAAGTACAGCGAGGGCCCTGGCGCCGCCGAGGGCGGGAACCCTGGGAACATCACCGTGAGCGAGCTGCAGGCCGAGCTCCAGGCCATAGCCAAGCAGCTGACCCCCGGCACGGTGTCGGAACCCCTTTACGGGGGGCAGGTGGTGCTCCTCATCAACGTGGTGCCCACCATGGCGCCGGCGCCCACCGCCGACACGGACCCCAAGGGGGGGAAGACCTTCACCGAGGAGCAGCGGCAGACCGCGAGAAGGCATCTCGAGCAGATGAAGATCAGGGCCAAGCTGGACACCTACATGGAGACCCTGAAGAAGAACGCGGTCATCAAGACCATGCTGTGAAAGCCCTGTCACCCGCCCATGGGCGGGTCTTGTCCGAAGACTTCCCCGGGTAGGCCGAATCCCGCCCGGGGGCGCCCCGCCCGCGGGCGGGATCCCAACAAAGAAACGAGCCCAAGCACTTGATGTTCCTACCACTATCCCTGTTCCCCCGCGCCAAGGGCCCCCAAGGCGACCCCAAGCAGGGCGACGCCCAGGGCGCCAAGCCCTCGCTGGAGTTCGAGAGCCTGGCCGACCTCGGCGCCCACCTCAGGGCCGAGCGCGAGAAGGCGGGGCTCTCCCGCTCGGAGATCGCGAACCGGACCAAGATAACGCTCGACCAGCTCTCGAACATAGAGTCCGGCACCTTCACCGGCCTCGCCCCGGTGTACGCCAAGGGTTTCCTGAAAAGCTACGCCCAGACCGTGGGGCTCGATCCCGCGGACATCGTCCGCGAGTACAAGCGCCACACGGGCGAGCTGGGGACCAACCCCTACAAGCCGCTCACCTCCAAGTACCGCGAGTCGGACATAGTGTCCGAGGACGGCTGGGGCGCGGGAAGCATAGTCGCGTTGCTGCTTGCCATCGTCGTCGCGGCCATACTGCTTGTGACCTTCAACTCCGGGGCGAGGGACTTCGCGTCCCGCTACATCGGCTTCCTGAAGCCCCCGAGCGAGGCGGCGGACGACGGGGCGGTGGCCAAGCCCAAGGAGCCCCAGGCGGCCCAGGCCCCCTCCAAGGCCCAGGCCCCCGCCCAGGCACAGGCGCCCGCCCAGGCCGCGGCCGGCCAGGGGCCGGCCAAGCCGGCCCAGGCACCGGCCCAGGCCCAGGCCCAGCCGCAGGCCCAAGCCCAGGCCCAGGCACCGGCCCCCGACGGGGGGGCCCGGACGGGGTCCACCCTGGCCTCCCCGGCCAGGGGCGGCTCCTCCCAGACCGGGACGCTTACCGCCCAGGATGGCCAGGGCGCGACCCAGGCCACCTTGGCACCCCAGGCCCCCAGGGAGGGCGGGAGCCTGACGCTCACGGCCCTCGCCGCCACCTGGGCCCAGCTCACGGTGGACAACGGGCCGCTCCAGCATGTCTATTTCAGGGAGGGGGAGTCCAGGAGCTTCGACAGCTCCAAGGGCGTGACCGTCACGGCCGGGAACGGCAAGGCCCTCAGGGCCGTGTGGAACGGGGTGGTGTACCAGCAGCTGGGGCCCGAAGGGCCCACGGAGCGGGCCTTCCCGCCCAGCTGAGCGAGGGGATCCCATGAGCGGGGGCAGCGGGCTGGCCATAAGGCCGCTTCTTGAGGAGGGCAAGGACCAGGAGCTTTCGGAGCTTCTGAAGAGCCTGCACCCGGCGGACATCGCCGACGCCCTGGAGCCGCTGGGCATGGACGACATCGTGAAGGTGGTGTCGCTCCTTGACAACCAGACCGGCGCGGACGTCCTGGTGGAGCTGAACTCCCAGGCGAGGGACGTGGTGGCCCAGGGGCTCCCGGTGGAGCGCCTGACCGGCATGGTCCAGGAGATGGAGTCGGACGACGCGGCCGACCTTGTGGGGGACCTCTCCTCGGACACGGCCTCCGAGGTGTTGTCCAACATAGGCTCCGAGGACTCGGAGGAGGTAAGGCGCCTCCTCATGTACGACGGCGAGACCGCCGGCGGGCTCATGCAGCTGGAGCTGGTCTCGGTCCTGGAGACCGACACCGTGGAGGAGGCGGTGGGAAGGATTCGGCGCATGGCCGAGGAGGTGGGCGACATCGGCCACGTCTTCGTGGTGGACTCCCTGGGGGCCCTGCGGGGCGAGGTGAGCCTCAAGGACATCCTGCTGGCCGGGCCTTCCGACACCATGGCGAAGCTCATAACCAAGCCGCCCGGGCTTGTGCTCCAGGCCGACGAGGACCAGGAAATCGTCGCCCAGAAGTTCCAGAAGTACGACGTGAAGGTCGCCCCGGTGGTGGACCACCAGAACCGCCTTCTGGGACGGGTGACGGTCGACGACATCATAGACGTGGTCCACGAGGAGGCGGACAAGGACTTCTACCGCCTCGCGGGCTCCTCTGAAGAGGAGCTCTACGTCAAGAGCCCTTTGAGGACCGCCGGGCTCAGGGTGCCCTGGCTACTGTTCAACCTGGGCGGCGGCATAATAACCAGCCTCATATTAAGGGCCTTCCAGGCCTCCCTTGAGAAGACCATGGTGCTGGTGGCCTTCGTGCCCATGGTAATGAGCATATCCGGGGCCGTGGGCAGCCAGTCCGCGACCATAACCGTCAGGGGGCTCGCGACCGGGAGGCTCGCGGGCGGCAACATCCTCAGGAACCTGGGGAAAGAGCAGAAGATCACCTCCATAATAGCCATAAGCTTCGGGGTGGTCATCGCCCTCATATCCGGGTCCCTCAACAGGGCCCTGCACATAGGGCTCGCGGTGGGGCTCTCGATGGCGGCGGCCATACTCGTGTCGGCGTTCCTGGGGGCGGTCACGCCCGTGTTCTTCAAGACTGTGGACATTGACCCGGCGATGGCATCGGGGCCGGTCGTGACGTCCATAAACGACGTCGTGAGCCTGCTCATCTACACGGCCGTGGGGACGGCCCTGGCATGACTCCCAACAAGGGCAACTTCAAAAAAGGGACCGGCGATGGCGACGGGTCCCCCTTGGCCGCCGAGCAGGCCCCGCTCGCGAGGCGGTCCAGGCTGGGCCCCGGCTCCGTGAACCTGAGGATCCTCTCCGAGGCCCTGGGCTTCAAGGTGGGGCAAAGGGGGAGCGAGGTATTCCTCCCGGACACGGACCCAAGGCTCCTGGCCCTTGGCCGCAAGGCCCTAAGGGGCCTCGAGATCATGCCCACGGCCGAGGAGAGCCCCTCCGCATGGGAGGTGGAGTGCCTGGGCTTCCTCATATCGGAAAACCCGGACATCGACCTTGACGAGTTCTTCTCCCAGCCGGCGCCCTCCGTCGCGGGGAAGGCCACCGTAGCCCGCACCGAGGCCCAGAAGTCCTACCTCGCGGCCATGCGGGCGAACGACCTGGTCTTCGGCCTGGGACCTGCGGGCACGGGGAAGACCTATCTGGCGGTGGCCACGGCCGTCTCCGAGCTTCTGTCCGGGAACTACGGGAAGCTCGTGCTCACGAGGCCCGCGGTGGAGGCCGGCGAGAGGCTGGGATTTTTGCCGGGGGACCTGGCCGAGAAGATAGACCCCTACCTCAGGCCGCTGTGGGACGCCCTGCAGGAGCTGATGCCCCAGGACAAGTTCCAGCGCTTCGCCGAGCGCAGGCAGATAGAGGTCGCCCCGCTCGCCTTCATGAGGGGCAGGACCCTTTCCAACGCGTTCGTCATCCTCGACGAGGCGCAAAACACCTCCAGGGAGCAGATGAAGATGTTCCTGACCCGCCTGGGCCCGGGGTCCAAGGCGGTGGTGACGGGGGATCCCGGCCAAAGCGACCTCCCCCTGGGCGAGCCCTCGGGCCTGAAGGAGGCCATGGAGATACTCCCGGGCATAAACGGCATATCCTTCTGTTTCTTCTCCAGCAGGGACACGGTGCGGCACCGCCTCGTGCGCCAGATACTCGAGGCCTACCAGAGCCCCAGGAGGGGGCGCTAGCCCCCGGGGGCGGGCGCCGCCCATGGGCAAGGCGGGGGGGCATCCCGGCATGCACGGATTGGGCCCTGGCAGGCTGGGGCGCCTGGGCGCGCCCGCGAAGTCGCAAAACGGCCGGAAGAAGGGCGCGGGGTTCCCGTCGCGGCTTTGGGCCATGGCGAGGATGCCGTTCACCAAGGGTTTCAGGGGCCAGGCGGCCCTGGTCGCGGTGGTGGCGATAGTCGCGGCCCTTCTGACCAACCCGCTCCCGGAGGGCTACAGGCAGGGCGAGCCCGCCCCGAGGACGCTTGTCTCCGAGCGGGAGGTGCTGGTGCCCGACCCGGCGCTCTCGGCATCCGAGCGGGCCAAGGCCCGGGCCTCGGTGCGGCCCGTCTACCTTTTGGACGACTCGGTCGCGGCCGACGCCATGAACTCCATAAGGGGCCTCTTCCGCAGGGGCCGCCAGCTAATCGCGAGCGGGGCGGCAGAGCTCCCCGAGGCCTTCGTGGTGGACTTCTCCGTGGCCTTCGGCATGGGGGGCGACCCGGACGCCACCCTGAGGCTCCTGGAGAGGGCCAGGGCCGAGGGTTTCTCGAACGAGCTGGAGCGCCAGCTGACCTTCCTGACCCTTGAGCTGCTCGGCCAGGGCATAACGCCCGAGAGCGACCGCGACCCCTCGTTCCGGGGCGGCCCGGTGGGAATCTCCAAGGCGGGGACAGGGGTGACCCTCACGCCCTACGCGGCCATACTCACCCTCCCCAAGGCCAAGGGCCTGGTGGGCCCCAGGGCCGGGCTGCTCTCGGCCGGCCTTCCGGGCGACGATCGGGAGCTCCTGCCCGACCTCGCCATGGCCATACTGAGGCCGAACCTAGCCCTGGACCGGGCGACCCTTGAGACCATGCGCCGGGAGGCCGAGAGCCAGGTGCCCCAGATGTCCCACCTGGTCCTGGAGGGCGACACCCTTGCCCGGGAGGGCGAGATAGTCACCCCGCTCCAGGCCATGAAGATCCAGGCGGTCCTGGGCCAGGGCCCCAAGGGCCTGTGGCTTGCCAGGACCTTCGGGATACTTCTCATATTCTTCGTGTTCCTGACCGTCACCCAGGCGGTATCCTCCGCCGACCGCCACGGGCGATCGGGGCGCGAGATGGCCCTGCTGACGGGCATCCTGCTCATGTACGTGATCCTCGCCTGGGCCTCCGTGGGCCTTGGCCGCGGCCTCAGCCGCGGCTTCGGGCCCCTGGGGCACCGGGCGATATTCCTCGCGATGCCCATACCCGCGGCGGCCATGCTCGCGACCATCTTCCTGGGCCGCAGGAAGGCCGTGTACACGGCCTTCCTGGGCTCCATACTCGCGGCGGCGGTCGCGCCCCTCGACACCCTCGAGGGCTTCATCTACCTCTGCACAGGCTCCCTCGCCTCCATCTACCACCTAAGGAACATATCCGAGCGGGGCCGCTTCATCCCGTCCGCCATCCTCTGCGCGGCGGTGAACGCCCTCACGATTTTGGGCATCAACCTGACCGCGGGCCCCTTGCGGGCAGGTCCCCTCGGCCACGAGCTGGCCGCCGCCGTGTGCTCGGGGCTGCTGTCCGGGATAGTCGCCTCCGGGCTTGTGCCGATAATCGAGCTGGTCCTGGGCTTCACCACCAACCTCAAGCTCATGGAGCTGGGGAACCTCAACAGGCCCATACTCAGGGAGCTCATGGTCACGGCCCCCGGCACCTACCACCACTCGGTGATAGTGGGCTCCATGGTGGAGGCGGCGGCCGAGGCCATAGGCGCGAACGCCCACCTCGCGAGGGTGGGGGCCTACTACCACGACATAGGGAAGATCCGGAAACCCCTCTACTTCATAGAGAACCAGGGCTCGGAAAACCGCCACGACAACCTCACCCCCACCATGTCCGTGCTGCTTCTGGTGGCCCACGTCAAGGACGGGGCCGAGATGGCGAGGGCCAGCAAGCTCCCGCCCGAGATAGTGGACATAGTCGAGCAGCACCACGGCACAAGCCTCATGTCCTTCTTCCACCACAAGGCCTTGGAGAACCGCGGCCCCAACTCACCCGAGATAAACGAGATGGACTTCCGCTACCCCGGCCCCAAGCCATCGAGCAAGGAGGCGGGGCTGGTGATGCTCGCCGACATCTGCGAGGCCGCCACCCGCTCGCTCACCGACCCGCAACCCGCGAAGATACACGATCTCGTGAAAACGCTGATAAACCGCGTCTTCGACGACGGCCAGCTGGAGGCGTCCGATTTGGCCCTGAGGGACCTCACCGAGGTGAAGCGGGTGTTCGTCTCGATACTCGTCGGCATCTACCACCACAGGGTGGCCTACCCTGGGATAAACAAGGACACCGCGAGGGAGCAGCAGCACAGAAGCCGGGAGGTCTATGGCAGTTTCGCTCAGGAACAGTCAAAGCGCGTTACCCATTAGGCCCCTCGCGCTGAAGCGCCGGGTGGGCGCGGTGCTCAAAGCCCTCGGGAGGGCCGGCTCCTCCCTGTCCGTCCTGGTCACGGACGACAGGGGCATGCTCCCGCTCAACCGCAGGTTCAGGGGCGTGGACGGCGCCACCAACGTCCTGGCCTTCCCCTGGCGGGGCCCCCCGCGGGGGGGGCCCGCCAGGGGCCCCCAGACGCCCGGGCCCCCGGAGCCGGAACCGCGCGGGCCCCTGCGGGACTACCTGGGGGACGTCGCGCTCTCCGCGCAGACCGTGAAACGCGAGGCCAAGGCCTTGGGGATCCCCCAGGGGGAGCTCTTCTACTTCTACCTCATCCACGGAATCCTCCACCTCCTGGGCCACGACCACGAGCTGGGGGAGGCCCAGGAGAGGGCCCAGGACCAAGAGACCAGAAGGCTCCTGGCCCTGATACCCCACGACCTCTAGCCCGCATTCGCCCTTGCCCGCGGGGGGGCCGAACAGGGAGCACCGCCCATGGACTGCCTGGTCATACAGCACGTGCCCTTCGAGGATCTGGGGACCTTCCTGCCCGTTCTCGAAAAACACGGCTACGCCCCCCGCTATTTCCACGCGGGCCTCGGGCTCCCTTCCGAAAGCGCCTTCCTGTCGGCCCCTCTCGCGATCGTCATGGGCGGGCCCATAGGGGCCAACGACGAGGCTCTCTACCCCTTCCTGGCCGACGAGCTGGCTATGGTCCGGGCGAGGGCCGACGCCATGCTTCCCACCTTGGGCGTCTGCCTGGGGGCGCAGCTGATGGCCAAGGCCATGGGCGCGAGGGTCTACCCCAACAACCAAAAGGAGATAGGCTTCTCGCAACTCACCATGGCGCAAGGGGGGCTTTTCTCGCCACTCGCGAGGCTCAAGGGCGTCCCCGTCCTCCACTGGCACGGCGACACCTTCGACATCCCCGAGGGGGCGGAACTTCTGGCATCCACCCCCGCCACCCGCAACCAGGCCTTCAGGGCCGGGGACGCCCTCCTTGCCCTGCAGTTCCACCCGGAGGCGGACGCCCTCACAATCGAGCAGTGGCTCATAGGGCACGCCTGCGAGCTGGGCGCCGCGGGCATCGACCCTGGGTCCGTCAGGGAGGACGCCTTGAGGCACGGGGACGCCCTCAAGGAGGCCAGCGCCCTGATGCTCGAGGACTGGCTGAGGGCGCTGGGCGACTAAGGCCAGGGCCTTGGCAGGGCGGCAGGCGAAAGGCCCTGGGGCATGGCCCCAAGGCAACCCACGGGGCCGGCAGGCCCCGGTCACACCCAAGGGGGCAAAAACCAGGCCCCCATGAAGCCCCCGGCCCGGGAAACAAAAGCGGGAAGGGGTCAGGACAGCTTGGTGAGGGCTATGAACCCTGAAAACAACGGAACGGTCCTGCTGATAGACGTGGAGAACGTCATCGGCCTTTGCAACACCCTGAAACTTGAAGGAACGCTCGACGAAATCGACATCAAGCCGGTCTGCGACAAGCTCACGGAGATGTTCGGGCCGCTGCGCTACCGCAAGTCCTTCGGGGACATCGCCTACTCCTGCGCGAAGACCTCCAACCACCACTGGATAAGGAGCCTGAGGAAGAACTTCTACGACAACCTTGTGGAGATACACGACATCCCCAATTTCGGCGGCTTCAAGAACATGGCGGACATGACCATCATGACCGAGGCCCTGTCAATCGCCTTCGAGAGCAAGAACGTGTCGGTGTTCGCCATATTCTCCTCGGACGCCGACTACGTGCCCCTCTACACCAAGCTGAAGGAGCGGGGGAAGACCGTGGTCATCATAGGCGTCACCCAGGAGGCGACCTCGGCAATACTCACCAAGGCGGCCGACTACCTCTATTACTACAAGAACCTGGTGAGCCAGGGCGACTTCGAGGCGGCCGGCCTTCCCATCCCCAACTATTACCGCAACCTGGTCCTGAGGGCGGCCGCGACGCTCCTGGACCAGGGCGTGCCGCTCCACGGCTCCTCCCTGCTGCACAAGATCCGCCAGCTGCAGTCCGACTTCGACTACAGGGTCCTGGGCTTCAAGAAGTTCATAGACTTCCTAAAGGACATCGAGTCCAGCACCAACGCGATAAGCGTGAAGCCCAAACCGGACAACACCGGGGACATGACCATAGTCCTTAACGAAACCAACATCATGGAGACCATACCGCCCATAATCACCCAGAGGAAAGAGGACTACCAGCTCTCGCTCGCGGAGGAATACAAGGTGGTGCTGGAAAAGAAACTGCGCTGCCCGATTCTTTCCAACTCAGAGTACGAAAAGTGCTGCAGGGCAATCGAGGATGCCTTCCGCAGGAACGTCAAGAAGGATCCCGACGGGAACATAGAGATAAAGCTGGTGGATCTCAAAAACCTCGTGATGCCTGAACTGTTGGCGGATCCCTACCTTTCGCACCTGGTGGGCCTCGGGAAGAACACGGACCCCCTGGACTCGATACTCTACAAGATCCTGAAGGCCCTCTACATCACCGGTGTTTTCACAAAGCCCCAGTCGAACGAGACGGAGCCGGTCCCCTTCCTCCTGGACAACAACCCGACCCTTTGCGGGTTCTACGAAGAGAACCCAAACCTCCTGGAGCGGCTCTACTTCAGCATGTTCTACATCATAAAGAGCTTCGATCTGCCGCTCGAGCCCAACCCGCTGGCGCGGCTGTTCCACGGGTCCGAGAACAAGCCGAGTGTCGACCACATGACGGATCTCCTGAAAAAATACGAGCAGCAGCTAAGGAACCAGGACGAACCGGCCGCCCCCGACGGGAAGGAAAATGAAGACCAGGGGGAAGGCGAGCCGCCCCCCGAGGAGCCCGTGGCTTCCGAATAGGCGCGCCATGGCAAGCCAGGGCCCGAGGGAGCGGCCCATGGCGCCCGTGACGCCCGTGACGCCACTTCCGCCCTCAGGTGGGAAACCTCTTTGCCAGGGCGGGGCCTAGCCCCCCATCGATCCCCGGATCCCGCAACCATGGGCTTTTTGCCGTTCGCATCGTCAGGCCTTCCGGGCTTGGGATCGCCCCGCCCAACCGCGACACGGGAACACGGGGCCCCCTTGGCCGCCATGGGGCTCAGGGGGAAGGCCGGGAGGGGCCCGTCCGCAACCGGCGCGCTTAGTAAACAGGGGTATTGCCCGTTTTTGGCCCGCCCCGCTACCCCACCCGCAGGATGCCCCGCCGCGGCCTTGGCGCGGACGCCTGCCCCCGTCCCCGTGGCAGGGCGGCCATCCCCGTAACAGGGCAGCCTTCCCAGACCGGGGACAATCCAATAAATCATCAACAAACCGCATGCCCCAAGACCCAGCCTACCGCTACCATAAAGCCTTCGGCATGCGGGTCATTTGGCGCGCGTCCGTTTAGGCCGGGCATCCCGCGCATGGGCCCGGGCGCTTCCCCGGGTCGTGGCGGGGGTGCGGCAAAGGCGGCCGGATCGACTTGGGTGAGAGCGTAGCGACAGTCGCGAACAAGGCAAGCAAACGGCACCAAGCGAGCCAATATCCCACCGTCGCGCCCAGCACGGCCAATAACAGGACCTTCCGGGGGCTGCGAGCATGGGCGAGGAATCCTGAGCTGTTCGCGATTACCGCGACCAGCGTGCCATACACGAAGGTCGCAAGGATTTCATAGGCAACGCCGTCCACGTGGGGCACGGGCAGGGATAGCCCGGGACGGAGCTCGCTACCGCAAAACACAGCGGTATCGCGACATAGGACAAGTTGGTCATCTATCCCGAGGGCACGTGGGTAACCAGCATGGGGAGGCCTTCCCCGGCCCTTACGCCGAACCGGGGGGCTAACCGCCATTATGGTTCATACGGTCCCAGGGCTACAAACGGTGCGTTTGGCACATATTGGTTTTTTTGCATACCGACATACGGTGCTTTTCTTGCATACGGGGCTTGCGCTTCATACAGGGCATTCGGTGCCGGCGCCGCGTTTGCGGGGCCCCGCCCGAAAAGGCGCGGCTTTTGCCCGTAGCCATGGGCCTCAACCCGCCCCCCGCGGCTCCCAAAGGCGGGTACCAGCTGCCGCATGGGCGGTTCAACCAAGCCCTGGAACCGGGGGGCCTGGGACGGCTCAGGGAGGGGCCCAGGAAGCCCGGGCGCGTGCGCGGAGCCGTTGGAACAAAGGCCATGGTAAGCTTGGGCGAGGCCAGAAGGACCCTTGCAAGCATCACTGGCCTCTCGCATGCGCATGCATGGTGAAAGTTTGCGAGAGGCACCCCCACGCCGCAAGCCCTAAAATGCCCGTGGGAACAAAGAAAACCTTGAATTCATCAAAAATAATTATTGTTTGATCAATTCCTTGGTATTTCCGTCAAAAGTTAGACTGGGGCTATTGTCGTTGTAGACTACGATTTTTTCCGGAAGTTCAGTTGTGTCAACACTGAAAGAGAAAGCATTGAAATTAACTATGATTTTACCGCCATCTGAATTTCCAATAGGGTCAAACGAGGCATGCACAAGATCTGCTGGAATAGTTTTGTCAGAGTCGACAATATTGACCTTGATTATGTTTACGGCTTCACTCATGGCTAGCATCATGGCTTGATCAAGGTTTACTATATCAGTGTCGAATGAAAGATTGGTCAGTATTCTAACCATCAATTTTCCGCCTTCGCCTTTCCCGATTTCGCCAACGCTTACGTTGAAGTCCTCTCCTTTGTACTTGAGGGTAGGCTGTTCCTCTGATTTTCCGCACGCTGATAAAGCAATCATTGTTATTAAAATTATAGCAAGGGAAAATTTTCGTAAAATTATATTTTCCATCGAATCAATCTGCTCATGTGGTTGCGCTCGACAGGGAATTCGTAAAATCAAATTGGCAATCATACAGGCCAGGAAGGCTTATTATTGATGGGTTGGTGAAATTTTTCGGTAATTTTATTCAACACACGCTACCCGAGGGAGCAATAAAAGCCCGAGGCTAACATATTGATAGGGCTATCATGAGCGCAATGGAAACTTGCACAACACAGTTCCTTTGAAAAGGATATCATCATGGAGAGGTCGCTATCGTTGGTATTTGACTCTGCAAGGTTACCTAGCAAAAGGATGTTGATAGCGGAGACAGGGGAACCTTGGATGCAAAAATGAGTCAGGCAAACCGATTGCACTATTGGCAAGTAAGGATATATCCTAGAAATCCACGAGGGATGATTCAATCGGTAAATTTCTTAAGGAGGGCACTTGCCATTGGCTCGTCTATCTTCGCATATTGGACCAAAGTAGTTTTGTCTGTGGAGTTGCTATCCGATTTTCCGCTCGCCTGAGTCACAAGGTCTATCGTAAGATAGCAAAACGGGGCACCTTGGGCAGTCATGAATTCCAGTGTGAAGTTCGGAAGCTCATTGCCTTCCAAAACAGGTGTGTTCATAAAATACGTGAAATCACCGTCATTGATTTTATTGATTACAGATGTCAAATCAATTCGGCTGACAGGTGTTTTTATGGAATTCTTCATTAGCTTAACAACCTTGAACCAGGTTTTCCCCTCCTCGTAATAAGGTATCAAGCCTACAACTGATAAGCCGCCTGACACCACCAACATGTAGAGCACGAACTCGACAATCCAGCAAAAAGTGAGGAATCCACCACTTACAAAATTCCCCCTAAATTTCCATGTACCGGATAAGTTAATTTCCTTTATGAAATCGATCATAACTCCAGGGCTTCCTAGCCAGTCAAAGAAAGTCACATGCCTAGGATTTGGGAACTTACTCAATGGGGTATCCCAACGAAAAGGCAATGAGTTGACCAAAGTGAGCCAAAAAGCCCAAGAAATATAGAATCCGATTAAGGCACCCAGACAAGCCAAAAGCACAATGCGTGTGCCATTACGGGCGTGGCAGAGGCGAATGGAATAGCTTGCGATGTAACCTGCACTTCCACCCCAGATTAAAGTCATTGCAATTTTTGCTACAACTAAGGTATGGATGAAGAATATCGCAACGGAATAAACGATTCCTATCAACCCACAAACAACCGCAAAGCTCAAAGGTATAATAAAATAGGCTGTCGGAGGCATTATACCGGAAGTTTTATATTTCACTAGCATCTATGAACTCCTTAAAATGTCCATGAGATATTTGCAAAAGGCTTATATAATCGAAAAGAATGAAATTAAAACATTTTGATTAACGCTTACGAACTAGGCTCAGGTCGCCACAAAGAAGATGTGCCGGTGGAGGTTAACTCCGTCGTCACGGTGGCTCCTGCCTACGTCCATGCTGCAAGCCCGGTAGTTGTCGCTCAAGCAACCTATGCCCTACGGCGGAACCGGATGTCGCCTCAGTGTCCGTCCTCGAGTCGGGACCTTTAGCACACGCCTGCGCCCCTTTCTACCTTCCTGTGTGCCTGCTTGGCTTCCGGCCTATGTAACAGCCTCGCCTCCTATCTGGCCACCGGCCTCGATTCCGGCCTAGCTACCCGTCTGGGTAACCGACTGCCCACCCGCTTCATAGGTCGCAATTTACCCATGAAAACATAGAGGCTTGCTGCCTTGTGGTGTTCATCTTTACGATACTTCAGGCCGAGTTTGACACCGCCTAGACCGGAATTATTCTAGAGCGAAAGCGTCCATTTAGCAAAGCGTTAGGGGTTTGAGGGTTTGACCGACAAGTCTGGCAAATGGATGCGTAAAATCAGAACGTGTTTGGCAAAACTAGGCATAAATTCGAAAATATCAAGCCAAAGTCACTTAATGATTTTCTTTGTCTTACCATCAAAGACGATATTTACGCCTTGATCATTGAAAACAATGATTTTTGCCGGTACGGCATCCGATTCAAGGATGTAATCAACGGACTCGAATCCGAAAACAAGTCCGCCACTAGGGCCTCTCTGTAGTAGTAACTTTGCGGTTGTTGACTCTGGTTCATAGGTCTTGCCGTTATTTTCGATTTTTAGCTTTATCACTTTGGAAATTTGCTCTAAGGCTGCTGGCCCACTAGATGTTTTAGTATCGTAGTTAAACGTGAGATCCGTATCTACGAGCAGCGTAAGGATTGTCTTGCCCTTTTCATTAGTTGCAATATCACCTATGCTGACCTTTACAACCTTGCCATCATATTTGAACTCACCTGTAAGATCATCTGCCAAAGCTATTGTCGAAAACGCAAACACGCATGACAAGGTAAAAAGCATGAGGGATTTAAAGATTATGTTAATTTTCATTGCGATACCTACCTTAATTATTTAAACGATAAAACGATATGGGAATATAATCGCTGCCTTTTCCAAATAAGTATAAATAGGCATACGATTCCGAAATCAACATATGACATAGGATCTGATTTTCCATAAAATAAATATGAGCTATTGAATTCGTATACATTCCATGATTGTATTACCTATTATTTCATCAACTGATTTTACAACTGATTAATGTAGTAATTATTTTTACGAAATTTAGCCTGTCGAATCAATGGGACAAGAAGCTCCCGATTATTGTGCTGGATATTGTGGAGGGCTGTAGGGTTGGTCAGGCTGCCAAGCCTTTTCCCCATACTTGTTGGCATGCTTGTTTCCAGGTATGATGCCCACGACAATCATGATAATCATATTCACTATTGGTATAACAAACAAAAGTACAGCCCATTCGCTTCGTCCGAAATCATGAAACCTGCGGGCAACCATGGCGTACGAAAAAATGCAACTCACTTGTACCACTGCCAAATTGACAAATCCCATAATTGCCATAATGCCTTACACATCTGAATTGCGAGCGTTTTGTACCATACTAATCATACTGTGTCTTATTAGGTAAAAAATTATGCCAACAATGATCCCAAGTACAATAAAATATAACCAATACTCGGCCCTGTTCGCCCTGTCACGGTAATTGAATATATTCATTCGGACAAAAGTAGAACCACTTGGTTAATATACTTTGAGCCGACTGTTACCCGCAAGCAACCGATGCCTGCCCATTTTTTTGCCCATACGCTTGTGGCTAGGCCCGTAGTTTATTATCAGCTTGTCCCTGAGGCTGATCCTGAGGCTGATCCTGAGGCTGATCCTGAGGCTGATCCTGAGGCTGATCCTGAGGCTGATCCTGAGGCTGATCCTGAGGCTGATCCTGAGGCTGATCCTGAGGCTG
>JAITKK010000148.1 GCA_031278475.1 Deltaproteobacteria bacterium
CTTTCCAATTGGAAAAAGTAATGAATACATTTCTGATGAACTTCCAAGTTTAGTGCAGATTAATAAGAATTACCTATTTATAAAACGATTTACAGCAAAAGAAGAAAAACGCCGACTACAGTGTGCAATATACTTAGCCAATGTCTTTTGTCAATATAAGTATATCAGTACACAAAATAAGATTAATTTTATAGATACTATAGATAACAGTGAAATGAGTGAAGAAACTGTTTATGGGCTCTATGTTGTTCTTAATTCATCACTGTATGATTCGTACTATAGAATCCTTAATGGATCAACTCAAGTTAATTCGACAGAAATCAACACAATACCAATGCCTTCTAAAGCAGATTTAACAATATTAGGACAGCGGATAATGAATTCTAAAGATTTTTCAACTACTTCCTGTGACAATATTTTAAAGGCAGTTATCAATGTCAATGATTGATGATGCAAAAAATATACTAACAATGTTAAAAATGCCCTTAGCGCAAACAAGTGAGCTTTGTTGTCTGACATTACTCGCATTAGCAGGAATTAATGATAATAATCAATGGAAAAATTCAACTAATGAATGGATGAGAATTCATGACATCATACAGTATATTACTGCAAAATTTGGCATTCAATATGCAGAAAATACTAGGGAAACTATCAGAAAAAATGCTATTCACCATTTGCGTACTGCCACAATAATTGAAGATAATGGAAAAGCTACAAATTCACCAAATTACAGTTACCGTTTAACCAAAGAAGCCTTATTTTTATTAAAAAAATATGGTAAAAAAGATTGGAATAAATCATTAAAGCATTTTCAATCAATTCATGCTTCGCTACTTGAAATTTACTCATCAAAGAAAAAAGCTCAGAAAGTTCCGATATGCGTGAATAATAATATTATCCATTTTTCTCCTAGGGAGCATAGCCAACTCCTAAAACACATTATAGAAGAATTTGCACCGAGGTTCGCTCCATACTCGGAATGCCTTTATATGGGCGATACTGCTAAGAAAGATTTGATAATAAATACTGACAAACTAATAGAGCTAGGTTTCATAATAACGGTACATGATAAACTACCTGATGTTATCCTTTATAATAAGGACAAAATGTGGATATATTTTGTTGAAGCGGTTAAAAGCGTAGGGCCAATGAATCCAAAAAGAATCCACGAAATTCAGAATATTTCGCAAAATGTTTCTGCTGGAAAAATATTTGTATCGGCATTTCCTGATTTTCAAACTTATAAAAAATTTGCAAATATTCTCGCTTGGGATACAGAAGTATGGATTGCAAAATTACCTGAACATTTGATTCATCTAAATGGAAATGATTTTTTAAAACCTAGAAAACATTAGAAATATTTTTCTTGGTAATCTCAAATTTTGAGGAAACCCTGCCTTAATTTTTCGGCTAATGGTGTGATTTTGAACTATCTGAATCCGTCCGCATCGGAGACATATTGGATCAGTATAGATCGGCCTTATCAAGTCCGGACCCTCACGAAAGCATTAATCCAAACGGGATCCCTAATTCCAAGACGAAGCGATCCTTTTGGGAACTATTGCTTTGGGACACTTCAATCAGGCGTTTTTTCCTACGCCGGGGCGGCCTCTTGGATGCTCGGATCTTCCTCTACCTCTGGTTTGTCCGCATCCACTGCCTTGCCCACGGCCTTTGCGTTGCCCTCCCCCTGGCCATTGCCTTTCGTGAGCGTGTCGGAGATGAGCCTCCCGTGCTCCAGCACGATGACCCTGTCGGCATGCTCGGCTACCTCCGGGGCGTGGGTCACCACCACTATGGTGGAGCCGGCCTGATGGAGCTTGTGTAGGATATCCATTACCATCCTCTCGTTGGCCTCGTCCAGGTTCCCGGTGGGCTCGTCCGCGAGTATCAGCTTGGGATGGTTTATAAGCGCCCTTGCGATGCATACCCTCTGCTGCTCGCCACCTGACAGCTGGCTGGGGAGGTGGTCCGCCCTTTCGGCGAGACCCACCCGATCAAGCGCCTCCAAGGCCTCGGACTCGTCCACCATGCTGTGGTAGTACTGGGCCACCATCACGTTCTCAAGGGCCGTTAGGTAGCCAACAAGGTGGAACTGCTGGAAGATGAGCCCTATGGCCTCCCGCCTTATGGCTGTGAGGCCCTCGGGGCCCAGTTTCCCCAAGACCATGCCGTCAAGCGTCAGCTCCCCCTCGCTCTGGGTGTCGAGGCAGCCCATGATGTTCATGAGGGTGGTCTTGCCGGACCCGGAAGGGCCCATTATGGCCAGCCACTGGCCCTTGGGTATGGAGAGGCTAATGTCGCTAAGGGCCTTGAGCGGCCCGTATATCATGGAGACGTGCTCTATTTCCATTAGATTGGTCATTGGGGACCTTTGGCCTTGGGGATTTTTGGCTCCGGGCTCAGTCATTGTGGGTCATTGTGTTCGGCTTATGCGAAAATATCGGCTCACTCGCCCTTTAGGACCACCGCGGGCTCCACGTCCACGGCCCTTGACACGGGCAAGAGGCAGGCTACCACCGCGACGATTGCGGATGCCAGAATGGTGATCGGGATCAGGTGGAGCCCCGGGGCCATGGGCCTTCCGAAGACGCTCTCGGAGACGAGTCTCGCGAACAGCAGGCCCAGGATGGAACCCAACAAGCCGCCAATGACCCCCAAGAGCAGCCCCTCGGCCAAAAACTCCCTCGCGACCCTGGAGTTCTCGGCGCCAAGGGCCTTCTTGAGCCCTATCTCCCTGCGCCTTTCCAGGACCACGGTCATCATGGTGGTGGCGACGCAGATCATGGTTAGCGACAGCACCACGAAGGTCACAAGGTAGAGAAGCGAGGTGAGCTTTGAGAGCACCCTGTCCTCGGACTGGGACACCCTGGTTACTATCCTTGCGTCCACCCCGGGGGCCGCCTTCCTCACGTTCCCGGAAATCGCCGCGAGCCCGCCGCCCTCGTCGGCCCCCATGAGGCTTGCCTCGGCCAGATCCAGGACCCCGGCCTCCCCGGTCATGTCCTCCATGGCCTTTAGCCCCATGAAGATGAAGCCGTCCTCAACCCCGCCCGTCGAGACCACCCCGGCAACCCTCATCTCCTTGTCGTAACGGGTCTGCTCCGAGTTGCGGCCGTCCAGGGCCATGGGCGACCCGGGCGCGAGCCCGGTCGCCATCGCCACATCCTCGCCTATGAGGATCCCTTCCTCGTCCGTGGGCCAACCGCCTTCCACCTTCCAGTATGGGCTGGTCTTCCTGACATCCTCGAAGCTGGTGCCTACAGCCGTGTAGGGCACCATGTGGCTGCGAACGCTCTCGTAGCGGAAGGGAGTGAGCCCCACAAGCCCCGTCCGGGGCAAGGCGGCCCGGACGGCCTCCAGCTGCCCCATGGACAGGCGGCCGACGCCCCCGGCCCTGACGAAGACCATGTTGGCCCCGTAGGACCTGAACTCCTGGGAGAGCTGCTTGGGGATGTCGTGGCACAGGGCCACAAGGCCCAAAAGCACGGTCGCGCCTATGGCTATGCCCACCAGGGCCACAAGGAGCCTGGAGCGGCGGCGCAACAGCGAGGATAGGAGCATCCGCATGAGGAAGCCCCTGTTGGAGCGGGATCCGATCATCTTCCGTGCAGAACCTCCGTTGGCCTGAGCCTGAGTATCGACCTCAATGCCGGGATGCTTCCGGCGAATACCACTATCAGAACCATCAGGGCGGACAAGGGCAGCACCTCCCCGGGCACGACCACGGCCTCGCCGAAGACGGAGAGGCCTATGAGCCTCGCGAGCCCCAGCCCGGCAAGATAGCCCAAGACCCCGCCCAAGGCGCCAACCAGCAGCATCTCGCAAAGGATGAGAAGAGCCACCGAGAAGTTGGAGGCGCCCAGGGCCTTCATGAGCCCGATCTCGACCGATCTCTCCATGATGTTGGCTGTGACCAGGTTGGATATGGCCAAGGCCGAGCTAAGGAGCGTCAGGGCCGTGAGCAAAACCATCATCAGCTGGGTCTTCTCAAGTATCGGGCCCTCGGACTCCGCGACCCGCATGACGGGCTTTACCCTGACGCCGGGAAGCGCCTCCTCAATCTGGTAGGCAATGGAGCTTATGTAGGCGGTGCAGTACCAGGTGTCCTTCTCCAGCTGGGAGAGGCTGTCCGGGTTCCTGGCCGCCCTTCGGGATAGCTCGTTTTCAGGCGTGGTAAGGGCCGAGGCCTCGACCCTCCCCACCATGCCCGGGAGCCCGGCAGCATTTTGGGCCAGGGCCATGGGCGAGAACACCTGGGAGTCCTCCTCGCCCCCGGAGCTGAATACCCCCCTGACCTTCAGTTCCAGCCTTTCGCCCTTGGGCGTGATGACGGGGAACGCATCGCCCGGGGAAAGCTTCAGCCTGTCGGCCACGTCCCTTCCAACCAGCACCCCGTTGGCGTCCGAGTCGTCCCCGGGCTCGCCGTTCAGCTTCCACCAGGACTTCAGCGGGATCATCCCGGTCTCCACCTCCTCCCCGGTGGGGAGCTTGAGTTCCTTCCTGAACCAGGTGCCAATCAGGGTGATCCCCCCCGGCGCGCCCCTGCCCTGGGCGGGGGCCTCCAGGGCCCCTTCGCCATTGGGGATGCCGCCCGCGTGATCCCCGTGGCCCGCATGATTTCCGTTGCCCGCGTGCATCGGGTGGTCGGCCGTATGGGCATGCCCGCCCTGCGCGGGGCGGCCGGGAAGACCCGCGGGGGCGCCCTGCGCCCCCGCGGGCATTACCTGGACCTCCAGGTAGGGCGCGAAGTCCACTATGTTGTACGCCCAAAAGATCATCTTTATCTTGTAGAGCTCGGCCTCGGGTATGAGGTTCGCGAGGCCCTCCTTTCCGCCTTCCTCGAACTCGTACTTGTCGCCCGCCATGGAGCCGCCCCTGGGGACTATGTTGAGGTTGGCCCCGTAGCTCTTCAGCTCCTGGTTCACCTTGTCGCCCACGTCGAACATGACGCCCAGCATGGCGGTCGCGAGCGAGACCCCCAGGGCGACTGTCAGGGCTATGCCTATGTGCTTGCCGCGCTGCCTCCCGAGGGCCCCGAACACCATCTTCCAAAACATAGGGTACCTCTCACTCGAAGCGGCGCCTTTCGGCGTCGAGGTGGGATGGGTCGATGAGCATCGCCCCGGACTCTATCTTGAACTGGAGCGGCACCGGGTTGCAGCCGCCCGGGAATCCTATGGTCGTCTTGTTCATCACCACGTCGCAGAGCTTGCAGATGACCTGGTCGCCCCGCTGGTAATAGCCCGTGGCCCCGCAGATGTCGCAGGCGTCGAGGCCAACGCCGTAGGCGTTGGCCGACTTCTTTATGACTATGAAGCGGACAATCGTCCCGGATTCCGTTTTGTAGGCGTAGCGGTGCAGGTTGCCGTCCCCCACGATCTCCAACGGGAGCCTTATTGCCCCGTCCTGCGCGAAGACCTCGTCAGGGTCAGGGATGTTCGGCCCCCGCTCGTGGACCGCCCTCAGGTTCTGGGCGCAGAGGAAGACCATGGAAAGGCATACAAGAAGAAATATCGCCGAGCGCCTGTCCAAGGCGAGCCCGTAGCGCGCCTTCCTCACAAGCGCCGGGTTATCCCCCCCGGGCTTCGCGGAAACCGATACCCAGAGAAGGAACAGGGCCGCCAAGGCCAGGGTCGCCTCCTCCAGGAAGAGGAAGAAGTTCTCCCTGCCCGAGAGGAATATCACAAGGTCCGCCACCCAGCCGTAGGTGAGCCAGAGGCGCCTAACGTACATTATCCTCAGGGCATCCGCCCCGAGGTAGCAGAAAATCCACAGAAGGCATGCTGTCACGGTCAGGAGCGCGGCCGTGTGCCCCAGCCTGCGGGTGATTATCGCGGTGGCCAGCCACAAGAGCGAGAGAATAAGAAGCCCGCATAGCCAGCCGGTGGCCCTCAAGAGCCACTCCATGTTGAAAACCGTGCCCAGGCCCACGTCGAAATCCAGAGGGGCGATAAATAGATCCGGAAGGCAGCGTGCCATGAGGAAAAAGACGATTACGGGCGGGATGAAGGCGAGAGCCTTTTCCCAAAACGAGCGCCAGGGGGAGGCGCCCCCCTGTGGCGCGCCCATCCGGCCCTTGTCGGTCGGCCGCGGCCTTCTTATCCAAAGTGCCGCAAGGTAGAGGGCCATCAGCGGCAAAAGAGGCCAGAGGATGGCTATGTCGTAGTATTCCCGGACAACCCAGCCGGTCGTCCTCTTGAACCAGGCGTAGCCCAGGCCCGCCAAAAACCCCAGGCCGACCGCGACCACGAGGGCCAGGGACCCGCGCCCCCCTCGGGGCGCGGGCCCCCTTGCCCAGGCCATGAGAGGCGGGCCCAGCGCCAGGGGCCAGGCCCCGTCCAGGACTTTCAGCAGATATAAAAGCATCGCGTGGGGCCATCGCCAAAGGGCGCGGTCATAAAAAGGACCTGGCCCCGGTATTGGAACGGCCGGTGGCCCCGGGCGGGGCCTTGGCCCCGCCCGGGCCTTCCGGCCTTGCGGTCAATCGAAAAGACGGTCATCTATGATGCGGGCGGCCTACCAGGTGCGGGGGACCCACTTGAAGTCCCAGGACACCTGGATTGGCTCCTTCCAGAAGTGGCCCTCGACGCCGGTCTCCTTGTCGGTGTGCAGCAGGTAGTTCTGCTTCTCCGGGCTGTCGATGATGAAGGTTATCTTGTAGTCGCCGGCCCCGTCAAGCTTCACGTTGTTGCCGTAATGCGGGCCGTCGGAGGCGCTCATGGGCATGAAGACGCCCTCTATGGTCTTCCCGCCCTGCTTCTCTATCTTGTACTTGACGGTAAGGTTCGGGACGAAGTCGCCCGCGCCGTAGCCAAGCTTGTTGTCCGGGTTGGCGGAGATGTCCGCCTCCAGGTGCATGTCGGCCTGGTCCTTGGGAAGGCCGCCGGCGCCCTCGGGCTCCATGTCGACAGGCTGGAAATAGACGCCTGCTATGTGCAGCGGGCCGACGTCCTGGTCCTCGCCGATTGGGAACTCCTCGAAGCCGGCGCCGCCGGCCTGGGCGCCGGCGGGCTGGGCCAGGGCCTGCCCGGAGGCATAGAGGCCCAGGATGAGTGCGAGGGCCGCCAAAAGGCACAGTGGTTTAATGGAATGCATGTGATCCTCCAATGTGGTTTTTTAAACGCGTTATAGCGAGTAAGTTTCTGTTTGCGTCATGGCACGGGCTACCGGGGCCTCAGGCGGGGGAGGCATCCCCGCCAAGGTCCCTTTGCCGGTTCTTCCTGCGGATGTATATGACGGACGCGATTGCGACCGCGAGTATGAGGGCCTGCGGGGCAAGCGTCTCGAAATACGGGTAGAGGCCCAGGATGTCGATGGTGGGTATGGGGAATGCCGTGAATGGCGTGACCTGCACGACGTCCCCCTCCATGAGCTCCTTCACGCCGCCGCCCGCGAAGGCAAGCGACATTATGAGCATCAGGACGGAGGTCCCGATGAAGAAGGGCTTTAGCGGGAGCTTCATGGTGCCCAGGCGTATGACGATGAAGATTACCGCGAGCCCCACGCAGCCCACCAGGAAGCCCAGGAAGATCATGGACTTGTCCGCCCCTTCGTTTATCAGGAGGCTCTGGTAGAAGAGGATGGTCTCGGCACCCTCCCGGAATACGGCGAGGAAGGCGGTGGCCGAGAGCGCGAAGGCGCTCCCGCCGGTCACCGCGGCCTTCACCTTGCCCTCTATGTAGCTCTTCCAGGCCTCGGCCTCCGCCTTTGAGAACATCCAGTTGCCCACGCCGAAGAGGACCAGGGCCGCGATAAGCATGGTCACGCCCTCAAGGAGCTCCTGGCGCTGCCCTGCCTCCGTCTGGCTCGCGAATAACTTCTGGAAGGCCAGGGCCGCGAGGAAGCTCACCACCACCGCGAGGATGGAGCTTAGGTAGACGGCCCTTATCCTGTCCTCGTGCCCGGAGCGCCTCAGGTAGGCGGCTATGGCCGCTATCACAAGTATCGCCTCGAAGCCCTCCCGCAGGAGTATGCCCAGGGCCAGGCCGAAGTCCGCGATCCCCCTGGATATCCCGGGTTGCGCGCCCGGGCCGGCCCCGGGCGCGGGGGTGGCCTGAAGCTCCCCGCCCTCCTGGGAAGCCGCGGCCCCCTCCTGGGCCCCGCCCGCGGCGGGGGCCGCGGTTATCCCGAACTTCTCGTCGAGGATTGCCCCATCCTCCATGAGCCAGCCAACCAGGGTGTCGATCTCCTCCTTGATCTTCTCGGGCGGCTCGCCCTTCTTGAGGTCCCCCTTGATGGTCGCGAACTTGAACTCCACGGTGGAGGCCCGTTTGCCTGAGATCATCTGCTTCACGAAGCGCTCGAAGCCCTCCTTCTCGTAGAACCCGAAATAGGCCTCGTTGACCAAATCCCGGGCCTCCTCCCAGGGCTTGCCCTGGGAGTAGGACTCGTACGCGGCGTTGAGCGGCTTGCTCATGGCCTCGGCTATCTCGGTCCAGGAGTTGTAGGTGGCTTCCGCGGCCACCGCGGGTCCCGCAGGCACGGCCAAGGCGGTTAGGAGCGCCAGGACGGCAACAAGGGCAACGCCAAGGGCCCGGGAAGCGGCTTTGCGGCGGGGGGGCCGCAGTTCCGCGGCCTCGGGGGACCCGTGCCTTGGAAAGGCCCCGGGCGTCATGGGGAAAGTCGTGTCTTTCATTGGCTTCTTTTGTGGTGGGCCTTGCGCGAATGCCCCCGCCTACTTGGCGACGGGCATGACGGCTATGGGCCTCGCGCCCTCCGGGAGGCCCAGGGCCTCCTGGATGGCGTCAAGCTTCATGGAGTGGATGTAGCGGGTGCCCAGCTTGAGGGCCGCGGCCGCGAGGTAGACGTCCTGGGTCATGGCCCCAACCAGCACGCAGGCGAACTCCTCGGCCGCGGACTGGTCGCGCAGGGCCTTCAGGCCCTCCGGGTCGGTCGAGAAGACCAGCACGTAGGAGGCCCTGCCCACGAACGACTGGGAGGCTACCTTCCCCTTCACGTTCTCCTTGGAGAGCTCCACGAGGGCGTGGGCCTTCCAGTCGTAGCGGAAGACCCCGTCGTCGGCCGCCACATGGACGGTCACGTAGGGCGGGAGCCCATTGGCCATGGGCACGGTCCAGCCCTTCTCGCCCCGGTTCAGGCCCGAGGCCGCCCAAAGGATGGTGGAGAGCTCCCCGAGGCTCACCTTCCCGGTCCCCATGTCGCCGCCGTGGACGGAAGAGCGCTTCTTGAGGGCCTCGAAGACCCCCATGCCTTCCGAGCTCTGGGGCGGGGGCAGCGATACGTCGGCAAAAACGGCGCTATTTATGAAAAATATCGCTAAAGCGCAAAAAATTATTATGGGGTTTTTCGCTCGCATTCGGCACCTCAGCCATGCCCAAACCACTGAAAAATTGACAGCAATCCTAAGCCCCTGGCCCCTAGTTATGGACAATATGCCAATTAACCAGCGGATTTTAGGGGATGACGCAATAGGTGGCAGGACTAATTGAAATTGAGTCTTAGTATATTAAATATATTGACAATAATGAGTCTTAGTCGCAGTTAGTCGCAATTGAAAATGATTCTTAGTAACAATAGGTAGAGAGCTTTATACCACCCGGCCATCCCCATGTCAACAGAAAAAAAACCGGCCTCCCCAAAAGCCCCAACATCCCCCTAACCTTGTCCCACGCCGGGCCGGGGCCCGAAGGCAGCCGCCAGGGCCCCCCAAGGCTCCCCAGGGCTCCCCAGGGCTCCCCGGGACCCAGGCGCAATGCCAGGGCGGCCTATAGGCGGGCCCTCCGGAAGGCGCACGGCTTGAGGCGCCCGCCGGAAGGCGGGCGCAAGAAGCTCAATGCCAATAGGAGGAAGCCAGCCTACAAGCCTGGGATATCACTTACGATAATGATGCTTTTTAGTGTGGACGGGTTGTCATGGCGGGGATGGGACATGCGGTGGGGCCAGATAAGCGCGCCAAGACAGGGCCAATCACGGCAAAGGCCGCATTTATGGCTGGATTTGCGGGTTGGATATGGATATGGGGCTGGATATTGGGCTGGATATTGGGTTGGATATTGGGCTGGATTTGGGGTTGGGTTTGGAATGGCGGACCGGGTCTTGGGCGGGAAAGGGAAGCCCTTCACCCAAGGGGCAGCAAGGGCCTCACCAGGGCGAAGAGGTTCACAAGCGCCGTCGCCATCCAGAGGCGTGTGGAGGCCCCGATGTCCGAGCTTGCGAGCTTGAGGGGCTTGAGCGAGAGATCCTTCGCGGCGTCCATCACCAGATGGGTGAGCACCCCCGCGGCCGCGAGCACCCAGACGGCCACAACTGTCCTGCGGCCCTGGCTTGCTACCAGCATGGCGAAAAGCCCCGCGTAGAGGAACGGCACAGGGAGGGAGTGGAACAATCCACGGTGCACGGTGGATTTCCTTATGACAGTGACAACCAGGGCGTTGAAGAGGAGGAAGGCGGCCAAGGCGGCCAAGGCAACCGACACGGGCGGCCACGGCCTTTCAAACCATGGGGCGTCGGATGACCCGAAGCCCACCACGGCAGCGGCCGCCGCCATGCCGCCCAGGAGCCCGGAAAACCTCAGGGGCGTGGAGACGTCCGAGTCGAGATCCGGGAGCGCGCCGCCCGCCACACCCGCTATGAACGCAAGGGCGGAAGTCGTGTGGCCCAGGCCGTAGGCGGCCTCGCCGTAGGCTACCAGAACGGCCGAACCCACGGCGCTCACGCAAAGGTGGGAGTTGAAACTCGGCAAAGGCCACAACCTTCCCGGGATGGATCCCGCTGTGATCTAAAAAGTCAGCATGCGCAAATACGGGCTTTTATGTTCCCATGCTCCGACACTTTAGCACATATTGCCTGATTACATAAGGCCCGGAACAAAGTTGAATGAAATTTTGGCTATTAGGGGTAAATTCAAACGGGACAATTGGGTGGCATGTTATGGCCGCAAAGGTACCATGTGCCAAAGGGAATGGCAAAAGCTAAGCTTTTTATTATTGTTGGGATTATTTGGATTATCGGATTTTGTAGTGAATTGATGAAGATGTTATGGAATTATCCATTTCATGGTGTTTTATGCGGCGAATCGGTATCAAACGTTTCGCAATCATTTTATTGCGAGTCGATGCTCCAAGTGTTCAAATGCCGCATTAAGGGATTCATAATTGTGGCAAAAATTTACCCGCCTTACTGCCATATTGATAATCTATCTTATTGCTTATCATACATATTTTTAGTCATTAAGATATTTATTCAGCTTTTGATTTTCTATTACCTAAGTAAAGGCATGATTTTTGAGGGGATTTTAGATTCTATTTCAATAAAATTTCACTCGGTATTTTTATATCTAATGCTTTACAGATATCATTAACTGATTTTGTCGCTACATTGGGCACTAAGCGATCTGGGAATACTCTGCATTGATAATCAATTAATTCATAAATCGATGAATGAATTTGTAAATTATTTTTTCTTAATACGTTTTGCAAATCAATAAAAGCCGTTAACGCCATGAACGATACCAACAAATGACCCCTATATGCTGCCTCTGATTGTACACCATCAGGTATAATCTTGAATTCATTTATTAAATAATCAAATATCTGTTCTATAGAATCCTTATATGCATAGCAAGACAGAATATTTTGTGTCTTTATATTTGAGGAAGATAACAGCACAAATATTCCAAACTTTCTTTTGTGATTAAGATATTGTGATTTATCCATAGATTGAATTTTATATTTATCATGATATCTTTTTTCATCATCACCTTCTTTTTCGATATCCAGACAAAGATATGCGTATGCTTTTAGCTTATCATTGTACAGAGATAGAGGTATTTTCTTTACATAAAAATGATTATTCTTATATAATATATAATTTTTAGGTGATTTTAAGCTCGGCTCATATTTTTCAAGAATATGCTTGAATGCCGATACTTTACCATCCATTCTAGTTATAAATGGTACATCATTTTTAAATAACTGTAATAAAATTTTTTCCGAATAACCGGCATCTAAAATAGCTTTATCAAGCTTAATATCATATTCTTTTAGTTCATTTACAATCATATTCAAAGTCGATGCATCAAGAACATTTCCTGAAACATAGCGATAATAAATTGGGCAACTTGAATTTTTTTCGATGACAAACACAAGCCGATCTTCATTTGATGCATTTCCATTGTGATTACTTAAAGCTTTAACTAGAACCTTTAAATCATTAGGTAATCCAGTACTATCAATTAGAATACAGCACTTTGGTGTCAAATGCTTTATAAATTTCATATGTTCTATGATGTACCTTCTAAAGTATGACTCATCACCCAATTTTACCAAAAAGGCACTAATATTTTCGGATGATACCAATGCTTTAGGATACAGAATTTTTGCATAAGAGTTATGCCACCACTGGTAAGCATGATAATAGGATCTATTTGTAAGAATTCTGAATAAAATAAGTGTCAGTAATGTATCCGCTTTATCATCAACAGTTTTAAATAGTTGTAATAATCCAGAGTTTTTCAGATACTCGTTTAACACAAATGTGTCGCCAAACCTAATAGAAATGGATTGTTCGTTATGGATTTTCGATTTGCTCTCCTGTTTATTCCCAAATTTAATTCTCATAAACTTCTGATACAACTCTATATCAAAAGGTGTCAACTGATAATATCCAGCATCCACTGTAAAGCCGAATAGCCCCTTCTTTCTGCTGTAAAAAACCCCCTTTTCCTTGTCTATCACTGTTCCTAACCAGATATCCTTCCGCTCTCGTTTTTCTTTTTCAGAATATCCATGGCAACTTGGGCAATAGATCCCATATTCTGGGGCATCTGGCTTTTTTGACCTTTTTTGCCAGCGAATGAACCCTGTCGCCTTGTTTTTTTTCACTGTGCCCCACTCCGTAGTAAGATATGGTGAGTAAAATCCTACTTAATTACTTTCCACGATTTTTGCAAGGTCATACTTGTTTGTCAAGCAAAAAATAGCTTGCGGATAAAATAATTCTTTCATTAAAAGCTAAATCAGAAAAATAAAAATTTTTGGGCATTTTTTCCTGTGCTTTCCAATTATGCTTTTGGTGAGTAAATTTAGGCATAACCACGGGTGATTGATTGCCTCAAACTTTGGATATTTTTACACATTCAATATGAAAAAGGCAAAAGTCTTTAATCATCTGCTTCCAAAATACCACAAATGGCGCACACGGGTAAGAAAGGCATAAAACAACCAAGGCGTTATGCCAATCAGGGAAAAAATCCCAAATTGGCATGTCGCAAAACCGATGCCAGAGGCCTCAGGTTGCATCTTTAAAGACTTGCGTCAAGCAAAGCCAGCCACAGGAATGCCTTAAATCAAGTGGCTAAGAGATGACAGCCGTCAAAGCCCGTTTGTCGCAGAGGGACCGCAAGTGTAAAACTAATTTAAAATTGAAAAAAAACTTGAAAAAAACAATAAAAAAAGGGAAACTTAAACAAGTGACTGTAGGGGGCTCCCCGAGGGACCGCCCTGCCCCACCGGCAGCGGGCGTGATGGGATGGAGACGCCCGCAGGGGGGCCAGCGACAACGGAAAGGGACGGAGATGGACGGGAAGAACAACGATAAGGTCAAGGAGACCATGCGGCTCGCGGACGATGGCGACTACATGGCCCAGACCAAGCTGGCGGGCCTGTACCTGGAGGGGAAGGGCGTGTGCCAGGACGACCTCCTGGCGTTCCATTGGGCCCTCAAGGCGGCTGAGTCGGGCTACGTGGTGGCCCAGGCCTTGGTGGGGCTCATGTATTTCAGGGGGGTTGGGGCGGCCCTCAACTACCCCAAGGCGATGGAGTGGTTCATCAAGGCGGCCGACCAGGGCCACTGCAGCAGCCAGTTCAACATCGGCCTCATGTACTTCATGGGCCTGGGCGTGCTCAAGAACCACAAGATGGCGGCCTATTGGTACAGGAAATCGGCCGGGAGCGGCTTCACGCCGGCGATCCTCAACCTGGGCGTCATGTACAACTACGGGAAGGGCGTCAAGATGAGCTACGAGGAGGCCAGGGAGTGCTTCCTGATGGCGGCCGAGTTCGACGACCCCATGGCGGAGTTCAACCTAGGGGTGATGTCCCTTTTGGGCCAGGGCGGCCCGGTGGACTACGAGGAGGCCAGGGAGTGGTTCCGGAGGTCTGCGAGGCACGGCAACATGGACGCCCTTCTGAACCTCAAGTTCCTGGAGTCCGAGCCCTAATATCACAGCCTTGGAGGCCTCTTGTAGGGCTTGCGGTCCCTGCGGTCCCTGCGGTCCTCATGGCGTTCATGGCGCTCGCGGCGGTCCCTTCGATCCTTTTGCCGCCTGGTCTCCTTCGGGTCCTTGCTCTCAGGTTTCCCGGCCGGGAAACTCGCGTCCCTTACCACCCTCAGGCCTATCAGCGTGCTCTTGGTGGCCGGGAGCTCCATGAACCTGGAAGCGGACTGCAGATCCTCCGCCTTGCTGCCAAAGCAGCCGCCCCTGATGACCATCATGCCACCCGCCTGGGGGTTGCGGGCCCCACCCCGCGCGCCGTCGTCGAATAGGTCGGTCGTCCACTCGAAGACGTTCCCGTACATGTCGTAGAGCCCGTAGGGGTTGGGTTTCTTCTGCGCCACCGGGTGGTGGCTCCCCGAGGCCATGTCCCCGTCGTACCAGGCGTAGTCATGGAGCTTGCCCGGGGTGTCCCCGAAGAAGTAGTTCGAGCCCGAGCCCCCCCTAGCCGCATACTCCCACTCGGCCTCGGTGGGCAGCCTGTACTCCTTGCCCCCCGTCAGATCGTTTAGCAGTTTCACGAAGCCCTTGGCATCATCGAAGGACACGCTCTCCACCGGGTTGCCCCTGTCCCTGCGGTAGGACGGGTTCCTGCCCGTGAGCTCTTGCCACTCCTGCTGGGTGACCTCGGTGACACCTATGTAGAAGGGGTTGCGGATGCTGACCTTCCGGGTCCTGGAGCCATCCGGGGCGCCCCCCAGGAAGGCGGGCCCTGGCCCCATGGTGTAGCTCCCTTGCGGCACCAGGACGAACTCCATGCCGAGGCTGTTGGTGAACCGCGGCGGCAGCTCTTGGGCGGCCGCCGGGGCCGCAGGGGCCGCGAACAGGGCCGACAGCAGGAAGAGGAAGGCGGCCTTGGTCAGCTTGCCATCCAAAAGTCCTTTTAATCTATAATTAGTCATAATAATATATATAAGTCTATTATTATAGCTTTTAAGGGCTATTTATAAAATTTAATGCTGCTGTTAGGAATCAAAATTCGTAATCGCTTGATATTACCACATTTTCACCGAAAACTAACGTCTTTTTTGCATTAACCTGCCATCCCTTGCCCCCGCAAGGCGACGCAAGGCGGGGCAAGGGGGTATCCTTCCATCAGGAAGGCCGCTTTCGGGGCGCGAATCCTTGTGGCCATTGTCAACATGCGTCAAAAAAATACACTGCATAATCAAGATTTTACTTGGAAAGCTCCCATTTTACCGCTCTTTGGTATATTCTGGGACATAGCGTTTCTGTTGTAATCAAATACGCAATGATATATTGTTGCGTTTGGGACAGGAACCTTATCCCCGAAAAACACACAAGGGAGTCGAAATGCGCATAGTCTTATTCACTGGATTTCTAGGCTCAGGAAAGACAACGGTCCTATTGAGCCTCGCCGAGTACCTGGCCAAGGACGAGGGTCCTGGCAAAGTCGTCATCATCGAAAACGAAATTGGGGACGTTAACGTTGATGGCAAGCTGCTATCCGGATCCTCATTCGAGACCAGGAGCCTCACCAGCGGCTGCATATGTTGCACGCTTTCCGGCGAGTTCGTGGGAGCGCTTAAGGACATCGAGGAGAACATCAAACCTAACTGGATCCTGATCGAGGCGACAGGGCTCGCCCACCAGACCATCGTCGACACCATCAGGGGGAACTTCCAGAAAGACCCCCTCACCAACGCGGTGATAGTCGACGCCGAGCGCTGGGACGAGCTCTACGACAACATCCCGTTCCTCCTCACCGCGCAGGTGGAAAGGGCGGATCTGATCCTAATCAACAAAACAGACCTGGTGGACGAGCCCGAGCTCGCCCACATAGAGGAAGACGTCGTCGACCTGAACTCCGAGGCCCCGCTGATAAAGGTCTCGGCCTCCAAGGACAACCTTGACGACGTATGGGAGAAGGAAATCGTAAATGGCTAAAAGCGAAGACCCTAAAAACAAAAAACCGGAACACCCACCGGCTGAGGGCAAGGCGCACAAGCCGCCCTCGGCCGCTGCCAAGCGCCCGGCCAAGCCCGCGCATGCGGCGGCCAAGCACCCGGCCGCCAAGCCCCACGCCCACGCGGCCAAGGCTCCCCACGGGAAGGCGACGCCCGCGTCCCACGCGCACGAGAGCTTCCCGCCCGACACCGAGTCAGGGCACGAGCACCACCACCACCACAGCCACGAGCACGAGCACGATGGGGTTGCCCACGCCCACGGGCACCACCACCACCACCGGCACGAGCACGAACAGGGCCACCACGCCCACGAGCACGACGGCCCCAACGAGCACATGTACGAAGGGCATGACCACCACCACGGCGAAGGGCTCCGCCACCATCACTACAGTCCCGAGGGGCATCACCACCACCACCATCACCACCCGGAGGGGCACCACCATCATCACCACCACCACGGGCTAGAGGGCGGCGGCTTCACGCGCGGACCCGAGATCCCGTACGGCACTGTCTTCCGCAACTACTTCTACTGCCCCGAGTGCGGCGAGTACCACCATCATCCCGAGGGCCACCACGGCCACCACGGCTTCGAGGGCCACCACGGCCACCACGGCTTCGAGGGCCACCACGGGCACCACGGCTTCAAGGGACACCACGGGCACCACGGCCACCACGGGTTCGAGGGACACCACGGCCACCACGGCGTCGAGGGACACCACGGCCACCACGGGCACCACGGCTTCGAGAGCCACCACGGCCACCACGGTCACCACGGGCACTACGGCCCCTTCGGCTACTGTGACGAGTGCGGCGTGCACTACTACTACTGCCCTGACTGCTTCGACTACCACTACTACTGCCCCGACTGCGGCGAGGACTTGTACTACTGCCACGACTGCAACGGTTACCACCACATGGTAGGCGGGCACCACGGCCACCACGGGTTCGGTGGGCACCACGGGTTTGGCCACCACGGCTTCGGTGGGCACCACGGCCACCACGGCTTCGAGGGCCACCACGACCACGAAGGCCACCATCACCACCACCATCACCACTACGACTGTGGTTGCCACCACCACTACGACTGCGGCTGCGATGACGAGAGGGGGCACCACCACCACCATCACCACCACCACGACTACTCGTGCGGGAGCCCCCACCACGGGTACGATGAGGGCCTCGGGCACCACGGACACCACGGCTTCGAGGGGCACCACGGACACCAC